>DAOQAX010000048.1:0-7872 GCA_035354395.1 Bacteroidales bacterium | reverse complement strand
GGTCTGAGTAACGAAGTCAAAGGCGGTTATGTTTCAGATCTCCTGAGTGATGTAATGGGAAATGCAAAAGAAGGAGAAGTATGGATCACTCTTCAGACACATCAGAATATAATAGCAATCGCTTCACTTAAGGATCTTGCTGCAATTATTATTGTAAAGGGATCTGTTCCTGAAGCTGATACAATTGAAAAAAGCAACACCGAATGCATACCCGTTTTAAGTACTGATATGGATACATTCAGCGTTGCAGGCCGTTTATTTGAATTATTGAAAAAGGAATGAAAGTTTTCCGGGCCGACCTGCATATTCACACTGTCCTCTCCCCTTGCGGAGATCTGGACATGAGCCCGGTAAATATTGTTTCGGAAGCAGCCAGAAAGGGGCTTGATATAATCGGAATCACCGATCACAACTCCACCCGGCATTGCAAGCTGATAAAAAGACTTGCAGCACAAAAGGGAATTTTTGTTTTGCAGGGGGCTGAAATAACAACAAAAGAAGAGGTTCATTGCCTTGCGTTCTTTGAAAATACTGATGCTCTTGATCTTTTTCAGGAATTTCTCGATAATAACCTTCCGGATCTGATTAACGATCCGGACAAATTCGGGTACCAGGTTCAGGTTGATGAGAATGACATCGTTATCTTTGAGGAGAAGAGGCTACTGACAAATGCCCTGTCTAAATCATTTGAAGAGGTGGAAGCTTTTACTCACAATCTTAACGGTCTCTTCATACCGGCCCATATCGACAAACTGAAAAACAGCATTTACAGCCAGCTTGGATTTCTTCCGGTAAACATGAAAGCTGATGCTCTCGAAATTTCCAGACTGACCTCGCCGGAGAAATTTACTGCAGCGCATCCTGAAATAAAAGGATTCACCATAACAAGAAGTTCCGATGCTCATTTCCCGGATAATATCGGAACTATATTCACAAACTTCTCCATGGAGACCCGTTCATTTTCCGAGATAAGACAGGCACTAAAAGGAGTAAATGGCAGAAAGGTATTTACAGAATGATAACCCTGTCGCTTAACATATTAGATATCGTTCAGAACTCTATCCGCGCAAAAGCTGATGAGATCTCAATTGAAATAACAGAATCTGTTTCAGGTAACTCTTACCGGATAATAATAACAGACAATGGCACCGGAATCCCACCTGATATTCTTGCAAATGTCACTGATCCCTTTGTCACTACGAGAACAAAAAGGAAAATGGGACTTGGGTTGTCTCTGCTTAAGTATCATGCAGAACTTGCCGGAGGAGGATTGAAAATTGACTCTGAGCCGGGAAAAGGAACTAAGGTGACAGCCGATTTCATATTAAATCATATTGACAGACAGCCTTTGGGTGATATTGTCGGTACAATAATAATCCTGGTGGCCTCAAATCCGGAAATAAATTTTATATACCAGCATTCAACTGACAAAGATGAGTACAGGTTTTCGTCAAAGGAGACTAAGGAATTTCTTGAAGTCGAAACATTATATGACAAAAATTTGCTTGATGATATAGCATCCATGATAAGTGAGAATCTTAAAGAAATTGAGGCATCAGGAATAACATTTAAAGAAAAGTGATAGCAATTGTCATTGTATTCTAATAAATAATTTGAATAATTTTAACCCGCAAATCTCAACTGAGAAATGCAACAAAATAAAAATTAAACTAAATAGATAAAAGCATGTCAAAAATCACGTCACTGGCGGATCTTAAGAAGAAACGCGAAGAAATAAAGACCGGGTTGGACATCCGAATCAAGGCCATGGATCCTGAAAGTGTAGTTCAGGTGAAGGTTGCTATGGCAACCTGCGGTATTGCATCAGGGGCAAAAGCCGTTATGGAGTTTTTTCTGGAACAACTCGAAAGGAGAAATATTGCAGCTGTTGTAACTCAGACAGGCTGCATGGGATATTGTTACGCTGAACCTACTATTGAGGTTAAACTCCCGGGACAGGATCCGGTTGTATTTGGGTATGTAGATCTTAAAAGAGCAGACCAGATAATTGAAAAATACATTAAAACGGGTGAACTTGTTGATGGTATCATCCCAGTGAATTACCAATCTATTGATGACAAAAAAGAGTAAGGAGGAAAAATTATGTCAAAGTACAGCATGCATCTTCTTGTTTGCGGTGGCACAGGTTGCCATTCTTCAGAAAGCGATGCTATTGTATGCAATTTAAGGGATGAACTTGAAGCAAAAGGTTTGACCGACAAGGTTCAGGTTATTCTGACAGGTTGTTTCGGCTTTTGCGAAAAAGGACCTATTGTGAAAGTAATGCCCGACAATACTTTCTACGTACAGGTTAAACCTGAAGATGCACAGACAATAGTTGAAGAACACGTTATAAAAGGAAGGAAAGTAACACGTCTTTTATACAAGGATCCGGTCAACAAGGAACCGGTTTCCGACTCAAAACATATGGGCTTTTTCAAAAAACAGCTCAGAATAGTTCTTCGTAACTGCGGATTTATCAATCCGGAAAATATCGATGAATATATCGCACGCGATGGTTATATGGCTCTCGGAAAAGTACTTTCAGAGATGACCCCTGAAGATACCATTAAAGAGATTAAGGATTCAGGTCAGAGAGGTCGTGGTGGCGCAGGTTTCCCGACAGGTCTCAAATGGGAACTGGCCCGTAAGAACCAGTCAGATGAAAAATATGTAGTTTGTAATGCTGACGAAGGCGACCCGGGAGCATTCATGGACCGTTCAGTTCTTGAAGGCGACCCACACTCAGTCCTTGAAGCTATGGCTATCTGCGGATACAGCATCGGCGCTTCAAACGGCCTTATATATGTACGCGCTGAATATCCTCTTGCAATTCACAGATTGCAGGTTGCAATAAAACAGGCAAGAGAATATGGATTGCTTGGCAATAATATTATGGGCACCGGTTTTAATTTTGATATTAATCTTCGCTATGGCGCAGGTGCATTTGTTTGCGGTGAAGAGACTGCTCTCATCCATTCAATGGAGGGGCTTCGCGGTGAACCTACAGTAAAACCGCCATTCCCGGCAGAATCAGGCTTCCGTAAAAAACCTACTAATGTTAATAACGTTGAGACATTAGCAGCTATTCCTGTAATTATCCTTAAAGGAGCAAAATGGTACTCAAGTATCGGAACTGAAAAATCAAAAGGAACAAAAGTATTTGCACTGGCCGGAAAGATAAACAACGTCGGACTTATTGAAGTTCCAATGGGTACTACCCTGAGAGAGGTTGTATTTGAGATCGGTGGTGGTATAAGAAACGGTAAAAAGTTCAAAGGTGTACAAACCGGAGGTCCTTCGGGTGGTTGTCTTTCAGAAAAACATCTTGATATTCCTATCGACTATGATAACCTGGTTGCAGCCGGATCAATAATGGGCTCAGGTGGAATGATTATCCTTGATGAAGATGACTGTATGGTTTCAATGGCAAAATTCTACCTCGACTTCACCGTTGAGGAATCATGCGGTAAGTGTGCCCCTTGCAGAATCGGCAACAAGAGATTAAATGAGCTTCTTGGCCAAATCTGTGAAGGTAAGGGAACTCTTGAGGATCTTGACAGACTGAAAAATATGAGTAATGTTATTAAGGACACTGCTCTTTGCGGTCTTGGACAAACCTCTCCAAATCCTGTACTCTCAATGATGGAAAATTACAGAGAGGAGTTTGAGGCACATGTTGTTGACAAAAAATGTCCGGCAGGTCATTGCCGCAGCCTGATGGAATATGTTATTAATCCTGATAATTGCGTCGGATGTACTGCATGCGCAAGAGTTTGCCCTGTTGGTGCTATCAAAGGGGAAAGAAAAGAGACTCACAAGATCGATCCTTCTATTTGCATTAAATGCGGTTCATGTAAGGAGAAATGTAAGTTTGATGCAATATTTATCAGATAATCAGAAAAAACAATGGAAACAATAAAACTTACTATTGATAATAAAGAGATTGAAGTACCAAAAGGTACCACAATATACCAGGCTGCCAAAATGCTGGGAATTGATATCCCTACATTGTGCTACATGCATCTGGATGATATGAACATCGAGAACAAACCTGCTGGTTGCCGTATTTGTGTAGTTGAGGTTAACGGAAGAAAAAACCTTCCTCCCTCATGTTCAACAGATTGCCAGAACGGAATGGTAGTCAAGACTCATACCACAAGGGTATTGAATGCCCGAAGAACCGTTATGGAATTTATACTTTCCGACCATCCTAAGGATTGTCTGGTTTGTTCAAAATCAGGAAATTGCGATCTGCAGTCGATGGCTCACCGTCTTGGCATAAGAGAAATACCAGGACAGGAATTTGCAGCTGTATCCACCTATAGAAAAGACACATCGCCTTCAATTGTCAGAGACCTCGACAAATGCATAATGTGCCGTCGTTGCGAAACAATGTGCAACACAGTCCAGACTGTTGGAGCATTGTCAGCTGTAAACAGAGGCTTTATGGCCACCGTTGCTCCTGCCTTTGAACAGAATCTCGAACACTCTCCATGTACATATTGCGGTCAGTGTGTTGCTGTCTGCCCCACAGGTGCTCTTACAGAGGTTAACCACATTCCTCAGGTACTGAGAGCTCTGGCTGATCCGACTAAAACAGTTGTAGTACAGACTGCACCTGCAGTACGTGTGGCTCTTGGTGAAGAATTCGGAATGGAACCAGGATCAATCGTTACCGGTAAAATGGCAGCTGCCCTCAGGGCTCTCGGTTTTGACTATGTTTTTGACACCGATTTCGCTGCTGACCTGACAATAATGGAAGAAGGCACTGAACTTCTAGACAGGTTGGGAAGATACCTCAAGGGTGATAAGACTGCAAAAATTCCTATTCTTACATCGTGCTGCCCGGGTTGGGTAAATTTCTTTGAATATTATTTCCCCGATCTGAAAGATGTTCCTTCAACTGCAAAATCACCGCAGCAGATGTTCGGAGCTATTTCCAAATCATATTTCGCAGACAAGATCGGTGTTAACCGCAAGGATATGGTAGTTGTTTCAATAATGCCCTGCCTTGCCAAGAAATATGAATGCCAGAGAGACGAATTCTCAGTTGATAATAATCCTGATGTTGATTACTCAATATCCACAAGGGAACTTGCAGCATTCATTAAACAGGCAAATATCGATATCAACACACTTGCTGATGAAGATTTTGATAATCCTCTCGGAGAATCAACCGGTGCAGCTGTAATATTTGGTACTACCGGTGGTGTTATAGAAGCAGCCGTCCGTACAGCTTACGAAGTTTTTACAGGTAAAAAACTCGAAAAAATCGATTTTACCGAACTCAGAGGTATGGAAGGTGTCCGTTCTGCAACAATCGACTTTAATGGTCTTCCTGTGAATATCGGTATTGCACACGGACTTGGAAACGCACGTAAGCTTCTGAATGATGTAAGAGCAGGAAAATCACAGTTCCATGCAATCGAAGTTATGGCCTGCCCAGGAGGTTGTATAGGTGGTGGCGGACAGCCATTGCATCATGGCAATTCCGAAGTGCTCAAAGCAAGAGCTGCTGCACTTTACAGTGAAGATAAGAATAAGCCTCTAAGAAAATCTCATGAGAATCCGTTCATAATAAAGCTTTATGAAGAGTTCCTTGGCAAGCCTAACAGCGAAAAAGCCCATCATCTTCTTCATACTCATTATTTTGATAAGAAGGAAAAGATCATAATTAAAAAATAATACTTTAACATTGGTCAATAATAAAATTAACGGATATGTCTCATATAAAAATAGAATTAAGAAAAGAAGATGTGGATTTTATAAAAGGAACATGTGATTCCTTCAATAATGATCCACAGGAGCTTATTAATGTTCTGCACACTACCCAGGAACATTTTGGATATCTTCCTGCAGAAATACAGGAAGTAGTTGCTGATTTCATGAACGTACCTGTAGCCAAAGTATACGGAGTGGTATCTTTCTACTCTTTCTTTACAATGACTCCAAAAGGCAAGTATCCTATTAGCGTATGTCTGGGAACAGCATGTTACGTAAGGGGTGCCGAAAACGTCCTTGCAGAGTTCAAGAAAGAACTGGGGATCCAGGTAGGCGAAGCAACTAAAGACAACAAGTTCTCATTATCTACACTAAGATGTGTGGGTGCCTGCGGTCTTGCTCCGGTTGTTCTGGTAGGCGGAAAAACCTACGGCAGGGTTGCTCCTGACGATGTTAAAAATATTCTTAAAGAATACGAATAAGAGATTTTTAATAATTGATTATAAACATGAAAACCGGGATTATTTATTAGTCCCGGTTTCTTTTTTTCTTCCTCCTTTATGAACTCTGCCATCAGCCTTTGCGTGATGGCCTTTGTTATACCAGAAAAAGAAATCTTTCTGTCTTCTTTTTTCTTCAATATTTCTTGCTACAAAAACTTTCTTTCCGGTGTATGGATCAAACCCGGTGTAGTACATCAGAGTTGAAAGGGTCATCGGGGTCGGGGTGAAATCCTGAACCTGTTCAGGCTTAATGCCAAGACTTTTAACCTCTTCCGACAGATCCTTCATGTCAGAATCCATGCAACCCGGATGTGATGAAATAAAATATGGAATGAGTTCATACTTAATCTCGTGCTTGATTTTTATGTTATCAAACCGTTTTTTAAGCTTCCTGAAAAGCTCAAAAGGAGGTTTACGCATTTCTGATAAAACCTTTGAGGAGGTATGCTCAGGTGCTACTTTCAACCTCCCTGAAACATGATTTACTATCAGTTCTTCCAGATACTCACTTTCTGTTCTTCCGGCATTCTTATTCCATTCAGGGAACAGCAAATCGTACCGGAGACCGCTCCCTATAAATGATTTCTTTATCCCATCCATCCTGTCCACTTTTTTATATAGTTCCAGAAGTGGCCCATGACTGGTATTCAGGTTCTTGCATACAACAGGCCATATACAGGATGGTTTCGGACATTTTTTACACAAATTCTTATCCTTTCCCCCCATCATGTACATGTTTGCCGACGGACCGCCAAGATCAGACAGATATCCCTTAAAATCAGGGAGTAATGTAATTTTTTCCACTTCTGTCATGATTGATCTTTCCGATCGGCTTATTATTTGTTTCCCCTGATGTGCTGCTATAGCGCAGAAGCTGCATCCTCCAAAACATCCGCGATGAATATTCACTGAGAATTTTATCATATCATATGCCGGGATGTTTTCCTTCTTATTATACCTCGGATGCGGCATAAACATGTATGGGAGGTCAAAAGAGCGGTCAGCTTCTTCCACGTCCATGGGAGGATAAGGCGGATTGATGATTACCTTTTTTTCGCCTGCTTTTTCATTCAACCTTGCAGACTCAATCTTATTGGACTCTTTTTCAAAGCTTACAAAATTTTCAGCAAACAGGTTCTTGTCGCTTACACATTTTTCGAATGAGTTCAGGGAAATATCTTTCCACTGTTTCTGTGCCGGCAGGTGATCGTCCTTACCGGTAACAATCGCAGTTTGCGGTATTGTTTTAAGCGATGGGAAAGGAACTCCTTTTGATAACAACCGTATAAGTTCACGCAATGGCTGTTCACCCATTCCGTAAACCAGCAGATCAGCTCCACTGCTTATAAGTATTGAAGGTTCAAGTTTATTTTTCCAGTAATCATAATGTGTCAGTCGGCGCATTGATGCCTCTATCCCACCTATCACAACCGGCACATCAGGAAAAATATCCTTAAGGATCTTCGTATATACATTTGTGGGATAATCAGGACGGAAGCCTGCTTTTCCTCCTGGAGTATAAGCATCATCTGACCGTAAACGACGGGCAGCAGTGTAATGATTTACCATAGAATCCATGTTCCCTGCCGTAACCCCGAAGAAATACTTTGGCTTTCCCAATTTACGAAAATCCCTCAGGTCGTCT
>DAOQAX010000047.1:0-12092 GCA_035354395.1 Bacteroidales bacterium | reverse complement strand
TTTTTTGTTGGTATGTTCTTAAGTGTACCTGTAAGAAAATCCCAGAATTTAGATACTGACTCAATATTTACTTTCTCATCAGGAGAGTGCGGATGTTTTATTGTCGGTCCAAATGAGATCATATCGAGGTTAGGATAAGTGCCTCCAAGGATAGCGCACTCCAGACCTGCATGAATTGCTTTTACTTCAGGGGCAGTTTTAAAAATATCCTTATATATTTTGCTCATAGTCTTCAGGATAGGTGATTCCATATTTGGTTTCCAGCCAGGATAACCACCCGTAAGAGTCACCTTAGCTCCTATCAGATGAAATACAGCGGCAATCTTCCACGCTACTGCTTCTTTTGAAGAATCAACAGAGCTGCGGGTCAGGTTATATGTTTCGAACTTCCCCCCAATACATCTGACAATTGCCAGGTTGTTCGATGTTTCAACCATTCCTTTCATAGACTGGCTCATTCGCTGAACTCCATTCGGACATGCAAATACTGCCCTTATAATCTTATACTGTTCATCTATTTTCATCACTTTGGCAGGAGTTACAACCTTTTCCGAAAAGAACTTCAGATCAGGTTCAGTTTCTGCAAATTCAGCCTTATACATCTTCTCATAGTTTTTTACAAACTTTTCGAAGTCCTTTGCTCCTGCTTCAGCTACAAGAACAATGGAAGATGATTCACGAGGAATAGCATTTCTCAGATCACCTCCTGCTACTTCAGCAATCCTGATTTTAAAATCAGACTCTGCCTGCATAAGGAACCGGAACATCAATTTATTGGAGTTTGCCCTGCCAAGGGCGATATCGACACCAGAATGACCACCCCTGAGACCTTTTGCAGAAATCTTATATGCAACCATGCCTTTGGGTGTTGTTTCTTCAGCGTAATCCTTTGTTATATTCACGTCAATACCACCGGCGCAACCAACACACAGTTCACCTTCGTCTTCAGAATCGAGGTTCAGGAGGATATCGCCTTTAAGAACACCTTTCTTAAGTCCGTTAACACCAGTCATTCCTGTTTCTTCATCAATAGTAAACAGAGCCTCTACAGGTCCGTGTGCAATATCCTTCGACAACAGAACTGCCATGGAGGCAGCAACTCCTATACCATCGTCGGCACCGAGAGTTGTTCCGTCAGCTCTCACCCATTCCCCGTCAACAATAGTTTTGATAGGATCTTTTTCAAAATCATGTTTCTTATCATTATTTTTCTGTGGAACCATATCCAGATGCGACTGAAGGATCACTCCCATCCGGCCCTCCATTCCTTTTGTAGCTGGTTTTCTGATAATTACATTACCAACCTCATCTATCATTGTTTCAAGCCCATTCTTTTCGCCAAATTCCTTCATGTATTCGGCAAGTCTCTTTTCCTTTTTAGAGGGGTGAGGTATTTGTGTAATTTCATGGAAGCAGTTCCATAATTCTTTTGGTTCGAGTTTACGTATGTCGCTCATTTTAAACTGACTTTAAGTTTTAAACAATCTAATAATAATCACTAAATTTAACACTATTTGGTAATATAAACAATGATATATAAGCCTGTCATCTTAAAATGTACTTTTTTATTTTGCAGCCATACTGAAGTGCAAAATGTAACAAAAACTTAATAATCTAATCCTTTCCAGTCTCGTGTCAATACCGTTACTTTGAAGAAATTTGCATAAAATACATACACCGGACATAATCAAAAGGTAATGAACAACTTATCCTTTAACAATAATTCAATATCTTTACAGGAATTTTCAATTCATTATTAATAGAAGAAAAATGACATTTCTATATGTTATCGTAGGATTAGTTCTGATATTTGACTTTATAAACGGTTTTCACGATTCAGCTAATTCAATTGCCACAATTGTTTCCACAAGGGTTCTCTCGCCAATAGCAGCTGTAATAATGGCCGCTTTCTGCAATTTTATTGCATTTACCATATTCCCTTTAAAAGTTGCTCATACTATTGGTAAAGGGGTTGTAAATCCTGATGTTTTGACCATGACTGTTATTGCATCTGCCCTTGTTGCTGCAATTATATGGAATCTTGCCACCTGGTGGTGGGGTCTTCCTTCCAGTTCCTCACACACACTGGTTGGAGGGCTTGTAGGTGCTTCATATGTACATGCAGGTGTCAGCAGTATAGTATTTTCGGGTCTCATTAAAATAGTATCCTTTATCGTTATTGCTCCTCTTATCGGATTAGTCACCTCTTTTACAATCTCCACAATAGTGGTATGGTTATGCCGAAAGCATTCACCTTCAGGTGTTGACAAGCTGTTCAGAAGGATCCAGATTATCTCAGCATCACTGTTTAGTCTTGGTCATGGTGGCAATGATGCACAGAAATCAATGGGTATAATATGGGCTTCTTTGATTATTACAGGACTTGCAACCAAAGATGATCCGATTGCATTATGGATAATATTATCCTGCCAGTCGGCCATTGCCCTGGGAACCCTGTTTGGAGGATGGAGGATTGTCAAAACCATGGGTCAAAAGATAACCAAGCTTAAGCCGTTTGAAGGTTTTTGTGCGGAGACTTCCGGTGCATTAACTCTTTTCTTTGCTACACATTTTGGAATTCCTGTAAGCACCACACATACTATTACAGGAGCAATTATTGGTGTTGGAGCAAGAAAAGGTGTCTCTGCTGTAAAATGGGGTGTTACTACAAAAATTTTCTGGTCCTGGGTATTGACAATTCCAATAAGTGCATCAATCGGAGCTGTAATGTATTACTTTTTCAGCTGGATATTTTAAAGTTATTCCATTAACTTATTTTGTAATTACTAAAAAAACAGATTATGAATATTGACAAATTTCTTAAGTTTTTTGTACCAAAAGATCATTCCTTCTTTCCACTGTTTGAAAGTGGTGCACAAAACCTGGTCAAAGCATCAGAACTCCTTAAAGAACTTATGATCAGCAAAGGATTTGAAGAACATGAAAGAATCCATAAGGTTATCAAAGACATTGAACATGTGGGCGATGATCTGACTGATGAAATATACAACCAGCTTAACAAGTCATTCATTACTCCCTTCGACAGGGAGGATATTCATGAGCTGGCAGCACATATTGACGATGTGGTCGATTCCATAAACGGGATAAGCAGAAGAGTATGTCTTTATAAACCAAAAACTCTTATTCCCATTTACGAAGAGATGGCCGGGGTGATTTATGAAGCTGCAAAGGAGATTGAAGCGGCTATTTATTGCTTAAAGGATCCCATAACCAATAAAGAGAAAATTGCCCAGGCATGTGAAAATGTAACAATCCTGGAACATAAAGCCGATGAGTTATATTATGTTGGAATATCTGCGCTGTTCCAGGAGGAAGAAGACGTAAAAGAATTACTCAAAAACAACAAGATTCTTGAGATCCTCGAAAGATGTGTGGATGAGGAAGAGGATGTTACAGACACTCTTAAAGCTATTCTGATAAAAATGGCATAAAAAAGAGAATTTCTGTTCTTAAGGCATTTGTTATCTGCAAATAAATATTCAGCGCCCAAAAGGGCGCTTTTTTTGTTATTAAATTGTAACAATTAAATAACAAATAGCTGATAGCTATAATATTAAATGAAATTAACTTTGTATATAATATAATTCAGATATTCCCCTGTTACATTAATTTATTATCAGATATGAAAACAAAGAGAGAAGAGTCAATACTCGATATTGTCGACACCTTCGAAAAGATGGCCGACATAATACTTGCCCAGCTTACTCTCCTTGAGAAGTATATGGAGGGCCATGATAAAGAAGAACCGGGAAAGATAAGAAAGGAGATAATGGAAAATGAAAATAAGATCGACAAATATGAGATTCTCATAAGTGACAAATTCATCAATTCCATTGTTCTTTATCAGCCTGTAGCTTCAGATATCCGGAAGATAGTTGCAATTTACAGGATGTCAATAAACCTCGAACGGATAGGCGATGTAGTTATCAACATTCTCCATTCGGTTGAAAATATAAAGGATGCTCAGGAATATAAAGCAATGTCTGAGGTGATTTCAGGAATGCTTATGTCAGGAACTGTAATGGTCGAAAAATCATTACTTTCGTTCATAAATGATGACAGTGAATATGCAATATGGACCATTAAAAACGATGAAATAATCGATGAAATGAACCATAAGCTACTGTTAAACAGTATATAAAAAGTTAATATCAGTGAGAAAACAAGAGAAATGCTTCTCAGTTATCTTGATCTTAAAAACATTATCACAAATATTGAAAGAATTGCCGATCATGCAACAAATATCGCAGAAGCCTCAATTTATTCACTCAAGGGTACTGACATCAGGCATCCAGGGCTTGATTCAAACACAATAATAAATAATGAGAATAAATCTTTTCAGAAATGATTATACGGAATAAGTTCAGAAACAACCTGTTTTTATACTACTCATCAATATTTGTACTGTTTACATTATTGATTTTGACCTATTTCTATAAGAAAGAAAAGGATTTCAGGATTTCAACACTGAATGACGAATTATATAACATTACAAAGATTGTAGATAATTATATAAAAGCCAATTCAATATATGAAAATAACAACTGGAACCTTACCGACTCAATAACAAAACTGTTACCGCATGATAATCTTCGTATTACTATAGTCAGTCCTTCCGGAGATGTTTTGTATGACAGCTCTATCAGCGACTGGAAGAGTATTGAGAATCATAAAAACCGGCCTGAGATTCATGAATCGCTTTATTCTGATTTTGGAACAATCATAAGAAAATCTGAAACAACGGGTGAAGAATACTATTATTATGCAAAATATTATAATGTTTACTACATAAGAGCCGCAGTAGTTTACGATATAAAAGTCATAGATTTTCTGGCAGCTAGGAAATATTTTATTATTTATATATCTCTTTCATTCATTGCAATATGGCTGATTCTGCTGGCAGTAACCAATAAATTCGGAAAATCGATCACCAAACTCAAGGATTTTGCCATAAGGGTTTCAAATAATGAACCGCTGGAAGCCGACTCTCATTTTCCGAAAAATGAGCTAGGTATTATCGGTGAAGAAATCATCGGGATATATAATAAAATGCTTAAGACTCAGAATGACCTTGCTAATGAAAAGGAGAAGCTCTTCAGTCATCTTAGTGCACTAAATGAAGGCATTGCCTTTTTTTCGGCAGACAAAACAAAGATTCTTTCAAACAACCACTTCATTCAGTTCATGAATATGATCTCAGGTGAACTGACAATTTCATCAACTAATTTCTTCAAGATAAGAGAATTTCAGCCTGTCTTCGAATTTGTTGAAAAACAATCATTGATTGAGATGACATCACCGGAAACACCAAAGATGGAATACCAGATTGGAAAGAATGGCAAGTTTTTTAAAGTTCAATGCGTTATATTTCACGATAACAGCTTTGAGGTAATTCTTAGTGATGTTACTGTTTCCATAACCGAACAGATGATTAAGCAGGAGATGACATCAAACATTGCTCATGAATTAAAAACACCTGTTGCCTCAGTTAAGGGTTATATCGAGACACTTATGAACGAACCGGGCATGGAGCACGATAAACAGAGATATTTTCTTGAAAAAGCTTTGGCTCAGAGTGACAGACTCACGAGACTTATTAATGATATAGTTGTCATAAATAAAATAGAGGAGGTGGGCCATACCTATTCAAAAGAAAAAATAAAAGTCATTGATATCGTAAATGAGGTAGCTGAAAATTTCAAATCTGCTATTATATCGAAGAAGATGAAAATAGAAATAAATATTGACGATAACAGTTATATAACAGGTAACCGCTCGCTTGTTACCTCTGTTTTTCAGAATCTTCTTGAAAATTCAGTTATCTACTCAGGGAACAATACGACCATTACAATTTCATTATATAATCAGGATGATCGGTTTTGCTATTTTTCATTTTCAGACAATGGAGTTGGCATCCCGGAGGAGCATCAGGGTAGGGTTTTTGAGCGTTTCTACCGCATAGATTCAGGAAGATCAAGGAAGAGCGGGGGAACGGGTCTGGGTCTGGCTATTGTCAAGAATGCCATATTATTGCATAAAGGAGATATCCAGGTAAGGAACAGAAAAGAGGGAGGTGTTGAATTCCTGTTCACATTGCCAAAATAAAAACAAGGCTTCCTCCCTATCCAAATCGTCCCGAAATGTAATCTTCGGTTTGCCTTTTAGCCGGATTGGAAAATATCTTCTCGGTTTTGTTCATCTCGACAAGATTTCCCATATAAAAGAAGGCCGTATAATCGCTGGTACGTGCTGCCTGTTGCATGTTATGGGTAACAATAATAATTGTATAGCGTGTCTTAAGCTCATGAATCAGTTCTTCAATTTTTGCAGTAGATATGGGGTCAAGTGCACTTGCAGGTTCATCCATTAAAATTATTTCCGGATTAACAGCCAGTGTACGGGCAATACAAATACGTTGTTGCTGCCCACCCGAAAGGCTTAATGCCGAATTGAACAGACGGTCCTTTACCTCATCCCAGATTGCCGCCTGCCTTAATGAGACTTCAACAATCTCGTCAAGTTTGCTTTTCTGATTTATGCCATTAATCCTCGGACCAAATGCTATGTTTTCATAAACAGATTTGGCAAAAGGATTTGATTTCTGAAAGATCATTCCTACTTTTTTTCTCAGATCAACAACATCGATATTCTTATCATAAATATTAATATTATCAATCAGGACATCTCCTTTAATTGTAACATTATCAATCAGATCATTCATCCTGTTAAGAGTCCTGAGAAAGGTTGATTTTCCACATCCCGAAGGCCCGATAAAGGCAGTCACCTGCTTTTCGGAAATATTCATTGAGATATTTTTTAAGGCAAGATTTGTGCCGTAGTAAAGTGACAAGTTATTGACTTCGACTTTTGTATCGTTCATTATAGTATTTTTATTTTCTGTTTTTTCTGATTTTATATCTAAGTACAACTGCAATCGCATTGAGCGAAAATGTAAGAAGCAGAAGTACCAAAGTAGTTGCAAACTGAATAGGCAGTGTTGCGTCTACATCTGACGACTGTGTCGACATTATGTATATATGGTATCCGAGCGACATAAACTGGTCGCTTAATGAATGAGGGAGATCTGAAAGAAAATAGGCTGCACCGGTAAAAAGTATGGGTGCCACCTCTCCGGCTCCCCTGCTTACAGCAAGGATTGTTCCTGTAAGAATTCCCGACACAGAGCCAGGCAGTACAACTTTTTTTATTGTCTGCCATTTTGTTGCTCCAAGAGCCAGGCTAGCTTCACGCATCTCCCTGGGAATTGTACGTATTGCCTCCTCTACTGCTACAATAACTACCGGCAGAGTTAACAGGGCCATAGTTAAACTTGCCCAGAGTATATTTGGTTGTCCCCATTTTAACTCTCCGCCGTTCAAAAGACCATCCATATTCTTACCTACAAAACCAATAAAGAACCCCAGACCAAATAGTCCGAAAATTATTGATGGTACCACAGCAAGTGTTTTAACCGCAAACCGTATTGTTTTAGCAAACCACGATTTTTCGTTTGCATATTCTGCAAGGTAAACAGCTGTGACCACTCCAAAAGGAACAGCAGCAACAGCCATTATTAATGTCATAATAGCTGTTCCTATAATTGCCGGGAAAATTCCTCCTTTTGTCATCCCGTCTCTGGGAAATTCCGACAAGAATGACCAGTTTAGGTTTGGCCATCCGCCTGCTATTGTTACTGCAAGGATTGAAACAATAATGAATATTATCAACAGAACTGAGACGCCTGTTAAGCTTTCAACTATTGTATCCTTTATATTTCTGTTCATCAATTAATTATTTTTTTGCCTGATAATGTCTGATTATCCTGTTTTTAAAATAAAATTCCGCCAATGCATTAAGGATAAAAGTGAATATAAACAAGAGGGAGCCTATTAAAAAAAGTACGCTATAATGAGTATCTCCAAAGACTACCTCTGCCATTTCTGCACCAATAGTTGCCGACAATGTTCTTACCGAATCGAATGGATTCATTGAGATCATAGCTGCATTTCCGGTTGCCATAAGTGCAATCATTGTCTCGCCGAAGATTCTGCCTACACCCAGCACCACTGCAGCAAATATTCCCGGGACAGCCGCAGGCAATACAACATAAAAAGCAGTCTGTCGCCTGCTGGCACCTAAACCAAGACTTGCTTCCGTATAAGTCTTAGGCACCGCAGTCAAAGCATCTTCAGTGAGTGTGAAAATAACAGTAATTGCTGCCAGCCCCATAGCAATTCCTCCCACAAAGGAGTTTAACCGGCTTGCATAACCGAAGATGTTCTGAAATAAAGTGGCAAGGATCATCAAAGCAAAAAAACCAATTACGACGGATGGAAATCCGGCCAACAGTTCAATTACCGGCTTTATTATTTCCCTTACTACGGGCTTGGCAAACACAGCCGTGTATATTGCTGCAAGAATTGAAATAGGCGCTGCAAACAGCAAAGATATCAGAGTTACTTTAAGCGTCCCCAGAAACAATGGCCACAAACCATAACGAGGATTGTCAGATACCGGCATCCATGTTTTTGAAAGCAGCGTAGATGATGGTTTTTTCCTTATTTCCTGATTATTACCGGAGTTATCAAGCTGAGCGTCATTTGCAACTGTTTGGGCTATAACATCTTCATTGCTGCCATAGTTCTCCTGCACAAGAAGCCCTGTTGTTGTCACTTCAACTTCATCTATTCTGAAAATTGGAAAAGCTTCACGAAATACAAAGATGAAGATCAGAATAACAATTGCAATAGATAGAAAGGCTACTACCTTAATTGCCTTTTCTGCAAACCAGTCTGAAAACCTGAATTTCTTTTTATTGAAAGTAATTGTTCCCTCCAACTGGCTTTGTTTCTTACCCATCATCCTGATCCAACTGTTAGTCATACGATTGAATTCTTATAATTAAAATCATCAAACTTGTCAGTAATATTCTGACAAGTCCGACCATTAACCTGAATCACAATTTAAAATCTATTTATAAGGAAAATATCCTACTTCTGTGACTACCATCTGCCCCTCCCTGCTTAATATCCAGTCAATGAATTTTTTAGTCTCGCCTGTTGGTCTGTTTCTCAAATACATGTACAGGTATCTTGTTATAGGATAATCTCCGTTACCAACTGATTCAGGTGTTGGGAGATAGGCTGTACTGCCAGCTTCCTTTTTTACTTTAGCATGTTTGACACCCTGTGCATATGCAGAACCTCCATAACCAATACCATTTACATCTTTTTTTACTGCATTCACAACTGCTGCTGTTCCGGGTAAAGACTGAACGCTAGTAGCATAATCCGATTTCACAACTTCGTCATGAAAATATGTGTATGTGCCTGAACTATTCTCTCGTCCGTACAATCTTATTTCAGCATCATTTCCGCCAAGTTCTTTCCAGTTCCGTATCTTTCCTGTGTAAATATCACTTAACTGTTTTATGGTAAGTTCCTGAACCTTATTGGCTTCATTAAGAAATATTGTAATTCCATCTTTTGCACAGGGAATCTGAACACCAAGAGTATTGTAACGAGCCTTAAGCTTTTCAATTTCTGTCTGTTTCATCGGACGGCTTGAATTTGCTATATCGGTTGTCCCATTAATCAGAGCGGTAATGCCTACTCCCGAGCCTCCTCCTGTAACCTGAATTGAGGCACCAGGATTGCTCTTCATATAAAGTTCAGCCCATTTCTGTGACAGTATTACCATTGTATCGGATCCTTTTACAGTAACTTTTGCCTGTGAGAACGTTGATGTCGTAACCATAAAGGCTATTATCATCATTGCCAGAGAAATTTTGTTTGTTTTCATTGTGTTATAATTTTTAATTTATGGAAAAATCATATTATTAGTTAATCTATTTATTTTCAGAATTTCGCCTGGATTCTTGCTCCAAGTGTATTATCATCCAGCTGAGAAGGATATGAAGTACTTATTTCATTCTTTGGCATTTCGTAATTAAGAGATATCCTTATATTATCGTTCAGATAATATTGCCAGGCAAGGGTCCATGTTTTATAACATATATCTTTTAATGCTGCATCACCCGATAATTTTGTATTCGGGTCATAGTAATCATACTTTGCAACAAACTGATTTTTTGATCCCACATTCTTGATGAAGTATACATAATAGCCTGCAAAATTTTTGCATTTATTTGGGTCTGCCAGAATTGCTGCTGCTGATGCAGTGCTTGAAATGGTACTTGGTGTCGAGTTGATACCTGACATGTATTCGCCTTTAATTGCCATCCCTCCCAGGATATCGGCAAATATCTGTATTTCACCGCCCATCCATTTTTTATCAAGATATCTCCATACTTTAGCACTGTCAGTAATTCCTTCACTATTCAGTGTATATGGATTTGTTTTTGCCAGATTCCCGCCGTAATAGCCATTTGCCCCAAAATCAATACCAAGTCCTGCTCCAGGTAACCTGACTGAATAAACTACCCGTCCCATAAGGTCTTTTTTCGAATCGATATCTTTTGCCTGAGTGCCTGTAAAATTGCCGTTCATGGCCATTAACTGGACTTTTAACGGCAATTTAACTCCGGTGTATTCAAGCTTTGCACCGATTTCCCTTTCGCCCGGATAAATTGCTTTGACGACTCTAGAGCGTTCCAGGACTTCCCGTTGGCTTGAGGAGTATTCGACTTCGTAATCAGGCCTGTTGAACTGGCCTACCCACAATGTTACATTCTTAAGCTTTGGAATATTAACAACTGCATAAGCATCTTTCAGCGCAAGATTCCCCGTACTAAAATCGGGCTGT
Organism: Bacteroidales bacterium; assembly: GCA_035354395.1. Classification (GTDB taxonomy): domain Bacteria; phylum Bacteroidota; class Bacteroidia; order Bacteroidales; family VadinHA17; genus LD21. Next base: position 1,307 of record DAOQAX010000047.1, on the reverse strand, counting down.
AGTACAAACTTTACTCCATCAAAAGCTTCATATGTAAATTTTACCCTTGCACGCCTTATGAGATATGTATTGGAATATCCATTTGTTTTTTCCAGATCTTTCCCGTAAGTTTCCCATTGAGCCTGAACATAACCGGATACCTTAATCTTGTTCAGCTTTCCGAGATCGGCTTCATTAACCAGCACGCGCTCATCAAGTGCATTAAGTTTACCTTCATGTCTTTCACATACATCTCTCAGAGAATCTGTCTCATGTGTTTGAGAGTACCCACAAACTGATACAGCAGCAAAAAATGTAATGGTTAAAAATTTCTTCATTAGTTTCATGTTAGTTTTTAATTGTTTTATCATGATACAAAAATCATGTATCATTATTACAGGCTGGTTGCGTTGATATTAAGTATTTGTTACAAATAGAAAAACAGATTCCTGCCTGAAATGATGGTGTCTCAGTTTGCTTAATGAAATAAGAATAAAGGTGAAAGGTGAAATAATTCCGGTGCAGTCATACAACAAAAAAAAGTCATAATCATCCACAAATAGTTGGACAATTATGACTTTAAAAATGTTTTACCTGAAGCTCTGATCAGGTATTGTTAAGTCTATTTCTCAGAAGCGCTCTTACATGCAACAGTGTTGCATTTCTTCATTTCGCATTTAGCGCCGGAACAATTACTCATGCCGCATTTAGCTTCACATTTTGCCTGACAATCAGCCTGACATTTGGCATGATTGCATCCTGTCTCTTTGCATTTTGCAGGATCACATCCCATCTCTTTGCATTTAGATTTATCGCAAACTTGTGCTTCACAACATGATTTTGTCTCGGCCGTCTTTGCACAAGAAGCAGTTGCAGCAGGACATCTTCCACAATCCTTAGAGATCTCTGTTGATGCAGTTTTCTTTACATCTTTTGGATCGTTCTTTGCATTTACAAACAGAACCAAAACAAAAACTGCCAGAACAAGACCTGATATTCCAATGATAACTTTTTTCATTTTTACAAAGAGTTTTAATTATATGTATAAAACAGATTTAAAGTTGAAATGTTCTCCTGAGGCTTACTTTTTAATATTAGGTGATTGTAATCCATAGCCCTTCTTTTTATCTTCAGCTTTAAGAAGAAGTGCAAAGATCAGGGCCAGAAGGCCAAATCCTGTAAAGATCATCATGGGAACCGTATAGTTATAACTCGATACAGCGACACCATCGACCAAATGTGTTCCTGATATGCAATATTTATTCAATACCCATCCTATCAGTGCAGGAACACCCATAAGTCCCCAGTTCTGGACCCAGAATATCATT
>DAOQAX010000046.1:0-12149 GCA_035354395.1 Bacteroidales bacterium | reverse complement strand
GACTTACCCGGCACAAAAGTACTAACTTTTCGGCATCATACAAAATAATTATTCCATTTTGACAGAATATAATGTTCCCGTTTTTACAGTATATTTGTTATAGAATTGATATTTTTTTGTTAAACCCAAAGAATTAATGCTATGGAGGAGAATAAAGTTAATGTCTGGAAAGCCAATCTGACTAATGGCCTGATATTTGGACTGATAGGTATTGTATATTCAATAGTTATTTATTTTCTGGATCTCAGCTTTAATAAAGCTCAGGGATATATTTTCATCCTGCTGGAAGCTGTAATCCTGTTTTTCCTTCTCAAATCCTATCGTGATAATTACATGAACCACTATATAACGTTTGGTCAATCGTTCGGTGCAGGAATAATAATTTGCCTGTACTACTCGGTAATAATTGCCGTATTTACCTATATTCTTTATACAGTGATTGATTCAGGCCTGGTTGCCAAACAACTTGCATTTACCGAAGAATTAATGCAAAAGAAAGGTTTACCACAAGCTTCGATCGATGCAGGAATGTCTGTCCAGGAAAAGTTAATGAAACCGGCAATAATGGCTCCTCTAAGTATTTTTGGAAATATGCTCTGGGGTGCAATCCTTTCATTACTTGTCAGTATATTTGTCCGAAGAGAAGGTAACCCTCTTACAGATGGTTCGGTAAATTAACCTTGTATTTTCTATGGATGTTTCAATAGTAATTCCTGTCTACAATGAAGAAGAATCCATTTTTGAGCTTTCTGAATGGATTGAGAGAGTGTGCACAGATTCCGGCTTTAAATTTGAAGTCATATTAGTAGATGACGGGAGTTCTGATTCGTCATGGAAAAAAATTGCTGAATTATCAGGCAGAAAGGATTTCATAAAAGGCGTAAGGTTTAGAAGAAATTACGGGAAGGCAGCTGCTCTTTACACAGGATTTGCAAAGGCTTCCGGCGAAGTAGTAATCACAATGGATTCTGATCTTCAGGACAGTCCGGATGAGATACCTGAACTTGTAAGGATGATAAGAGAAGACGGATTTGATCTTGTTTCAGGATGGAAAAAGAAAAGATATGATCCGTTCATCAAGAGATTTACAAGTAAAATTTACAACGGAACAGCAAGAGTTTTCTCGGGGATAAAGCTTCATGACTTTAACTGCGGACTAAAAGCATACAGAAGTGATGTTGTCAAGAGCATTGAAGTCTTTGGCGAGATGCACAGATATATTCCAATACTTGCCAAAGAAGCCGGCTTCCGGAAAATAGGAGAGAAAGTTGTTGAACACAGGGCAAGAAAATACGGGACTACAAAATACGGACTCGACAGGTTTATGAAAGGTTATCTCGACCTTCTTACCATTGTATTTATAACCCGTTTTGGAAAAAGTCCGATGCATCTTTTCGGAGCTCTCGGAACCATTATGTTCCTTATCGGTTTCATTAGCGCAGGATACCTTGGAATAAGAAAACTTGTCTATGTTCATCAGCAACTAAGGGCTCCACTGATTACTGAAAGTCCATATTTCTATATCGCACTGACTGTGATGATAATAGGGACAGTACTCTTTATGACCGGGTTCCTTGCTGAGTTATTGAACAGAAACTCAACTACCAGGAACAATTACCTTATTAAGGATAAAGTGAATATCTAAAGAGATTTTTTATATACTTCCATTATTGATTTTGTCATTTTATCCCAGGAGAACTTTTCTTTTTCCTGCTTTACTCCTTCTGTAAATGCTTCGTTCTTTTTATTGTCATAGAAATCAACTATCGCTTCTGCAATGCTTTCAGGTTCTGGCTTGACAACATAACCGCATTTTCCGTCAGCCACAATCTCTTTTAACCCACCTACTTCAGTTACAAGCATTGGTTTTTCAAAATGATATGCTATTTGGGTTACCCCGCTTTGTGTTGCTGCCCTGTAAGGCAGCGCAACAAGGTCGGCTATACTGAAGAATAAGGCAACCTCGTCATCGTTAATGAAGCGGTCGTAGATAACCACTTCATTTTCAAGGTTATTCTTCTTTATTAGTTCTTTGAATGGCGAGTCATCTTCATAAAACTCTCCGGCTATAACAAGCTTCAGTTTTCTGCTTCTCAATCTTTTATCTGAAAAAGCTTCAATAAGCAGATCAAGTCCTTTGTAGGCTCTGACAAAGCCGAAGAAAAGCAGGTATGAGTTATCATCATCAAGATTAAGTTTTGACAGAGCTTCATTTCTGGGGACAGCCGCGCCAAAGTTGTCAAACAGAGGGTGAGGGTTAAATTTTACTGGGATATCCTTTCTGAACGACTTCAGATCCTCAAGAACAGTATTCGACATTACAACAGCCCCATCGATGCAGTTTACAAAGTATTTTGTAAGCAACCTGTCGCCCACTCTTTTTTCGTGGGGAATAACATTGTCAAAGATGCATATAACCTTAGTGTGCCCGTTTGACTTTGCGATGCGTGCTAAAGTACCAAGGCATGGAGCCATAAGGGGAATCCAGTACTTTATCAGTATAAAATCAGGTGATTTTTTTTTTAATTTTAGCCCGTTTCGTATCCAGTTGAATGGATTAATGGAATTGATCAGACGGGTTATTTTAATACCATCAGGAGCCGGACCTTTCGCATATTGAGTTTTTCCGGGAAATAAGAATCCCGGGTATTGCATACTGAATGTCACTATTCTTATATCATGCCCTTCAAGAGAGAATTGTTTTGCAAGCCTTTCATTGAATGAAGCAAGCCCTCCCCGGTAGGGATATGCAGTTCCAAGCGAGATAATCTTCATTTTATTAATTTAAATATTCTTTCCTGCCCATTCACGCAACATCTCAATTGCTTTGTACAATACTCCTGCTTCACCGCGAAAATCGGCTGATCCCCGGGGAGCTCCTGTTATATCATACCATTCATAAAACTTGTCATTGGCAATCACCCTGTTGATCATAGGCCTTATCTCGGTATAGGCTTCTTCAACAAAACCATTGGCAATAAGCTGTTGTATCATGCGGGCGCCAAACCATGTCCAGTCTCCTCCGTTTTGATAAATATATGGTTTAGAAACATTTGAATCACCAATAATCCCTTCAGGATATGGCGGATAAATTGTCAGTCCAATGGAAGGTGCCCCGGAGAGCTTTACATTTTCCATCATCTGCCAGTTAACAGCGGCAATCTCATTTTTTGATAATAACCCTGATTCTATAGCTGTGGCCGTTCCCCCATGAAAATGAACTGTGTTCTCATTAAAATCAGGAGGAAAAGGAGAACCATTAATATAGAGATGCGGGATGAATCTTTGGTGTTTAGTATCCCAAAGGTATTTTCTGGTATTTGTAATAATCTGCTTTCTAAGGCTTTCCCATTTTTGTTTTTCTTCATTTGTCCTTGAAAAATCAATCATATCCTTCAAAGCAATCACAAACATTGCATTATCGTAAATATCTATAGACCAATGTGTTTTTGCATCGACATCCACAACAGCACCACCTTCAACCTGTACATCACCCCAGTCCTGTGTTGTTGCTCCTGTCAATAATCCGAATCTTTCAGAATATCTGTTTTTAAGAAGAAAATCAATAGCCAGCGATAGCCGTTCCCTTACAGTCAGTCCGTTAATTTCTTCATCAAGTATTGACCGGTCACCTGTTTTTCTTATGTATTTTCCAATTGCCTGAATCAAAGATGCCTCCTGATCTGTTTCGACAGTGTTTTTAAATCCAACATGGTCGGCATCCCATAATGAAGTATAAATGTTGGGGTCGTCCCATGTTACATGGCCTGTCAGTACATAACCATCAACAATTTCATTATTCGGTTGCTGGAGATTAAAAAAGGTAAGAAGATTGTTTCGGATTATTTTATTGTCGTATACATCGCAGGAAGCTTCAATAAATGAATTAAGATCGCGTATCCAGACCTGGGGATAACCATCTCCGGCTGCAAATCCTTTTTTAAGAAGATCCGCAGCTTTTTCTTGTACAAGGTCAAGAGTTTTATCGGCCATTATTTTTTCAGCCAGTTCCCTCTTGGTTTGCCCGATGACAAAACAGGAATAAAAGATAAATACAAAAAGCAAAAAGATATTTTTCCTCTTATCAGTCATATAAAATTATTATTAGAACTTGTAAAAAAAGAATAACTGAGACACTCAGAAATCCTGCTTAAAGATTCATAACAAAAGATTGCCCGGCCTCCAGACTTACTTTCTTTTCTTTTCCGTCATACAAAGTGGTAAATGTACCTCCTTTTGGAGAATATATTTTAGCCTGTTCCAGTTTTCCTTTACTCCATTTCATATCTACAACAAAACCTCCTCTTGCGCAAAGTCCTTTTACTTCACCATCCGGCCATTCTTTTGGAAGAGCAGGAAGCAATCTTATAATTCCATTGTGCGATTGAATAAGCATCTCTGCAATCCCTGCAGTACCGCCAAAGTTACCGTCTATCTGGAACGGAGGATGAGTGTCAAAAAGATTTGTCAGGGTTGATTTTCCAAGCAGAGCCATAAGGTTCTCATACGCTTTTTCCCCATTCTGAAGACGTGCAAACATATTGACTATCCATGCCCTGCTCCACCCCGTATGGCCCCCGCCAAAAGAGAGCCGTCTGGTAATAGTAGCTTCGGCTGCTTTATATAACTCAGGGGTTTCCGGTGTAAACTGTGCCAGCGGATAAAGACCAAGCAGGTGGGACATATGGCGATGACCCGGTTCTGGTTCATCGTAATCCTTAATCCATTCCTGAATCACTCCTTTTGAATTAATGGTAACCGGGGGAAAACGCTTTTTAGCAGCTTCGAGCTTTGAAGCAAACTCTCTGTCAATACCAAGAACAGACGAAGCTTTAATACAATTATCAAACAGATCTGTAATTATTTCAATATCGGTTGTCGCTGCATAAGTAAGGGCGGATGTTTCTCCGGTCAAAGTATCCCTGAAATTATTTTCAGGAGAATGTGAAGGATTTGTAACCAGGTATCCTTCAGGCGATTCAACCAGATATCCCAGAACAAATTCGGCAGAACCTCTCATCAAAGGATATGCAGTATTTCTCAGAAAAGCCGTATCGTTTGTAAATAGAAAATGTTCATAGACGGGGAATGTCATCCACGGCCCGTTCATAGGGGTTATTCCCCAAACACCATCAGCAACACCTGTCCGGCCAAAAGGATCGGTCAGATGATGAAGTGTCCATCCGTCTGTTCCATACATCACTTTTGCTGTCACTGACCCCGGTACCGATATCTTTTTCATGAAAGCAGCTAGTATCTCCGATGTCTCAGACAGGTTACAGACCTCTGCAGGCCAATAATTCATCTGAAGGTTAATGTTTGTATGAAAGTCGGAGTTCCATGGAGCTTTCATATCCTTGTTCCAGATACCCTGGAGGTTGGCCGGTAAAACGCCAGGGGTTCGTGATGAACACATCAAAAGGTAACGTCCATATTGAAAATATAAAGCTATCAAACCGTTATCAGCCCCTCCTTTTCTGACCTCAGCAAGTCTTTCATCAGTGGGCTTTATTGCCAGGGAATCATCTCCAAATGATAAGCTGACACGTTCAAAAATCTTCTGATATTCATCGAGATGATTATTTTTCATCTTTTTGAACGATACTGTTTCAGTCTTATCCAGTATCATTTTGCATGATACAGCAGGATCAACCGACCTGTCAAAATCCAGCAGGTTAATATTATAATCAGTGGCTGCAGTTAATCGTACTGTTACCTCTTTTGAATTATTAACAGTAAGAACATCATTTTCATTTCCGGCAGTTCCATCAGTCGTCAGTCTCAGCTCTCCTGAAAACCTCATGTGAGCTCCGCCAGGACCGGTCAGGGAATCGTCGCTGTCAATAATCTGACCGGTAAGAAGCAATGTTTTGTTATCGGTGGCTTTAATCACTGCATCTTTTTCTCTGTTCATCTTAAAAGAAGCATTAATCAATCCTCCGTTGGTTGATTTTATGTGAACCACAATAATATTATCAGGAGCAGAAGCAAAAACCTCCTCAGTATATTGTTTCCCGTTTATTGTAAAGTTAGTTGTTACAACCCCTGTGCCGAGGTTCAGTTCCCTGCAGTAGTTTTCAGGTTTACCATCCCATTTGTAATCAATTATCAGATCGCAAAGTGGCTCATATGAACGTATTCTTGGAGGTGTTCCAAGAAAATTATCATCAGCAAGCTTCAGCGCTTTCTTATAATGGCCAGCGAACAATTCTTTCTGCAGCTCAGGTAGAATCTTCAAGGCATTGGGGTTATTATTATTTATCTTACTACCGGCCCAGATGCTCTCTTCATTCAGTTGAAGCCGTTCGTGCAAAGGATCGCCAAACACCATGGCCCCAAGCCGACCGTTTCCCACCGGCAAAGCTTCTTCCCAGGTAATAGCAGGTTGTTTATACCATAGTCTCAAAGCATCGCGATCGTTTACGGATTTTGTGCCACAACCCGTCAGGGCTAAACACAGATATATTGCCGGCAGCAATAAATATGATTTCTTCATAACCTTATAATTAAAAATAGAAATGAAACCCGCATGATTTAACGCAATCACAAACACGTATAATTATGATTTTCAATCATTTGCGGTTCTCCCGCCAAAGCGGGACAAGCTATCATACCATTAAAATCAAAATTATATTATGATGAAACAAGATAAGAAATTTCCTCCTTTAAAAAAACAATGGCGGATCTGTTAATTTAGCGGATGTTGCTTTGAGTGTAATCTGAAAGGTATTCAAATTCAGTTGTAAGTTTTCCGTCCGAAATGATTGTAGCTCTTTTTATCAGACTACTGTCGTTCGCAGTGAAGAGGTCATGTAAAACATTTTGTATCAACTGCATACCAAAATCATGTGAAGTGTCGCGCGGAAGTTCTCCCGGCAAATTATCAATTGACATCACTGTTACATTGGAAGGCCGGCGGAATGCGGGTTCTTCTATCCCAAGCAGAGGATTGTAACCATAGAAAGGATCCTCGATGGTGGTAGCCCTCAGGGTAGATGGGACAGGACCGTTCACATCGCAGCTGATATCAGCAATGACCGATATTCTGAACTCATGGTTTTTCATATCCTCCCTTGTAAAAAACTTAGGGGAGCGCGGATCCCAGTAATGACCTGTAATTAAAATATCGGTCACTTTAGTAAAAGGAAGGAAGGCCGATTCATATTCCCCGGGGTACTTTGTAAAATGGGCATAATCGAATTCCCGGCCGTTTTTGTGACGGGTATAATGTTCCGGACCGATCATACAAAAAACAGGTACTTCAAAATTTTTTGTAAGAAAATCTTCAGGCTTCACCTCTGCAATGCTTCCGACAAGCAATGTTTCTGCTGCTCCATGTGCCACCCTTCCTTCTCCTGTGATAAGAATTTTCAGTCCCGGATTCAGGTCAATAAGCCTCAAACCTGCCCACATCTCATTAAGATCGCGGCATTCATGGGCAGGCTTAAGTTCAAAGTGATTTGTTCTGATTCCCCTTGCTCTTAGTCCGTTATATGCCCCGACAATTCCGGCATAACGTCCAAATGCCACTACCCTTTGCCCGTTTTCTGTTGTAAGATATTCATAATCAATAAGTGTGATTTTTTTATAAAGCATCTCCCTGAACATTTCTCTGTTATGCGGCTGTTTCTTGCCAACATGGGCAAAAAAGAGGTATTTCTTCCCTGGGATGAAAGATCTTTTATCGACCTCCTTTATACCCATAAGTATATCACAACCACTAAGGTCCTCTGTAAGAGGAATATTCAAATACTCATACTCCTCATTGGAATAACATCGTATATCACTGGGTTGGACAAAAAACTCTGCAAAAGGATATAAATCCTGAAGTGCAACGATTTGGGGAGGTGTCAGAGGAACTCTTCGGTCAGGTGGTATCTTTGTTTCACGCAGGATACCGACTTTTAATGTCTTTTCCATGATTGTTGTACCTTCATTACTACTGTGAATGTACAAAAATCTATCTGATATTCAACTCTTTACTTTGAAATATTTTTGATCTGACTGAGATTTATTTCAACCTTTGACCCATTTAAAACCCGGACATTTTTGATCTGTTTTCCATCAGAAATCACTATTACCTTAATTTTATTAATTTCTCTGGTAATATTGATATCTATTTTTCTACCATCAAAGGCATTTATGTTTAAGAGTGACATTTCATTCCAAACAGCAGGTAACTGAGGTGTAATGGTAAAAGAATTCAGCCCGGTTGGTCTGAATCCGAAAATTCCTTCAGTAATTACCCGGCAATAAAGTGCACTTTCTGCCGAAAGATGGCGCTGACTTCCTTCCGGCCATGCTTCAACAGCATAAGGTACATGTTCTCCCAGCAATCTCCTGTTCGAATAACCGGCAAGGTACTTTAAAGCCCTGTCAACCTCCCCTGCAGCTATTACACCTCTCAGAGCATATAAGGTAGAACGGTCCCAGAAGGTAGAAGTCCCTGCCTGTGTCAACAATCCCTGGTCGGTCCAGAGCTCCGGGGAGAAAAGTGCATCGGCAGTTCCTTTTGCCCGTTCAAAAATACCGACAGTGAGAGGGATACATATCCATGACCGGAGAACATCATTCCCATCATAATACCTGTAGGTTTTAAACCCATCAATATCAGCGCCGAAATACTTTTCTATATTTGTTCTAAGCTCATGAGCCATATTCATATATTGCCTGGTCTGTTTTTCAGGCTTGCCAAGATCTTTGCCAAGACAGGCAGCTGACTGGAGGGCATCGTAGAGTAATGAAGAAGTGCAAAGGTTAGCATCGCCAGCCGGAAAACGTCCTTCCAATTCATCGCTGTCGGACATTACCACTCCGTTTGAGTTGATTTTACGTTTTGAATACTCAATACACCACTCAATAAGTGGCCAAAGCTCTTCAGCAGTTTTTCTGTCGCCAAGAGCCAATGCAAAGCGGGAAGCTCCATAAGCAATCATTGCCTGATCGCCCCTGTCCCCCGCCCCATCCCAGAAATCAGTGCCTTCTGCAATAATTGAACTGGGTATTGGTTTGTATTCCTTATTCATGTATCCGGCAAACCAGTTCCACGATACCTTACCTGCTTCAACAGCTGTCGGGTAACCGGTATAGGCGAAGAAAGGATTAGCATATTCAGCCTGGTCGTTTGCCCATATAGCTGCATAATAACTGGCGCCCCCCGGGCTGTGGACCAATCCTCTTTTAGTTTCAAAGATGCTTTCCATTGCTCTTATCTTTGCAAAGTCGAACATCCTGTCAAGAACAGGATCCGGAGATCTGAATATCAGATTACCGAACATCTGGCCGATAAATTCTTTCCTGTTCTCAAGTTCTTCGTCTGCGTCTGCTTCTAAAGGATTATCAGAGATCTTCCTTCCTGAGAATTGTACCGAAAAGAACAGGTTTTCACCATTTTTCAGAGTGAAGAGCCCAGCCCCTGCCGACTTTGCAACTATTTCGTAAACCCCATAAACACTCTTTTCCGGCTGAGTCCTTGTGATCTTTTCGAAATCTTCAATTTCTATGGTTATGTCATTACCAGAGTTGTTGGTGACAGTGTATTTTTCAACCACCAATGGCTTGTTCACTGAGGGAAACAACTCCCTTTTAAAGTCAATGCCGTCAGCTTTACTTTCAGTTGTTAGAATTCCCCGGAGTGAAAAACGTGTTATTGTTTCTTTTACCTGTTGATTATTTATTTTTATTATCGGACTTACTTCAGTTCCAAAAGTATAGATAAGGCTGGCATGCGTGTTGTTAGGTATAGTTCTGAGCATTGGAAAAACCAGCTTTTTCTCTGAGACCAGCCTGTTCTTTTCATCGACACCATAAGTTGCAATAAGTGAAACGAACCGACCACTCATTTCTATATTGTCGGTATGAACGTCCCCGTTCTTTACCGTCCAGGAAATGCTCCCGTCGGGTTCTATGTTCCACCGGTTCTGGGCCTGAGCACCTGCAGTTGAAATAATCATCAGAAAAACAAACAGATATAATGTTCTCATAGCATAAGTAGTTGACAGGTGAATATAATGGATATTTTACAAACCGGGTCCAAAGATTTCCCTGTTTCTGAAATATTTAGTATCTTTGCAACGCATAACATCAGGGGCTGACCTGGTTTTGACAGCATGAGTGGTGGTATGTAAGCATGCAGTGTGTGGTGGCGCGTCACTTGAACAGTGTCACAAAACAACAAAAGGCGAATCTAATTACGCTCTCGCTGCTTAAGCGAATAACAGTAACTTAAGCTTTCCTGCTCAGGCAGGATTTTCCAGGCACATGTGCCTGGACGAGACGCTTCCCGGGCGGTCAAGCCCTGATCCAACCCGACAAGGAAGCGCACGCAATCCGGGGCTAGTCTGAAGATTGTTCCGATCGGAGGGCGAAACAAACAGGAACTAAGGACAGGTTAGGTCGTTCTGCAGCTGACAGGTCCCTACAATCAAGCAGAAATAAGCATGTAGAAAGCATATGGCTTCCGTGTATGGACCGGGGTTCGACTCCCCGCAGCTCCACAAAAGACTCTAAACCAATCAGTTAGAGTCTTTTTTTATGTCCTCTCGCAATGCAGATAAATCAATTGTTGCTTCCAGAATAACGGGTTCAAGTTGAAATTTTTCTCCTTTTTATCTCAATCCCACAGGGTAAAAGAAGAAAAATCAGGAGAAAAATCAATTTACCAAGCAGGTTTAATATAAAATTATTTACATTTGTTTCGTGAAATTCCGAAATGAATTCAGAATGGCTAAGAAGGAGAAACCAATAACGGATAATCAGAAAAAGATAGCACGGTACGGAAAAGCATTGTCCAATCCGACACGTGTATTCATCCTTGAATATCTGGCTGAGAATCTTAATAAATGCTGCTATAGCGGTGATATGGCTGAGATATTGCCTATTGCCCGTTCCACCTTATCAGAGCACCTGAAGGAACTGAAAGATGCAGGACTGATTCAGGGTGAAATAAACCCGCCATACATACGGTATTGTATCAATCCTGAGAACTGGGAAGAGGCAAGGCTGTTACTCGCCAAATTCTTCAGGAAATAAAAAAATTTAAGTATATGTTTCGGGCAATCCCGAAATGATTAATAAATAAAAATAAAGATATGGAAATTAAGATTTTAGGCACTGGTTGTGCAAAATGCAAATCACTTGAGAAACTTACCCGTGAAGTAGTTGAAAAAAATGGAATTCAAGCCACTATTACTAAGGTTGAAGATATTACCGAAATAATGAAATATCACATTATGTCAACTCCCGCCCTGGTTGTGAACGAAAAAGTTGAAATAAAGGGATATGTGCCTTCTGCATCCGAAATTATAAAAGTATTATCAAAATATTAAATCTGGTAAATCATGAAAAACGTTAAATTATTGGCATCGGTACTGATTGTATTTCTTAGCAGCGTTTCCTGCAACAGTCAGACAAATAATCAAAAAGTTGCACAAACTGTCAGTTCATCGAAAGTAAGTGTTTATTATTTTCATTTCACCCGCAGGTGTGCCACATGCATGGCAGTTGAAGAAAATGCACGTAAAGCCATTGAAGCACTTTATCCAAATGAAGTTAAATCAGGAGACTACTCATTTACCTCACTGAATCTTGACGAAGCAAGTACAAAAGATCTTGCAAATAAATTGGGTGTAGGTGGACAGACTCTTTTGGTAGTACGTGGAGATAAAAAAATTGACATTACAAGTGCAGCATGGATGGCTGCTCATAATTCTGATAAAATGAAAGAAGAAATAAAATCAGGCATCAACAAAGTGCTTTTTTAAGTTGTATGGGGTTACTGAATAACATACTTGAGAATTCACAGTATTCAGTCGTTACAGCACTGATACTAGGACTTATGACAGCCATAAGTCCATGCCCTCTTGCCACAAATATCTCTGCCATTGGTTTCATAAGCCGTGATATAGAAAACAGAAAAAGAGTATTCGCAAACGGTTTGATATACACTTTGGGTCGGGCAATAAGTTATACAGGCTTAGCACTCATTATTTATTTCGGAGCAAGCCAGATGAACATATCAAGGTTGTTTCAGGGATGGGGTGAGAAATTACTCGCTCCGCTTCTGATAATTATCGGATTACTGATGCTGGATGTGTTTAAAATAAAATTTCCAAGTTTCTCAGGTTTAACTGAGAAAATCGGAAATGAAG
>DAOQAX010000045.1:10203-12221 GCA_035354395.1 Bacteroidales bacterium | reverse complement strand
TGAACTCGTCGGTTGTAAGGAATGAACTCCTTATGCTGCGACAGGCACTGAAGGAAAAAATCAACGAAAAAGCCGGATCAGAAGTCATTAAAGACATAGTCCTTAGATAATACCTGCCATCCCTCCACTCTTCCACTCTTCCATTCTTCCATCCTTCCATTCTTCCATCATTCCATTATTCCATCCTTTAAACAACATATTCTTTTTCCCTTATCCGAATAGATTTTTTCAGCCCTTTATCCGATGTAAACAGAAAATTTTTTCCTTTATAGTCTACACTGACTTTTTTGTTTTCGATTTCAATTGACAGAACCGAAGAGCTGTCATTAAGAAGAATAAAATCAGCCAGTAACAACGATTTTTCAATACCATCGCCACGTTTGAAGTTCCACACTTCATCTGGCAGAGCCAGTCTCTTGCCATCGTAAATTGAAGCATCCGGCAGATTGGAAAGTATGTTGTATACTTCAGAAACAGTTTTCCCTTTAAGATCGTTTAAGCATACAGGATTCCTTTCCATGGCAGCTTTTACAAACGGGAGCCAATCTATCTTGTCCATCTGCCGGAATGTATACAGAGACAGAAGTGATAATTCTGATTTGCCGGAAAGGCTTGTTACAGCGTTGATTATTTCCTCCCTGCTGTTATCTGTCGATATAACAGGAACAACACTTTTTATATAATTCTTGTTATTTTGCGGAATCTTGGGATCGGTCGATATGAATTCAGCCAGGTCCCTGAACATTTCAGTTATAACATCAGGTGAAACAATTTCTCCGAACCTGGAAAATTCTTTCTCAATCCCGGCCAGATTTTTTTCATGGTTCTGCTCGATGATTTCCTCTGCATCGTTCAGCAGTATCTTCCCAAAAACCGGACTGAGATGAAATTCATCACCTTCAATTTCCTTTACAAGTGATGCCCGTGTTTCGGACGATACGTTGAATTTACTGGTATGCTCATACTCGAACATCTTTTCGAGTGGTATATATCTCTTTTTTCCTGAGCACTCACACTCGAACTGGAACAACGATTTGTATTTTGATTTGAAACGGAGGAAGTTAATGAAAATAAGATTTGTCAGTTCTGTATTAAGAAATTCCCTGAGTTTAATTGAGAAATGATCATAAGCCTCTTTATTGATTGAAGCATCAGTATATAAGGTGTGTATGTAACCTGAAATGTGCGAAACTATGGTCACCTTTTCATTTTCCAGGGCTCTTCTGGCCTTTTCTGAAAGAGAGGTCCCGTTGTACCACATGTTTTTTGTTACAATTCTCCTGTTATTTGTTATTAATCCTTCTTTCTCAAGAATAAAATTTTGTGAATGGAGTGGTGTTGCAATAAGAAATATCTTTTCAAGAGAGATTCTCCCTACAACGAACATGGCAGCTGCATAGAGTGCAGAAAGAGATACACACTCACCAGCCCCTGTGGTGAAGTTCTCTTTATATCTGAACGCTGTCATTGCCTCTATTGTCTCTGTCTTCCAGTAGGGGATGACGTCTGAATTGTATTTATCAAGACCGAAATGTTTCCTAATGTCTATGTCGAAATAATATTTATCTCCTTCGTATCCGAACAATGCATTTGATTGTCGCAGTAGCTCCATATCGAAGAAATCACGAAATCTTTCTATCTCACGGCCTTTTGTGGTAAGTCCCCATGTTGACAGGTCGAGGTTGAAAACATAATTCTGGATAATATACTGTTTTATTCTGTTTGCCTTATAGATGAAGCTCTTTTTCTCAATATCTTTAAACCACGGATCATCTCTCCATGTCCATAAAACAGGTGACATTATGTCGGCTATTACAAGCGGGTAGAACAGGTCGGGGAAAATAAAAATCTCCATATCGGAGAGTGTGAATGCTGATGAGTATTTTTCGAGATCTTTTTTATCAGTAAAGTCTTTTCTGAAATTCAAATCCATAATTTAATTGAGTTTTTTCAAATCTAATAACATTCTTCATTGTATAATGTTCAGTACCGGTCAAAGCCGGAGAAGAAAAAATCAG
>DAOQAX010000045.1:0-10103 GCA_035354395.1 Bacteroidales bacterium | reverse complement strand
CATTCTTCATTGTATAATGTTCAGTACCGGTCAAAGCCGGAGAAGAAAAAATCAGCCTCCTTTTCTGCATTTTCTGCACTGTCAGATCCGTGAACAGCATTCATTGTCATCGATATGCCAAATATATTTCTGATTGTACCATGTTCAGCTTTTGCCGGATCGGTAGCACCTATAAGCTTTCTGAAAGCATCAACCGCATTTTCGTGTCTTAATATCATGACTACAACAGGGCCTGATATCATAAATTCGATCAGACCGTTATAAAATGATTTGCCTTTGTGAATTGCATAAAATGACTCAGCCTGCTGCATGTCCATTTTTGTCATTTTCATAGCAGCTATCTCAAATCCGCCCTGGTTGATCATTGCTAATATGGGTCCTGTTTTTCCGCTCTTTACTGCGTTTGGTTTAATAATCGAAAAGGTAAAATCGCTGTTCATAACAAGCTGTTATTTGATGTTTTATTTTTAACCTGAAACAAAAGCTTAAAAATAACTTGAAAACCAATATATTCTTGCTTATTATTCCCGGTGTAATACTTCGATGATGCATTTTAGTCTTCGTGAATTTATTTATCTTTATCCACTTAAATAAACATAATAAAAGTGACAGATTTAGCCAAATATACAAAAGAATTATCGAAACTTCTTTCAGCCGCTGAGAATACATTAATAATCTCCCACATTAATCCCGACGGCGATGCAATAGGGGCGCAACTTGCCTTATATCATTATCTTAAAACACAAGGAAAGAATGTCTCCATGATTACTCCAAATAATATTCAGGAGTATCTTAAATGGATGGATGGGGCAGAACTTCTAAATGTCTTTATCCGCGACAGGGGAAAATGTAAAAAGATTATTGAAAAAGCTGACCTTATTGTCATGCTCGATTTTAACCATCCGAACCGCATGGGTGAAGCTGAAGAACTGGTTATGGGTTCGCATGCGAAGAAGATAGTAATTGACCATCATCTCGATCCGGAAAACTTTGCTGACCTTATTATTTCAGATCCTTCGAAATGTTCCACCTCTGAACTGCTTCATGAACTTGTCAGCCTGATCAACGGTGTGCAATTTCTTAACAAGCCATATGCAGAAGCTCTTTATGTAGGGATTGTCACTGATACAGGAAATTTCGAATATGGATCATATTCTTCAAGAACATTCAGGATAGTGGCCGATTTGTTTGAATCAGGACTTGAAAAGGACAGGATACTGAATCTGATATACAGTAATTTCTCATCCGATCGTCTCAGGCTCCAGGGATATGCACTGAATCAAAAGATGGTGGTACTTCCTGAATTTAAATCGGCTTATATCAGTCTGACTAAAGAAGATTTGAAAGCATATAATCATGTGAAGGGCGATACTGAAGGATTTGTAAATATTCCTTTATCAATTAAAGGAATATATTTCTCAACACTGTTCATTGAAAAAGATGGCTTTGTGAAACTTTCGTTCCGGTCAACAGGAAAATTTCCGACTAATGAATTTGCTTCGTTGTATTTTTCAGGGGGTGGACATATGAACGCTTCAGGAGGAGAATATTACGATACTCTTGATAATACCATCAGTTATTTTCTTAAAGTACTTGCAGAGAATGTCTGGAGATTTGAAGAGACAAAATAAATGTCTTAAAGTTCTGAACACAACAATAACTTTATTGTTTTTAACTGCTTTTGTCTCATGTAAGAACAATTCCGAGAAAAGTATTTCCGTTTCCGGTCCGGGAAAAGAAGCGATGATCGATCTTAACAGATATCTGATACAGAAGGACAGGGAAAGAATTCAGAACTATATTGAACGGAAAAACCTCAGGATGACGGAGACTTCTACAGGACTTTGGTATCAGATAGTGAAGGGTGGAGAAGGAAATGTTTTTAAGGACAACAGCAAGGTTATTTTTGAGTACGACTGTTCCCTTATCGATGGGACTTTATGCTATTCTTCAAAAGAACTTGGACCAAAGGAGGTTGTATTGGGAAGAACTCAGATAGAGTCGGGGATGAATGAAGGATTGAGGATGCTGCGCCCGGGAGCTGAAGCAATTTTTATTATACCGCCTTTTTTAGGTTATGGTCTTATAGGAGATGGAAAGAAAATACCTCCAAGATCTGTAATCGTATATAATATTATTGTAAAATAAAGATCACCCGTTTATCATTAAGCGAAGGGATATTCTTTTTCCACTCCGATATTTTCATTGTCTTTATTGATTCAGATTGCAGAGTAATCTCTGAAGCAACACAAAGCATGGTGTTATCGTGACACGTTGATATTATTGATTCAACCATTTTCTGGGCACGGTATGGAGCTTCGATAAAGATCTGTGCATATCCTCCTTCAGCTTTCTTTTCAAGTTCCCTGAGTCTGGATGAACGTTCTGCAGGTTTTACGGGAAGATAGCCGTTAAATGTGAAATTCTGTCCGTTAAGCCCCGATGAGATGAGGGCCAGAATTATAGAGGATGGCCCTGTCAGTGGTGTCACAACAAGGTTTCTCTTATGGGCCAATTCAATTATCCGGGCACCCGGGTCGGCAATACCTGGTAGCCCAGCTTCACTCATAACTCCTATATCCGATCCATTCAGTGCAGGTTCAAGATATTGAGAGATATCAGATTCTCCTGTATGCTCATTAAGTTCAAAAAACACAGTCTCGTCTATTGGAAACTGTTTATCTATCATCCTCAGGTACCTTCTGGCACTTCTGATATCTTCAACAACAAAAAAACGAAGGTGACGCGTAATGTCAACTACTTTTTCGGGAATCACTTTACTATAGTCATCTCCACCTAACGTTACAGGTACGAGATAAATCTTTCCGTTCATCTTTAACGATTTTGTGGTTCAAAAATAGTAAATAAACAACTTAAAACAGGAATAACAAAAATAACCTTATCTGTTGCCTTTTATTGATTTTTAATATAGGTTTGTCATGAAATACCTTAATTGTGAAAATTACTTTTCTCGGAACTGGTACATCGCAGGGCGTTCCTGTAATAGCTTGTGAATGTTCTACATGTTGTTCTGCTGATCCGCACGATATGCGACTAAGGACCTCGGTTCTTCTCGAAACTGATGAAACAACATTGCTTTTTGATGCAGGCCCCGACTTCCGTCAGCAGATGCTCAGAGAACATGTTACAAAACTTGATTCCATTATTCTGACCCATGAACATAAGGATCATATTGCAGGTCTGGATGATGTAAGGGCCTTTAACTATAAAAGCAAGGAGGCGATTGATATTTACTCGGAAGTAAGGGTTCAGAATGCCCTCAGACGAGAATATTCTTATGTGTTTTCGGAATTTCAATATCCGGGAATTCCAAAGATGAGACTTATTACTATTCCTGAAAATGGGTTCATTATCAAAGGGATCGAGATTATTCCTGTCAGAGTATTTCACTACCGTCTTCCCGTATATGGATTCAGAATTGGTAATTTTGCATATATAACCGACGCTAATTATATTCCTGAAGAGAGTAAAGAAAAGTTATATGGTGTTAAATATCTGGTTGTTAATGCACTGAGAAAAGAAAAACACATGTCTCACTTTTGCCTGAGAGAAGCAATTGACCTGATACACGAGATATCACCCAAAAAAGCATATATAACTCATATCAGCCACCAGATGGGCCGCCATGCCGATGTGTCTAAAGAATTACCACCTGAAATAATGCTGGCTTATGATGGATTGAAGATCTGTGTTAATGAGTAAGAACTGAAGACAAAGATTATTTCTTTTTATAGTTCTTATTCAGTTTCTTCTGGTAACCATTGGAAAAATAATATTTGTTTCTTCCTAGTTGTGAGGTGTTTACGCGTGAAGCCTGTTTCCTTTTTTCATAATAGGGATTCTTTTTTGCGGGCGCACAGACAGTGCACATTAATGCCAGAAAAAAAATTATGAAAATTTTTAAAAACTTAATTGTCTTCCACATCAGACCTCTTGTTTTGAATCATCCATAAAAATACAATTATTTTTTTTAACGGAAAAGAGCTGAACATAATTATATACATGACGATATTTTCATTTACTCATTCTGATTTTTTTTGATGTTTGTTATGCTTAATATTGCATAATTAATTTGTTACTCTTAATTTTTATTTCATTATTAAAAAATGTCGATATTTATTTCTGAATATCTTCTGATAATCTGTAATTTAATATTCAGGAAAAAATTACTTATTAACTTAAAAATGGTACAATAATTGCAGAAAAAATTCTCATTTATCAGTAACACTAACTATCATTTCATAAATGCATATTCTTAAGAATCCGATTACTGTATTATTAAATATAATTCTGCTGTCAGCTTCATTCTGTTGCTATTCGCAGGATCTGATCAATATAGGGATCTCAAATAAAAGCGGCTTAAATGTCGAAAACTTTCTTTTTTCAGACAGCAGCACAATCACATTACCCTCAGTCAGACCTCTCTACAGCTTTTATCTTGGAAATAAACTGTATAGCTCAGAAGTGAATAATATCGAAAAAAAAGATAAACAGTATTCACAAACTTTTGGCAACAACCTGAGAGTGACATTTACTCCCGCGGATAGTCTTGTCTCGGGATGGGAAGGGAGAGTCGTCTTCGAAAACAGAGGCTCTGATACTGTTACAGTGAGCAATGTTGTACCATTCGGAGAAGACAAAAATTCGGTATTTATAACCGGAGATGGACTCAATAATCTGACACAGGCCTCTCTGTTCCGTCCTGGCTTTGCACCTGTCAGTGTCATACTCCCTGACAACGCATGGGAAACAGGTTATTCATCTTTTAATACAGGAAATGATCTGTCGGTTTGTGCGATTGCACGTCGCACTGCGACTGAAGGAGGTATAATACAACAATATAAAACAATACTTCCTCCAAAAGCAAAAGTGTCCTATATTTTTCATATTGATTTTTTCAAAGGTGAGTGGCAGAATGGTCTTCGTAAGATTTTCAGGGACAGGTATTTGTACGACATGAAGAGTTTTAACGACTCACTTTATAAAAGAGCCGATCAGGTGTGGATGAAGGAGTGTTACCTCTCTATACTTCAGGCTGTTTGGGATAAAAACTTTTATGACAGGATTGCGGGGAAGTTCAATTATGGTGATGTTATTAGAAAAGGCCTTGAACTTTTTGGTAACATTGACATTTATGGAATATGGCCCTCGTGGCCACAATATGGACTTGATGAACGTAACCAATGGGATTTATACAGCAGTATGCCGGGAGGGACAGAACAACTCCGAAACTTTATAAGAATGTCACATCAATATAATACCAGGTTCTTTCTTGCCTACACTCCATGGAATAAAAACCTTAAGAAGGGGGATCAGATAAAGGGGATCGAAAATCTGATAATCGAAACAGAAGCCGACGGGTTATTACTCGATACAAGAGACAGCTCCTGTTTTGAATTACAGAAGGTTATTGATAATGACAGGAAGGGAGTAGTTGTCTGTTCTGAACTCATGCCCTGCCCAAAATACATGGAACGGTTTATCTCAGGACGTGTGGGCGGAGATATTATTAATAGTCCGGAACTTAACCTGAATAAACTGATGCGTCCCGATTTCTCTGTTTTCAGGGTATGTAATGTCGGAGATGATGTTCTTCACCGCGAAATTGCAGTGTCGTTCTTTAATGGTTACGGAACCGAACTCAATATGTTAAATCCTGGCGGCAGGGATAAACAATATGAGAATGATCTTGGTTTTCTGGCCCGTACAACATTTATACTGCGACAGAACAATGATGCCTTCCTCGATCAGGATTGGACTCCGATGATAGAAACAACACATGATAGTGTTTTTGTAAACCGTTGGATATCGGGAGAAAAAACAGTATATACAATCCTTAATATGAGGTCTGATGGGGTAAATGGATATCTTTTTAAATCAGGAATTGATTCCGGAAAACATTATGTTTCATTATGGAACCATGAAAACGTATCACCAACGCCTGTCAGGGACACTGCTTTGATTTCTGTAAGTATGGAAGGATGGCAAAGGTCTTTTTCAGGAACAAGACGGGAAGGTTCTGTAGATTGTATTGCAGAACTGCCCGAACTGATCAGATCAAAATTGACGGATGATTCATTGAAAATCACAGTAGACTGCGCTGGAAGTATCAGGATATGGAAAGGAGACCCTTCGTACCATACTGAATCCAGGGAATTTATTGTCCCAAAAGACACAACGGTATGCATTAAGGATATTTTTGGTTCTTACGAAGGTAAGATTGTTTTACAACTGGTTGAAAATAAAAGGCTGAAAGATGAAAGTATTCACATCGTTAAATACGGAACACCATGGATTATCAGCAGGGTGGTTCCAACGAAAAGATCTGAAGATATCCCTGAAGGAATGGTACTGGTTCCGGGTGCTGAGATTGTAATGAATATCACTGCCAGTGAAAATTTAATTTCTTACCCTTCCATTAATGGTGACACAATAAAAGTTGACAGCTTCCTCATCGATAAATATCCGGTTACCAATGAACAATATTATGAATTTATGGTTAATTCCGGATATTGGCCGGCCGATACCTCTGGTTATCTGAGTAACTGGCAATCGGGCATGTTCAGACAGGGACAGGAAAAATACCCGGTGGTTAATTTAAGTTATGAAGATATGAAAGCTTATTCGGAATGGGCGGGTAAAAGGCTTCCAACCCAGGCTGAGTGGCAACTGGCAGCTCAGGGAACTGATGGCCGTAAATGGCCCTGGGGCAATGAATTTCATGCTACATATTGTAATAATTCATTCAACAGACCAACCCCTGTCGATGCATTCTCCAAGGGACAAAGCATTTATGGTGTATTCGACCTGGTCGGGAATGTCTGGCAGATGACAAATGATATGTATTTTAATGGCTCTAACTATTTCATGATAATAAGGGGAGGAAGTTATTACAGACCTGATTTTGGTCCATGGAATATTCAGGGAGGTCCCCAACCGCTCGACAGGACACAGATGCTCCTGTTGTCATCACCGGGCTTCGACAGAAGTCCTGCAGTCGGATTCAGATGTGTAAGGGATGTTGATGTAAAGCACTTCAATAATAAATAAAATGACTATCGGCAATCATGAATACGATTTTACAAATCGCTTGAAAATCAATTTATTTACCCCAACCCCAAGGGGAGTAAATTGATTTTGGCTACGCCGAGCTCACCCGCAAGCGGGTTTCGGTTCTTCGCTCCCCATGGGGCCGGGGTAAACGAAGAACCGTAGCCCCGCAAGGCGGGACTCGACGAAGTCAAAATCAATGGGTTTTTATGTATGATTCCCGGCACTCATAATAAATAGAATCCCTTTAACTATTATAATAAAATCATAATAATTAAAGGGATGAGTTAATCTCCTGGAGAGGTGGAAGGGGGATGTTTTTGAATTTTGAATTATCCTCTTCTTCCAGCTCCGTCACCTATTTCAGGTTGATAAAAATCAGCTGTCAGTCCTGTTTTATTCTTGTAGATAACAGATAGTTCGGTAATGAACTTTTCAGATTCGGATTTTTTAACAATACTTACCGTACATCCTCCAAAACCGGCCCCTGTCATACGGGTACCAATGACTCCCGGAAGTTTTCTTCCTTCATAAACAAGAGTATCAAGCTCGAAACCGGTAACTTCATAATCATCTTTAAGTGAATCATGCGATAAATTCATGAGTTCACCAAAACGAATTATATTGTTACTTTTCAACACCTTTACTGCTTCTATTGCTCTTCCGTTCTCACTTATGACATGCTTTGCCCTTTTTCTGACAACAGGGTCTTTAATATATTTTTCCAGAAGTCCGATTTCTCCGACATTAAGTTCACTTAAATTACGTATGGGTTTGTATGCCTGAAGTAATTCAACAGCTTTGTCACATTCGGAACGCCGCTCATTATACTTTGAATCAGTCAAACCGCGTCTTTTATTGGTGTTTGTAATAATAAGGGAGCAGTCACCCAGCATTACAGGGACATTCTCGTACGATAAGGTATCACAATTCAGAAAAATAGCATGTTCCTTTTTACCGAAGCCCACAGCAAACTGATCCATTATTCCGCAATTCATCCCGACAAATTCATTTTCAGCCTTCTGGCTCATTTTTACCAGATCAAGTGTGCTGAACCCTGCATTGAAGAGTTCATTAATAGCAACAGCAGTTACCATTTCAATAGAAGCTGAAGAGGAGAGACCTGCCCCGTTTGGAACATCACCTGAGTAAAGGAACTCAAGCCCTGAAATTTTAATGCCCTGTTTCAGAAATTCGTTAATTACTCCAAGGGGATAATTAATCCATTTTTTGCTTGTGTTGACAAACAAACCTTTCAGTTCTTCTTCTGCCTCGTCAGCAAAATTGGTTGTGCTGAATCTCAGAATATTCCTGTCTGTTTTACGTATAAGAAGGTAGGTTCCGTAATTTAATGCACAGGGGAATACAAATCCTCCGTTATAGTCAGTGTGTTCACCAATAAGATTAACTCTTCCCGGAGAGAAGAAGAGAAGAGGCTTATCATCTCTGTTGCTGAATTTATTATAGAATATCTCGAAGAAGTTCTTTGTATCCATTTTTATACTTTAAGTTTTTTTTCTATTTCGTTAAGCTGATTCTTGAAATGTTTGTCTGTATCAATAAGATTGTTTACTGTCTTGCATGCATGAAGTACCGTAGCATGATCTTTACCTCCGATGTGAGATCCAATGCTGGCAAGGGATGCCTTGGTAAGGTTTTTTGAAAAATACATCGATACCTGCCTGGCCTGGACTATCTCTCTCTTCCTGGTCTTTCCCTGTATTTGATCAATAGGTATTTTATAGTAATCGCAGACAACTTTCTGTATAAATTCGATTGTTATTTCACGCCTCGTAGTCCTGATAAGCTTTTCGACCATCTGCCGTGCAAGGTCAAGTGTTATCTCCTTCCTGTTAAGGGTCGACTGGGCATAAAGAGATATAAGTACTGCTTCAAGTTCCCTAATATTGTTTGATATGTTAACCGCCAGATATTCAAATATCTCGTCGGGCAATTCAATTCCATCGTTGTATGCCTTTTTCCTCAGAATTGCCAACCTGGTTTCGTAATCAGGTCTCTGAAGGTCAGCCTGAAGCCCCCATTTAAACCTGGAAAGAAGCCTCTGTTCCATCCCCTGAAGTTCCACCGGTGGCTTATCGCATGTCAGGATCAGCTGTTTTCCTGATTGATGCAGATGGTTGAAGATGTGGAAGAATGTATCCTGCGTCTTGTCTTTTCCTGCAAAATCATGCACATCATCCAGGATAAGAACATCAATCATCTGGTAAAAATGGAGAAAATCATTTTTATTATTGTTCCGTACCGATTCAACGAACTGAGTCTGAAACTTGTTTGCATTTACATATAACACAGTCTTGTCAGGATGTTTCTCTTTTACAAGAATTCCTATAGCCTGTGAAAGATGGGTTTTCCCCAACCCTGAATCCCCATATATCATCAAAGGATTGAAAGCCGTTCCTCCCGGATTATTTCCTACAGCAATACCTGCTGATCTGGCCAGTCTGTTGCATTCACCCTCAACGTAATTGTTAAAGTTATAATCAGGATTTAGTTTTGGATCAAAATGAACTTTTTTAATTCCGGGGATGACAAAAGGATTTTTAATTGATGGTTGGGTTGCATCAAATGGAACCTGAACAGGTCTGTTATTAAGATCTGTTTTGTTTCTTGACGGATACCTTACAGTATATGGTTTACCATTCTCATAATTGGTATTCTCCATAACGACGTTATATTCAAGCTTTGCATCAGCACCGATCTCCCTTCTTAACGTCTTCCTGAGGATATCAATATATTGTTCCTCAAGGTACTCATAAAAAAACGGACTGGGAACCTGAATTGTCAAAACATTGTTTTCGAGTTTTAACGGGATAATCGGTTCAAACCATGTTTTGTAACTGATGGATGGAATAATATCTTTTATTATTTGCAAACAGTTATTCCAAACGTCATTATGTGACTTATTCATTGAGGTTGGTTTTTT
Organism: Bacteroidales bacterium; assembly: GCA_035354395.1. Taxonomy (GTDB): domain Bacteria; phylum Bacteroidota; class Bacteroidia; order Bacteroidales; family VadinHA17; genus LD21. The sequence goes on along the minus strand of DAOQAX010000045.1, from coordinate 88 downwards.
AAAAAAATATTGATTGGAATCCATTCGATTCACGTAGCAATATTTGTAAAAAAAAAACTAATAAAAAAAATTTTTTTTGCTTGACTTT
>DAOQAX010000044.1:0-12339 GCA_035354395.1 Bacteroidales bacterium | reverse complement strand
GTCGGTATGGTCAATTGTCCTGCTCCTTTTCTGGGGAACATTCGAAGACCTGATAACCTATACGGTCTCTGTGGAATGGATATTCTTTGCCCTGGCAGCTATAGGAATATTTGTCTTCAGAAAAAAGATGAAAGATACGGAACGCCCATACAAAGCTTTCGGTTATCCGGTCACTCCGCTGATTTTTATAGGGATAACGATCTGGTTTGTAATTAACATATCGATAAACAAACCGCTGCACATGTTTATTGGGCTGGGCTTCCTGTTACTGGGCCTCCCCTTTTATTTCTTCTTTAAGAAAAGAAATTCAGGGTCAAGTCAAAAATCGTGTTGACAGAGTGAAACAAAATATTTGATCAGGATAGCAATCAGTTTTTCCGGCACCGGTAGGTGCCGCATATTATTAACCATCGGCGGCAGCCGGTGGTGATTCAGCTGCACAAAAACAAACTGAAGATATCAGCTAATAAAGTATATTATATTTTTGAAGAAAGATAGGAATGTCAGGTTTTGACAGCCTCAGTTCATCTTTATGAAATTGAACGGGACATCAAGAATTGATGAAAAATATTCTCCACGCTCAAGGATATCATCATCGCCTTCTTCATAATACCAGTTGAATATAAATTTCTTATGTTTCAATGCAACATAAGTAACCTTCTGAAACATATGGATAAATACCTTGGCACTGGCACTGTTGAAATATTCAAGATTAATGTCCACGCACGTTACTTCTGCCGGAGACATAATATACTGAGTTATCCAATCTTCCACCGGAGCAAAAAATTCTGTAACATTCTCATGTATTGAACGCCCTTTTATCCTTATCATCCCCTCACTTCTAAGAATAATTTCCGGGGTGTTCTTTGTTGGTGATATCCTAAGCTCATCCATTTCAATTACTCAGCTCCAGTTTTCAATTAAAGTATTCCGCACCGAATTTAATAATTTTATCAAATAAAATCACTATTAATTATTTAATCTCTCAAATAAGTATCAATAAAATCACATACTGAGAACTCTCATTAACAGGTCTTATTTTCTCTTACAATCTTGCCAAAGGAGCAACATCCTGACTTGAGAATTCACCTCTGAGATATTTATAATACCCGGCTATCCCTATCATTGCAGCGTTATCGGTGGTATACCTGAATTCAGGAAGAAAGATGTTCCATTTTCTCTTTTCTGCTTCGGCCGACACCGCATCCCTTAACCCTGAATTAGCCGAGACCCCTCCTGCTATTCCTATCTCCTTAATTCCCGTTTGTATTGAAGCTTTAACCAGTTTACCTACAAGAATACTGATTATCACATGTTGCAGTGAAGCACAAAGATCAGTTCTGTTATTTGTGATAAAATCAGGATCATCGTTTACCCTGTCGCGAAGAAAATAAAGAAAATTCGTTTTAAGTCCGCTGAAGCTGAAATCAAGACCTTTAACCGAAGGTTTTGTAAAGCTGAAGGCATGTTTATTGCCCTGTCGTGCCAGTTTATCTATAGCCGGACCAGCAGGATATTGAAATCCCATTATCTTTCCACATTTGTCAAAGGCTTCTCCTGCCGCATCATCAATTGTATTTCCGATAACTTCCATATCAAGATGGCTGTTCATAACAATAATACGGGTATGTCCGCCTGAAACCAGAAGACATAAGAACGGAAATACCGGTATTCTGTTTTCCTTATCCTTTTCAAGAATAAAGTGCGACATTACGTGAGCCTGAAGATGGTTAACCTCAATTAAAGGAAGGTTTCTGACCAGGGCAAATCCCTTTGCAAAAGAAGTTCCTACAAGAAGAGAACCAAGCAGTCCGGGCCCGCGGGTAAAAGCAACTGCGTCGATATCCTCTGCCTTAACACCGGCTTTAACCATTGCCTGGTGAGTAACAGGTACAATATTGACCTGGTGGGCCCTTGATGCCAACTCAGGGACTACGCCGCCATATTCTTTGTGAATATCCTGATTGGCAATAAGATTTGAAAGAGCATAACCATCCCTGATGATCGCTGCCGAGGTGTCATCACATGATGATTCTATCGCTAAAATTGTAACTGACATCAATACTAATTTTCGGTATAAATCAGATTAATTTTATTCCTGATTTTTCATATCCGTTTGAGTGGTCAAAAGTATTAAAAAATCACTTAACTATATTATATTACTGATGTCAGGTTAAATTATATTCCGTCCCTCACGGTTCTTCCACATATGCTGCAACGCCATACCCGCCAGGCGGTATGTTGTTACAAAGCATTCGGAACAGTAAACCGGTATGAATACCAGAAACTCTATCCTTTGCCCGTAAGGCATACAGTATTGTAACAGACAACGATGATCATAAATGGATCCTTTGCCCGTAGGGCATATAGTATTGTAACAGGCACTGTTAATCCCAAAACGATCTTTTGCCCGTAGGGCATATGGTATTGTAACAAAAACCGGGCTTTGAATTGTTCCTGGCAGAGGATTCGGGAAACCATATCCCCTGCCGGGCTGTATAATCATTTTTTGTCTGTATTAAAGTTCTGTGTTAAAAAGAAAATGGCCATACATTAACCGGTTATATAAATATCGTTTTATTATCTTTGCGCCATTGGTCTTATTTTGATTTTTATGTTTTAAGAAGTACTAAAAGACCTTATATACTGTATGATAAAAAACATCAAAAAATCACTTAAGTATATTATTATTATTGTGGGAACCATTATTATTTTACCCACAATACTCTATCTTTTACTGCAGGTATCAGAAGTTCAGACTTACCTGGCAAACAGGATAACCGCCCATTTTTCAAAGGAGCTGAAATCAACAATATCTGTTGGCAGGATCGAATACAAATTCTTCAACAGATTATCTGTCAACGATATCCTTGTAAAAGATCAACACAATGATACGTTACTGTACTCTCAGAAATTCATAGCAGGGATAAGAAGACTTAATTTTAAAAACAATACATACAAGCTTGGAAGAGTAGTTCTGGTCAAACCTGTTGTAGCATTAATAACCGATTCGACAGGTATGATGAACCTTACCTGGTACATCGACCAGCTGAAGAACCCTGCCGACACATTAAAAAAGGCTAACAGCCTCTTTTCAGTTGATCAGATTGACCTGAGTGATGCAAGGTTTTCTCTTATCAATAAATCAAAGCCAAGGAGTAAACAGGAAATTGACTTTAATAACCTTCATCTTTCCAGCATAAACGGGATCATTGAAGATTTCAAAGTTGCAAACGATACTACGGCATTTAACATTTACAATCTTGGTTTGAAGGAATCAGGCGGATTTTCTGTGAAAAGAATGAGCAGTTCTGTAAAATTAGCAAACAGAAATATTCTTTTTAGTTCTGCTTATTTAGGATGTGACAGCAGCATAATCAATATTGTAAAATTAGAACTGACACCAGCACCGGTACACGATTCTCTATCCATTGCTGATAAATCATCAGGAAACCTGAAACTTGATCTGCAACTGGAAAAATCGCTTATAAACTCATCAGACCTGCAACATTTCTTACCTTATGTAAGTAGTGTTAATGAATCCGTTTGGCTGTCAGGAAAGGTTTTCGGAACCATTGCGGAATTAAGAGGTCGTAACATACAATTGCATTACAGGGACAATACGTTTCTTGATTGCGATTTCGACTTTTCAGGCCTCCCCGATATAGAAAATGCATTCGTTTTTATTGACGTAAACCGCTTAAGGACAAATGCAAAAGACATTGAGAAGCTCAATATACCAGGTAAAGGCAATCTGATTATTCCCGATGTCCTGTACAAACTGGGAAATATATCCTTTGATGGCAGTTTTACCGGTTTTTTGACAGATTTTGTAACATACGGAAAGATCAGAACAAAATACGGGAACATTCGTACTGATATCTCAATAAGGCCTGAAAAGCACGACAGATATAAAGTGAAAGGGCTTATGGCTATGAGTGATGTTAACCTTGGAGAGCTTACCAACAAAACTGAACTGCTGGGGAAAATAAGCATGCAGGCTAACATTGACGGATATGCAAACTCACTGAAAAAATTCAGCGTAAATCTTTCAGGTAATGTTGACAGTGTTGAGATAAAACAATACGAATATCGCAATATTACACTAAAAGGAATTTTTACTGAAAAAACCTGGGATGGAAGTATAAACATCAATGACAAAAATATCAGTATGGATCTTCTGGGCATGCTAAATTTCAAGGAGGATCTGCCTGAATTTGATTTTACCCTCAACGTTGCAAAGGCTAACCTTCATAAATTGAATATCGACAAACCCGACACTACCTCAAGCCTTACAATGCTCATGACTGCCAATTTCAAAGGCAACAGCATTGATAATCTTGACGGCGAGATAAAGCTTCTTAATTCCACACTGAAAAAATACAATAACAGTCTTGATATGTACGACTTCTCGCTCAGGACTTATAAAGAAAAAAATAAACCGGTATTGAGCCTCCGTACTGATTTTATCGATGCAGATATTAAAGGAGATTATAATTTCTCAGCTATTAAGGCCCTATATGAATCTATACTTTCATCACTAATGCCCTCTAAGTTTCATTCCTCCTATAGTCTCAGCCAGTTTAAAAAAGAGAGTTTCACTTTCGATATCGACTTCAAAAACACTGACAGGATAAATGATTTTTTCAGGACGGGATTAATGATAGCAGAAAAAAGTCACATTCGGGGAGACATCTTTCCCGACAGTGTGATAAGTATAAAAGGTAGGTCAAAGATGTTAACCATTAAAAATAATGTCTTTAATGATTTTTCACTCGATGCAACTGTATCAGGGCCTGATCTTTCGGTTAACCTCAATAGTTCGTCCCTCGCTGTTTTGAGGCAATCTGAACTAAAGGGGATCTCCGTTAATCTCAGCACAAAGCCGGATAATTTTATTTTTACTGCCGACTGGGACAACAAGGAAAAAAGTGTTACCCGGGGTAATCTGGTTATAAGAGGAGCTTTTACGAAAAGCCAGGATAAAAAAAGAAGTGCCATTCTGAAGATAGATATCGATTCGACTGACATCTATACAAGAAACAATCTGTGGAAGATCAACAAGTCATCCATTACAGTCGATTCAAATGCCGTAAAGATTGACAGAATATATTTCAGCAATAATAAGAATTATTATCTGGTCGACGGAGCCTTATCGGAAGATCCTTCCGACACATTAAATCTTGAATTTAAAGGCATTGATATTTCGCCACTGAACTATCTCATTAATCCAAAAAATTACAATGATACCTCCAGGCTTCACCTGGATCTGAAAGGCAGACTTAATGGAAAAGTACTATTAACAAATGTTTACAGGGATCTTCTGCTTGAGACCAACATTAAAGTTAACAATCTTTCTTTATTGAATAGTCAATTCGGAGATTTAGCTATTGTATCGGACTGGGATATTGCCACTAAGGTAATTAATATCAATGCCTGGAATGACCTTGCCGGAGCCAGAACACTGAATATTAAAGGAATTTATGATCCGGGGATTAAAAAAATAAAACTTACAGCTGAAACAAAAAAACAACCGGTTGATTTTCTCAATCCGTTGCTTAAGTCATTCGCATCTGATATAAAGGGTACTATTTCAGGAAAGGTTAACTTTACCGCAGGATCAAACGAATTGATTCTTGAAGGAGCTGTGAAAACCGAAGAAGCATCAATCAAGGTCGACTATCTTCAGACCCGTTACATACTAAATGATTCTGCAAGGTTCAACAGGGAAGGAATAAAGTTTAATAATTTTAAATTCACTGATGAAAAAGACAACTCTGCTACCCTTTCCGGCACTGTCTATCACAAGAACTTTAAGGATTTCAGAGCCAATCTTACCATAAATACCAACCAATGCCTTGTCCTCAACACCAAAGCTAAAGACAATGAGTTGTTTTATGGGACCGTATATGCATCCGGAGTAACAACAATAAAAACAGAACCCAATTCACTTTCATTCGATATATCAGCCAAAACAGGGAAAAACACCAAGTTCTTTATTCCCATGAATACGGGTCTTTCTGTTTCGGAATATTCATTCATCTCGTTTGTTGATGCCGATACTGCAAAAGGAAAGACGCACCAAAACACCAATATCAGGATTCCTGAATCATCAACCAAAACAGGTGTTGATCTGAATTTTGAACTGGAGGTCACCCCTGAAGCCGAGGTTCAGCTTATCTTCGATTCAAAGGTAGGAGATCAAATGAGAGGACACGGATCGGGAAAACTGAACCTTAGCCTCAACAAAAAAGGAGATTTCAGAATTTCAGGCGATTATGATATAGATGAAGGAGATTACCTTTTTACACTGGGAAATATTCTTAATAAGTCTTTCAGCGTTGAAAACGGTGGAAAAATAATTTTTAACGGTGATCTCGACAATGCTGAGATTGACCTGCAGGCTATCTATAAACTTAAAGCTTCTCTTTATGAAATACTACAGGACGACAATTACAAGGACAGGATTCCTGTTGACTGTCAGCTGAATCTTTCCGGAAATCTCTTTAATCCTGTTGTCGGTTTCAATATTTACCTTCCCAATGCAGATGAAGAGACCAGGACATATCTCAGAAATGCTATTTCAACCGAAGAAGATTTAAGCAGGCAGTTCCTGTATTTACTGGTAATGAACAGTTTTTATGCCGACCAGTCATCGTTAACATCGTCAAATTCAACAACAACAGCCGGTCCTTCAGCAATGGCTGTCACAACAACAGAAATGCTTTCAAATCAGCTCAGTAACTGGCTGTCGCAAATCAGCAATGACTTTGATATCGGATTTGCCTATCGGCCTGGTTATAGTGATATCAATCCACAGGAAGTTCAGCTGGCTCTTTCGACTCAGTTGCTGAATGACAAGGTTGTCATTAATGGTAATTTTGATGTAAGGGGAACAGGAAGTTCTGCTGATAATACTGATCAGATAACCGGAGACTTTGACGCATCGGTAAGGATTACCGACAGGATACGGTTTAAGGTATTTAACAGATTCAACAATCCCTATACAGGAAGAGGTGTTCCATATACTCAGGGTATAGGTATTTTTTTCAAACAGGATTTTGATAAGTTTTCTGACCTTCTCAGGAAAAAAGCCAGACCAGAAGTGAAAAAAACAGAAAAAAAGAAATAATTAGAAAATAGTTTTTAATCTTGCCCAGCATTTAAAATCACCATGGTTAATAATTTTTTCATCATTGTTATTAACCCGGGATAATAGAACACGGTTTCATTACGTTTTTTAATAACTTCGCACGTGAAAAACCACGGGTGGTGATTATATTGTAACATTGGAAAAAAATTAATAATAATTAGAATATGATGTTTTTACAGTTCATTGCACAGCAGCCGGTTAACCTTCCTTCAGGACCTCATGCCGTTAAAGAGTTAACACTTCTCGATATGACAATAAAAGGAGGATGGGTAATGATCCCTATTATCCTTTTATCATTTGTCGCTGCATATATCTTTATTGAAAGATATTATGTGATAAAGAAGGCTTCAAAAGAGGATAATAACTTTATGAACCGGATCAAAGACTATATTCATGATGGAAAGCTGGATGCTGCCGTTGCATTATGCAGGTCGACCGACTCTCCTTCGGCCCGTATGGTCGAAAAAGGGATAAGCAGATTAGGCAGACCGTTGCAGGATATCACTACTGCAGTAGAAAACGTCGGTAAAATTGAAATCTCAAAGCTCGAAAAAGGTTTCCCTACACTGGCTACCATCATTGGAGCCGAACCGATGCTTGGGTTCCTGGGTACCGTTATCGGAATGGTACAATCATTCTATGCTATGTCGCTTGCAGGCAACAACATTGAAGTATCATTGCTTTCTGATGGCATCTACACTGCACTTATTACAACAGTAGCAGGATTAATCGTTGCCATTGTTGCTTATTTTGGATATAACACTCTGGTTGTCAGGGTAGAGAAGGTGGTTTACAACCTTGAAACTACTATCCTCGAGTTTATGGATATGTTAAATGAACCTCTAAAAACCAGCCATTAATATGTCATTATCTCAAAGAAACAAAGTTAGCGCCAGTTTTAGTTCAGTTGGAATGACTGATGTGGTTTTCAACCTGCTTATATTCTTTATGCTTACATCAACTCTCGTTCATCCTACTGCTCTGAAACTTCTGCTCCCGAAAGGAGACAGCCAGACGTCGGCAAAACCTCTGACCACTGTTTCTATTACAAGTGACCTTAATTATTATATTGAAGATCAACCTATTAAATTTGACGATCTTGAAGCAGCCCTGAAACAAAAACTGGGAAATGCTCCTGACACTTATATTTCGCTTCATGCTGACAAAAGTGTTCCTTTTGATAATGTTGTGAAAGTTTTAAATATTGCTCAATCAAATAATTATAAGTTAATCATTGCAACCTCACCCAAATAATGAGTTCAGCAAAATTCCTTCCGAGAAAAAGAAGGGATTTGCAGGTACTATGATAATACACTTAGTACTTTTTATCTTTCTTGTTCTGGTAGTCATTTCTGCACCCGCACCTCCGGAGAGGGAAGCAGGTATCCTTGTTAATTTCGGAACTGATGAAACAGGATTGGGAATGATAGAACCATCATCTTCTGCTCTTCAGGAGGAGGCATCACCTCCCCCTTCGGCCAGGCCAAAAGTGAAGACCGAAGATGAACCTTTACTGACTCAGGATGATGAAGAGGCTCCGGCAGTCAAAAAGGTTGATCCTGATGCCGAAAAGAAAAAACTCGAAAAGATTGAGGCTGACAAAATACTAAAACAGCAGGCTGAGGCTGAAAGGATCAGAAAGCAACAGGAAGAAATTGAAAGAAAGAGAATTGAAGCTGAACAACAGAGACAGGCAGAGATAGTTAACCGTACCAGGAATGCTCTGGCAAATGCTAAAAATGCGGGAATAAGTTCTACCAGTGAAGGTGTTGCCGGAGGCACAGGGAACCAGGGTGTACCATCAGGATCTGTGGATTCTAAGATCCACGCCCCCGGAGGCGGAACCGGAGGAGGCGACAAAGCTGTTTCGTACGATCTTCAGGGTCGTGGATATCAATCACTTCCTGCTCCTAAATATGACTACCAGGGAGAAGGCAGGGTTGTAGTGGAAGTAAGTGTTGACAGATCAGGAAAAGTCGTTCAGGCAATTCCCGGGACCAAAGGTTCTACCACACTTGATGAATATCTTCTAAGGGTAGCAAAAGATGCTGCACTAAAGGCAGTATTTGAAGTGAAAAAAGACGCCCCTGCTGTTCAGAAAGGAACCATCACTTATAACTTCATCCTCAAATAAACATCCGGAATAGAAGAGAGCAATAAAAAAAGGGGCCTGGATACAGCCCCTTTTTTTATTGCTCTCTTACAGATAATTATTCTTCTCCGTCTAACAATTCTTTCATTGCTATATTAAGGTTATCAATAAGATTATTGTCTTTGATTACATAATCATCAATCCCTTTCCTTGCAAGTTCGAGGACAACCTCCCCTTTCTCCTGCCCCGACAGCATAATCACCGGAACATTCGGTTTTATCTCCTTGATCCTGTCAAAAACCTCCATCCCATTCATGACATCCCTGTCGTTACTAATAAAAAAATAATCCAGAATGACGAGATCCGGATTCCTGTCTAAAGAATCAAGACATTCTTCACCGTACTCAAATGATTCAATACGGTAACCGGTTGATGTGAAACGTTTAACAACCAACAGGTTAATTAATGGATCATCATCTACGACAAAGATAAGTTTCCGGTTATTCATAGACCATAAAGTTGATACAGGCTATATTAAAGATATAAAAATTTTGACCAGCCTAATTTAAGTAAATCATATCAGATATTTACATAGTAAACAAAGGATACGATTTCATCATCTCTACAACTTTTTTACCAACATTGGCAATAACAGTTTCATTTTCGATATCAGAAATGACCTCATCAATAAAATCAACTATCTGCCCCATGTTATCTTCTTTTAGCCCCCTTGTTGTAATGGCAGGTGTTCCAACCCTTAACCCTGAAGTGAGGAAAGGTGAACGGCTGTCAAAGGGGACCATATTCTTATTCACTGTAATATGTGCGCGTACCAGGGCATTTTCAACCATTTTTCCTGTTATTTCAGGGAACTTGGTTCTGAGATCTATCAACATCAGATGGTTATCGGTACCTCCTGAAATGACCTTGTAACCTTTATCGGTAAAAGCCTGTGACATAACCGAGGCATTCTTTTTAACCCTTTGCTGATATTTTGTAAATTCAGGATCAAGAGCTTCTCCAAAAGAGACTGCTTTTGAAGCAATTACATGTTCCAGAGGACCACCCTGCACTCCCGGAAAAACGGCCGAATTGAGCAGAGCCGACATCATCTTAAGCTCACCTTTTGGAGTCTTAAGCCCCCATGGATTGGCAAAATCCTTCCCCATTAAAATAATTCCGCCTCTCGGTCCGCGAAGTGTTTTATGTGTTGTCGATGTCACTATATGAGCATATTTTAAAGGATTTTTTAGTAATCCTGCAGCTATAAGTCCTGCCGGATGTGCCATATCGACCATAAGAATTGCTCCAACCATGTCAGCAATCTTTCTCATCCTTTCATAATCCCATTCACGTGAATATGCTGAGGCCCCTCCTACTATCAACCTGGGTTTTTCCCTAAGAGCAACTTCTTCCATCATATCATAATCCACCAGTCCGGTTTCTTCCTTTACCCCATATGCAACTGGTCTGAAATACATACCTGAAAAATTAACGGGAGATCCATGAGACAGATGTCCTCCGTGAGCCAGGTTTAATCCCATAAATGTATCACCGGGTTTCAGGACAGTGAAAAACACAGCCATATTTGCCTGAGCACCTGAGTGAGGTTGTACGTTTGCATATTCTGCATCGAATAATTTTTTAAGACGGTCTATAGCTATCTGCTCCGACTGGTCAACAACTTCGCATCCTCCGTAATAACGATGATCGGGATAACCTTCAGCATACTTATTGGTCATAACCGATCCCATTGCTTCAAGAACCTGCGGGCTGACAAAATTCTCTGAAGCGATTAATTCTATTCCGTTTAGCTGACGTTGACGTTCTTTCTCAATAAGGTCAAATATCAAAGTGTCTTTTTTCATAGTATAGATATTTATGTTTATTACTCTTCTGAAAACTCAATTAACAATTCACGATATGTAGTATATATTCTTGATTTTGAAATAAATCCGATGTAGTAGCCATTGTCAAGCACCGGGAGATTCCATGCCCCGGTTTTCCTGAAAGTTTCCATCACTGTCTCAATACTTTCTCTTTTATCGATATAGGAAGGAGGTATTGTCATCACATCCCGCATTATGGTAGTATCGTATAAATCACTCTGGAACATGACCTCTCTGACATCATCAAGCGATACAACGCCCTCAAGTATGTTATATTCATCAACCACGGGAAAAAGGTTTCTTTTTGATTTAGTGATCACATTAACCAACTCACCAAGGGTATCTGTTGGTCTTACCTTGCACAGGTCTGTTTCAATCTCTCTCCTCCAGTCCATCATGGCCAACACTGCTTTATCCTTGTCATGAGTGATCAGTTCTCCCCTTTCGGCAAGCTGAACATGATATATTGAATGCTTCTCAAAACTTCTTGTCGTTATAAATGCAACTGTGGATGTTATTATAAGTGGGATAAGAAGATCATATCCACCGGTTATTTCAGCAATCAGGAATATTGCTGTAAGCGGGGCATGCATAACACCGGCAATCATGCCAGCCATTCCTACCAGGACAAACCTGTTATCGGGGAAATCAATATTAACAAACCTTTTCAGCAGGTTTGCAATAAAGAATCCGTTAATGGCTCCGATAAACAATGTAGGAGCAAAGATACCTCCTACTCCTCCTGCCCCGTTTGTAGAACTGCTTGCAAAAACCTTCATCAAAATAAGGCCCAGCATGAAAAGCATCACTACAACAAAGCTGCCGGAATAATTACTGATAATACTTTTATTAAAAAGAGCTTCTGTATTTCCCTGAAGAAGAGACGATATGGTATCATACCCCTCACCAAAAAAAGGAGGGAAAAGGAAGATCATACCAACAAGAATTACACCTCCTGCAAACAGTTTAAAATAAACATTCTTTACTTTTTCATATTTGCTTTCAATGAAGAGTGTCATCTTCGAGAAATAGAGCGATATCAGTCCGGAAAAAAGTCCCAGTAATATATACCATGGGATATTGGATATGTTAAAAGCTTCTGTAACATTGAAAGAAAGCAGTACCGTATCGCCCATCAGAAAATATGCAACGGTAGCAGCCGTAACTGATGAGATTAAAAGCGGGACAACTGATGAAGTTGTCAG
>DAOQAX010000043.1:0-12347 GCA_035354395.1 Bacteroidales bacterium | reverse complement strand
TGGGTGCGCTCGGGTCTTTCACCCTATAGTTATCGCCCATGCCGGGCGCACAAAATAAAGGGCATTCAACCGAATGCCCTTTTTCATTCCCTAAAATTTCTAATCAATTAACATCTAACCCTAAGAATCATCTGTAATATGATCCTTAAAAACTTAATTACCCTATCCTATATCATCTATATTATCTGAAAAAATTGAATTATATTTCGCCCGATTTAGGTAAAAATCTGACGATTTTACAACCTTCATTCTAAAAACCAGAGTATAAGATGATTACAAAAAAAGAGTTAGCAAGTTACGGAATAAATGATGTAACTGAGATTGTCTACAATCCTTCATTTGACTTACTATTTGAAGAAGAGACAAAACCCGAACTGAAGGGCTTTGAAAAAGGTATATTAACCAAAACTGGGGCTATCTCAGTCGACACAGGTATATTTACCGGACGCTCACCAAAAGACAAATACGTGGTTCTTGATGATAAAACAAAAGATACCGTATGGTGGAAATCCGATAAAGCTAAAGTTTCTGATAATAAACCTATTTCAAAAGAGATATGGAATCATTGTAAAAACATATCTGCAAAGGAATTATCAGGCAAACGGCTTTTTGTAGTTGATTGTTTCTGCGGAGCAAATGTAAATACACGGATAAAAGTCAGATTCATCCTTGAAGTTGCATGGCAGGCTCACTTTGTAAAAAACATGTTCATCAGGCCTGAGCCGGCAGAACTTGAAAACTTCAAACCTGATTTTGTTGTGCTGAATGCTTCAAAGGCTACAAATCCGAATTGGAAAGAACAGGGTCTTAATTCTGAGAATTTTGTCTTTTTCAACCTTACAGAAGGCATGGCAGTAATTGGTGGTACATGGTATGGTGGTGAGATGAAAAAAGGTATTTTCTCCGTCATGAACTACTACCTCCCTTTAAAAGGGATAGCTTCAATGCACTGTTCTGCGAATGTTGGAAAAAAAGGAGACACTGCAATATTCTTCGGGCTCTCGGGAACTGGTAAAACAACCCTTTCCACAGATCCTGAAAGAGCTCTCATCGGCGATGACGAACATGGCTGGGACGATGATGGCATTTTCAATTTTGAAGGAGGCTGCTATGCAAAATGCATAAAGCTCAGCAAAGAACATGAACCAGATATTTACAATGCTATAAGGAGAGATGCTCTTCTCGAAAACCTGGTTGTAAAGGCCGACGGCACAATAGATTTCAACGACGACTCAAAAACAGAAAATACAAGGGTATCATATCCTATATACCATATTAATAATATTGTCAAACCTGTTTCAAAAGCCGGCCATGCAAAGAAAGTGATATTCCTTACAGCCGACACCTTTGGAGTGTTGCCGCCCGTAAGCCGCCTCACCGAAGAACAGACCAGATACTATTTCCTTAGCGGGTATACTGCAAAAGTGGCAGGAACGGAAAGAGGAATCGTGGAACCGGTTCCATCCTTTTCAGCATGCTTCGGAGCTGCATTCCTGATGCTCGATCCAATAATCTATGCAAAAGAACTTACCAGAAAAATGAAAATGCACAACGCAGAAGCATGGCTGGTGAATACAGGATGGATGGGTGGTGCCTACGGTACAGGAAACAGAATAGATCTCCCTTCAACCCGCCGTATCATTAATTCTATTCTTGATGACTCAATATTAAATTGTGAGTTTGTCAATCTCCCAATATTTAATCTGAGCATACCTACAAGAATAAACGGAGTCGACAGCAAGATCCTTGATCCTCAAAAGAACTGGGAATCCACTGCCAAATGGCATTTTACCGCTACTGACCTTGCACTTAAATTCATCAACAACTTCAACAAGTTTTCAGTAAACGAAGAAACTGCCAGGCTGGCCGATCATGGTCCAAAAATCTGAAACACCAGATAAATAATAATATTATATTTGCGATCAAAATTCTTATAGTATGAATGTACTGAGTCTTTTGATCGCAATTTTTCTTTCCTATGTGCTTGGGTCAATACCCGCAGCTGTATGGATTGGCAGGTTAACACATGGGATAGACATCAGAGAGCATGGCAGCGGCAATGCAGGTACGACAAATACTATAAGGGTACTTGGATGGAAAGTTGGGATTCCCGTTCTTCTGGTTGATACTGCCAAAGGCTGGACAGCATCTATGCTACCGGTTTTCTTTTCTCTTGCTCCCGAAAATACCGAACTTCTGGTAGATCTGCAGATCGTTACAGGAATAATTGCCATAGTGGGTCATATTTTCCCGGTCCTTGCAAGTTTCAGGGGAGGAAAAGGTGTTGCAACAGTATTTGGTGTTGGACTGGCAATTCACCCAGCTGTTACACTTTGCTGTTTCGGAGTTTTCGTAATTGTAATTTTGATATCGGGCATATCCTCGTTATCCTCAATGTGTGCGGGTGTTTCATTCCCTTTACTCCTTCTCACAGTATTTAACTCTCCTTCTACCTTATTTAAGATCTTCTCGGTGGTAGTAGCCGTAGCTCTTTTAATAACCCACAGAAAAAATATTGTAAGATTGGCCAGAGGAGAAGAAACAAAACTTATCAATCTGCATAAGAAAGAAAAGTCATCCGAATGACTCCCGGTTACAATTGAATAACCTCCTTATAGAAACCCTTACTTTTCAGAACCTGATCTGAGGAGGCTGTTCCGTAATATCTCTTTGCGGACCAAGCTCAAAAAGGGGCTCACGCTTAAAGTCAAACAGAGTTGCTATAAGATTCGATGGAAACAACTCAGTTGCAATATTCAGATCTTTGGTGGCAGAATTAAAGAATCTGCGCGCTTCAGCCAGTTTATTCTCAATTTCTGATACCTGATTCTGAAGATTCATAAAGTTCTGGCTTGCCTTTAGATCAGGATATGCTTCAGCTGAAACTTTCAATCCTTCGAGAGCTGTAGAAAGCCTGTTTTCAGCAACGATCTTATCATTTATGGAAGTTGCTTTTATTGCATTTGAGCGAGCTTCGGTTATCTCCGTCAAAACTCCCCTCTCATGCCCCATATAACCTTTTACCGATTCAACAAGCTGGGGAATCATGTCGTGCCTCAGTTTCAACTGAACATCAACATCCGCGAAAGCCTGCTCCCTGTTGTTTCTGAGCTTTACAAGCCTGTTGTAAAGCCAAATTCCCATCAGGAGGATGAGAAAAATAATTGTAAGAATAAACAGTACTATTATCATCTCATTATTTTAATTTAGCGTTATCAAATTAAACATTCAAAAGTATTTATTTGAAATTTAATACTGATAATTATTTCTATTTTTATTTTGTGGAATGAACCATTTTTAAGATGCAATGTTATAAACAAAACTAAACTTATTAAACATGGAAAAAAACATAAAAGGAACGAAGACTGAAAAGAATCTTCTTGCATCATTTGCAGGTGAATCGCAGGCAAGAAACAGGTATGAATTTGCTGCTAAGGTTGCAAAAGAAGAAGGCTATGAACAGATCTCTGCAATATTTGCTGAGACTGCAAATCAGGAGAAACAACACGCCAAGAGATTTTTCAGGTTTCTCGAAGGCGGAATGGTTGAGATAACAACTAAATATCCTGCGGGTATAATTGGCACGACAAAGGAAAATCTTCTTGCTGCGGCTGAAGGCGAACATGAAGAATGGTCCGATCTTTATCCTGCTCATGCACAGGTTGCAGAAGAAGAAGGATTTCCGTCAATAGCAACAGCTTTTAAAATGATTGCTATAGCTGAAAAGAACCATGAAGACCGCTACAGGAAGCTTCTTGACAATGTTACAAACAATAAAGTTTTCGAACGTGGCGAAAAAGTATTCTGGTATTGCAGAAATTGCGGATATATTCATTTCGGAACCAAACCACCGAAAAATTGTCCGACATGTCAGCATCCGCAAAGTTATTTTGAAATTGCAGCCACCAACTACTAATATTTTTGTAAATAATACATACAATGTTTGAAGGAACTAAATTACTGGAGCTTATTAAATTCCGGCAGAGTGACAGGAAATACAGTGACAAACCTGTTGAGAAGGAAAAACTTGACAGAATAATTGAAGCAGGAAGGATGTCTCCTTCAGCTTGCAATGCGCAACCATGGAAGTTCATTGTCATTACTGAACCGGGAATCCTTGCAGCTACTGCAAAAGCAGCTTCGGCAAAACTGTTGGGGATGAATTCCTTTCTTGATCAGGCCACCGCTATGATAGTTGTGGTAAGAGAAAAACCAAACTTTTCATCAATGGTTGGTGCCTCATTAAAGAGAAAGGATTATTCACTGATCGATATCGGAATAGCAACAGAAAATATATGCCTTCAGGCAAGAGCAGAAGGTATAGGTTCCTGTATTGTGGGCTGGTTTGACGAGAAGTTGCTGAAAAAACAGCTTGGAATACCGAAATCAAAACGGGTTGAACTTATAATCACACTGGGTTATTCGGTTGCCGAACACAGGGAGAAAAAACGCAAGCCTGCTGAAGAAACGGTTTCGTATAATAAATACTGATTCTCCTTCACATGCTTATTATCAACTACATGCAACCAGTTGATAATAAACATGTTTTATTTAAGAAGATTAGCAAGTAAAATTTTTAATCAAAGAAAAGGCTGTCTCAAAAGCCCTGCATTACCCCCAACCCCCTAAAGGGGGCTTTGTAAGAAACTGGTATTCAACAAGTCCCCTTTAGGGGATTTAGGGGTAGGCGAGGATCAAAAACTTTTGAGACAGTCCCTTTTTCACTGTTATTTTCAATATATGACAGGTATTTAATTAAATATCTGCCTCTCCCATTTCGAAATCATGGTTAGTAAAAACCAGAATAGATTTTTCTGGTCTGTTATCGTAACTTTTCCAGGGCTGCTTTTATTCTCTTCACTGATTCTACCAGAAGATCATCAGAGTTAGCATATGATAACCTTATACAGTTGGGTGCTCCGAAGGCGTCACCTCCTACGGTTGCCACCTGTCCTTTGTCAAGAAGGTAGAGTGCAAGATCATCCGAAGTGACTATTTTTTTGTCTCCATCAGACTTGCCAAGATAACAACTTATGTCGGGTAAGACATAAAAAGCACCCTGTGGCACTCTCACCTTAAGCCCTTTTACATCTTTCAGGAGTCGGCATATAAGATCACGACGACGAAGAAATGCATCTCTCATCAACTGACGTGAATTGTCTTTTCCCTCTATTGCAGCCAAAGCAGCTCGCTGGGCTATGGAACACACACCAGAAGTAAACTGGCCCTGTAACTTATTACATGCTTTTGCAAGCCATAAAGGAGCTCCAATATAACCAATCCTCCAGCCTGTCATTGCATATGCCTTGGAAACTCCATTAACAGTTATAACCCTGTCGTAAATAAAGTCGAATGAGGCCATGCTTACATGTTTCCCTTCATAAATGATATGTTCATATATCTCATCTGACATAACAAACATTCCTTCATGTTTTTCCACTACCCTCGCAATCTTCTCCATTTCATCCCTTGTGTAAACCATACCTGTAGGATTTGATGGCGAATTGAAGATCATTAACCTTGTCTTATCAGTAATTGCAGCCTCAAGCTGTTCAGGTTTTATCTTGAAATCGTTTTCAAGGGTAGCGTTGACAATCACTGGTTTACCACCAGCAACCAGAACCTGATCAAAATAACTAACCCAATAAGGAGCAAGGATTATAACCTCATCACCCGGGTTGATCATTGACAATATTACATTTATGAGGGAATGTTTACCACCTGCAGAAACGATTATCTGTTCCGGTGAATAGGTGATGCCATTTTCTTCTTTGAACTTTTTTGAGATTGCCTTGCGCAGATCATCATACCCGGGTACCGGCGGGTATTTGGAATAATTGTCATCAATAGCCTTCTTGGCTGCCTCTTTTATGTATTCAGGAGTATTGAAGTCAGGCTCTCCTACACTTAAGCTGATAACATCGATACCTTTTGCCTTTAATTCCCTGCTTTTCTGAGACATCGCCAGAGTTTGGGAGGCTGATAAAGATTTAATTCTGTCTGATAAATATTCCATACGTTTTAATAAATAAAGTTTAAAGGACAGAACCAAATGTATGAAGTTAAATTGAAAAACAAAATTTAAATTGAATACTATAGGTATCAATAAATATAATTAGGTTTGTATATAAAAATAGAAGATATGGAAGTATTGGCCGATATTCTGAAAATTACCATCCCTGCGCTCATGGTATTTCTGACTGCATGGGTCCTCCTGAGAAATATGATCCGGAACGACCAGAACAGAAGGAACCAGGAACTGATCCTTCAGAACAGCAGGACGGTTACTCCAATTAAGCTTCAGGCTTATGAAAGGATCGTACTGTTTCTTGAAAGGATATCTCTGGAATCGCTTCTGGTAAGGACAAGTTCTTCAAACATGACTGCCCAGCAACTGCATTCCGCTCTTCTAAGTGCCATCCGTAACGAATTTGAGCACAACCTTTCGCAGCAGATATACATGACACCTCAGGCCTGGGAAGTTGTCAGGAATGCACGCTCAAATACCATAAAACTGATCAACACCGAAGCTGAAAAACTTTCTCCTAATGCTACAGGAATGATACTCAGCAAACAACTTCTCGAAAAGGTCATGGAACTCGAAAAAGAGCCAACAAGAGCTGCGATCGATTACATCAAAAATGAAGTTGCCAGGATGATATGATACCTTTGCTATTTATCGAATCACAGCAATTCCACACTTCTCTTCACAAATGCATTAAGCTCTTCTCCCTTCAGCATGTTATTTGCAAGCAAGGCAAGGTCAATAAGCTGTTTGACTACACTGTTTGATGCGCCATATTTTTCCAGGATATCCTTTCTTGAATTTTCAACAACAGTAAGTTCTTTACGAAGTTTTTCAAGATCATCCTTTTCGATCTGGGTAATCTCATCCTCTTTCTTCTTTTTGTTCTCTGCCTCAATGAAATCAATCTGTTCTTTTAGTTTTTTTCGTTCTGCATTGTTTTCATCAAGCTTTGCACCCTCCTGTTTCTGAAGATCATCAGATATCCCGATAACATGCTTGTGGTTCGGATTAACAACAAGGTTATAACTGTCAGGCAATTCACCGTAGAAGTTCATTCCTCCACCTATCTGCGACATATCCTTCATCCTTCGCATAAACTCCGATTGGGTGATAATAACAGGAGCTTCATCTTCATCTAGTGTCTCAAAACAGACATTAAATATCTCTTTAGATTCCGTTGATTTTCCTTTTATATTAAAAACACTCTTGAGGTCTTCTTTCTGCTCTTCTGTCAGTTTCGACTCGCGTGTTTCTTCTTTCAGAATTAGTTTATCAATAACATCTGAATCGACCCTTACAAATCTTGAATCCTTAAGTTTTGTTTCAAGCTTGTTAATGAGGTGGACATCCAGCTGTCCGTCGAGAAGCAAAACATCATAACCTTTGCTCTTTGCTTTTTCTATATAGGTGTACTGGTCAGTCTTGTTTGTTGAATATAGGTAAATCAGAGAATTGTTTTTGTCAGTCTGGTTCTCCTTAATGACTTTCTCATATTCTTCGAGCGTAAAGTACTTATCATCAGTATTTTTCAGAAGAGAGAATTTTTCAGCTTTATCATAAAACTTCTCTTCAGTTATCATTCCATATTCGATAAACAGTTTAAGGTTGTCCCATTTCTTTTCAAATTCTTCCCTGTTGTTTTTAAAGATATCATTTAACCTGTCAGCAACTTTCTTTGTAATATGACTCGATATCTTCTTTACATTCGAATCGCTCTGTAGATAACTCCTCGATACGTTAAGAGGAATATCGGGTGAATCTATGACACCATGAAGCAGGGTAAGAAAATCAGGTACAATACCTTCTACTGAGTCAGTTACAAAAACCTGATTGCAATATAACTGTATCTTATTCTTTTGTATCTCGATATTGCTTTTGATCTTAGGAAAATACAGAATACCTGTCAGTTTAAACGGATAGTCAACATTCAGATGTATGTGGAACAATGGTTCATCAGCGGCAGCATATAGCTCATGATAAAACTTCTGGTAATCTTCATCCTTAAGGTCTGCCGGTTTCTGTGTCCATGCAGGTTTGGTGTTATTAATAATTTTATCCTTATCGGTGTCTACATACTTGTTCTCTTTCCACTCTTTTTCTTTTCCAAAAGCTATTTCAACTGGCAGGAACTTGCAGTATTTCTTCAGTAGCTCTTCAATCTTGCTCTCCTCAAGGTATTCTTTTGAATCTTTGTCTACATAAAGGATGATATCCGTTCCTCTTTCTGCTTTTTCTGCGTCTTCAATAGTGAACTCAGGACTGCCGTCACATGTCCATTTTACAGCCTGTGCTCCATCCTGATATGATTTTGTTACAACTTCAACTTTATCAGAAACAAGAAATGATGAATAAAAGCCAAGTCCAAAATGGCCTATAATTGAGTTGGCCTGATCTTTATATTTCTCAAGGAAGTCATTTGCACTTGAGAAGGCTATCTGGTTCAGATATTTATCTATCTCTTCGCCCGTCATACCCAGGCCATGGTCTGACACTGTAATTGTCTTCTTCTTTTTGTCAACTGATACATTAATGGTTGTATTGCCCAGCTCACCTTTAAAATCACCTACAGAAGCCATTGTTTTCAGTTTCTGCGTAGCATCAACTGCATTTGAAATAAGTTCACGGAGAAAAATCTCATGGTCTGAATAGAGGAACTTTTTAATTATCGGGAAAATGTTTTCTGTTGTTACCCCAATTTTACCGGTTTGCATATCTTATAGTTTTAATGTTTAACATGAATAATCCGCATCTCTCTTTCAAAAGATATGCCGTAAGCACTAAACTGACAAATAGTCATTTTTCAGAAGTACTCTGGCAGTTTAAAATAGGCTAATATGATTAGCAGCAAAGAGAGCATCAGAAAAGCCAGCAGTATAAAAAGTGAGATGTTTCTTCTCTTCCTGAAGATGTTAATACTGTGTTCACTGATTATCTTTTTTACAGCATTATGAAGACGCAGTACCGTGTTTGAATTTTTTGGAATATATGCATCAATATTGAACTTCACGGTCTCTTTTACCTCTTCCATCTTATCTGGAGGGCATAGCAGAATAAGTCCTGTCTGCGGATCAATCTTTTTTATATCAGTTGAAAGCCTGTCAATTACTTCAAAATGATCTTTTGTTTCGTGCACTCCAAGAATTGCGACTTTGCAAAAGTTATGTTCTTTTTCCTTTTCCAGGTTTCCAAGAAATTCTTCCTGTGTCGGATATGATATCACAGTATAACGTTCAGCATTGGAAAACCGTTTCCTTACATCCTCGGAAAACCCACGGTGATCATCGTAGCAAAACAGATATGTCATTTTATGTTTTTTCATCCGCCGGATTTTTTCCTTCTTATGTCAGTTTAAATATAAATCTAATAGCAAAAGAGCAGAAAAAGAAATGCTATTTCTTGTTTCGTGCAATGAAATTTCTTGTGAATTGCCATACTCCTTTCTTTAAAATATAAGCGTCATAAGAATATTCAGCACCATAATATTCACGGTCGCTCTTATTGCTTTTAGAAAAAGATACCAGATGATCAAACACAACCTCTTTTGATGAGTTGAATCGCAGCGTCATTACTCCGCCTGAAGAATACTCAAGTACTTCCCTGAATTTCAGCTCATTTCCTGAAACAAAACATCTCTTGCCGAAGATAATTTCACCATCTGGAGAAAAGCTCAATACCTCAATTATCTTTCTGTTGGTAGATGAATTACCATAATCAATTCCCAAAAGAGCATAATTAGTCTGTTTTCCCGTTTTAAATGGCTTAATATCATAATAAAGAGCCCCATACCAATCCGTTTCTGAATAAGTTGTATCTGTTCTTATAGGTTCATTGTTATGAGTACCTGTCAGACGATAAACTCTGTTCTTTTCTCCTTTGCCAACTTTCTTTATGAGATAGCTGAAATATTTATTGGAGCCATCTTTAAATATAAGGTTCCATGTTATGATCTTCAGATGTGAATCAGGAGAAACGATCTGCCCAAGATATCGAAGGTTGGTAAAATGATGCTCAAACACTGTGTCTGATTCAGTGTAACTGTCAATAATTAATCGTATGGAATCATTTATTTTCAGACGGTCGACATCTTCATAATCAGTTAACAGCCGGCCGAATAATTTTTCCAACGTCTGTGAGGCATCATTTTTTTTTGTCTGGCCGCTAACCACAATTGTTGATGTAACGACAAGTATTATAATGCCAATAATGGTTCTTCTCATTTCTTTTTCAGGGTAGTCATTGCATAATCAAGAAGCCTGCTCAATTGAAAACAAGCCTCAGATATCTCTTCGGTATTGATTATCAGAGGAGGAGCTATCTTAAAGGCATCATTACAGAAAAGAAAATAGTCGAGTATCAGTCCAAAAGCCGGAGCCTGAGAAATAACAAACTGGGTATATTCAGCATCAGGGAGTCTGATTGCCAGCAGGAGTCCTTCTCCCCTAACCTCCTTTATCAACGGATGATGCAGTTCCTGTTTGAATATGGCTGACTTTTCATTGCACTTCACAGCAAGCTTTTCCTTTATTATAACATTCAGCGAAGCCAGACCGGCAGCACAGCAGACCGGGTGACCTCCAAATGTAGTAATATGGCCCAATGGAGGATTTGAAATCAATGATGACATGATTTCATTTGATGAAATAAAAGCCCCAAGGGGCATCCCTCCTCCCAATGCTTTGGCAAGCATCAATATATCAGGAACCACCTTATATCTATCGATTGCGAACATAAAGCCCGTCCGCCCAAATCCTGTCTGTACCTCATCGAAGATCAGCAGGGTTCCGTTTTCAGTACACCGGTTCCTTAATTTTTCAAGAAATCCGTTTTCGGGACAGATAACACCAGCTTCAGCTTGTATCGGTTCTACAACGACACATGCTGTCTTTTTATCAATTAATTCAAGTGAGTTTTCATCATTAAAATCGGCCAGAAAGGTATCGGGCAATAAAGGTCTGAAAGCGGTCTTGTAAAATTCGCGCCCCTGAATGCTCAGCGCTCCGTGTGAGCTGCCATGGTATCCGTTTCTGAACGAAATGATCTTGCTTCTTCCGGTGAACCTTTTTGCAAGTTTCAAAGCGCCTTCCACCGCTTCGCTGCCAGAATTCACAAAATAGCAGGTATCAAGCTGTGGCGGAAGAACTTCTGCAAGGCGTCCGGCATATTGAACCTGAGGGCTTTGGATTATTTCTCCGTAAACCATCAGGTGCATATAGGTTTCTGCCTGATCTTTTACTGCCTTCACCACTTCAGGATTACAATGTCCTACATTGCTTACCGAGACACCAGAAATTAGATCTGTATATTTTTTATCGTCAGGTCCATACATATAAATTCCTTCGGCTCTGGCAATCTCAAGCATCATTGGGGCAGATGAAGTCTGTCCGATATTATGGAGAAAAAGTTGACGATTAGTGAGCATAAGAAAAAATCAGTAATTATCTGGCCATCACGTTTATATCATCCAGAAGAGAATCCCGGTATGATTTCCCAACAGGAATATTTTTCAGTGAATCCCCGACATTAAGGTCAAGTGAGTTTTCCTTAATAGTCTGGATCATGCTTTTATTAATAATAAATGACCTGTGTACGCGTATAAATACATCGGAAGGCAATTGTGTTTCAATAGCCTTCATCGTAAAATGAATAGTAAATTTGTCATCGCTTGTATTAAGTGTGACATAGTTCTCAAGAGCTTCTATGTAAACAATATCCTTTAGTTTCAGCTTCACAAGTGATGAACCTTTTTTGATAAAGATCTCCTCCTCACCACTATTACCTGCTTCCTTGCGGGAAAAATATCTTTTTGTTTTGTCTATTGCCTTGCAGAACCGTCCGAAAGATACCGGTTTAAGGAGAAAATCAACCGCATTGAAGTCGAAAGCTTTCATGGCATATTCCTCCGACGAAGAGACAATAATAATATTTGGAGGATAATCAAGGCTGCCTATGAAATCAAAACCATTAAGCTCAGGCATCTGTATATCAAGGATTACCAGATCGATATCATTCCGCTGAGTAAGAATATTCCTTGCAGCCATAGAATCGCTAAAAGAACCGATCAGGCTGAGTGATGAAAATTTACTCACATATCCTTCCAGAATTTTGCAACAGAGGTTATCATCGTCAACTATAATGCAATTCATATTCTACTCTTTATTCAAGGAATATTTGATCAAAAGTAAGAAAAACATTTAGAATTTTTCACTTTTCAATTAAAGTAAATATACTTATAAAAAAATATTCATAAAAAAATCCGACCTGAATTAATCGAGTAGGAGGAAAATAAAATAGTTTTCCTCCTATTTTATTTTCCGACCTC
>DAOQAX010000042.1:0-12432 GCA_035354395.1 Bacteroidales bacterium | reverse complement strand
TGTTTCCCATAGTTGCTCTGGGTTCATTTCTCCCAAACCTTTATATCTTTGAATGTGAACCCCGCCTTTTCCTTTGCCTAATTCTTCAATTGTGGCAATGCGTTGTTCTTCATTCCAACAGTATTTTTCAGCCTTTCCTTTCTTGTAGATCTTCTTTCTGTCCTTGATTGATTTGATCGCCCAATTCGCTTGACGCTCAGAGCATTCAAAGTGCTTCGCAATCTGAGCCCATGTGCGTCCGCTGGCTCGCATGGCCTTAATCTCTTCAGAATTAATTATGGATTTCTTCCATTCTATCATATTTCTTTTCATCTCAGGTAATGTAAAATTGCTATGACGCAGAATTTTCAATAATTGGCACTCCTCCTGAAATCAGCAGGATAAATAACAATGCCAAAATACCGCTCGATGTATTAATTATCTACATCAAATTTTACTAAATTTGATGCTATATTAACATTCAGACAATAAATAGTACAATTTCTATCACTATGCCGGCATATCTCGAAAAATTAAATGTAAAGAAAGAGGAGTCGTTTTTTATAGGGATTTTTCAGGACAATATGGATAAATGCACCTGGCATTATCATAATAATTATGAAATAAGCTTTATTACCGAAGGTTCAGGAAAGCGGTTAGTGGCTGATTCAATAGCTGATTTTCAACCTGGCGATATGGTATTTATTGGCCGCAACCTTCCGCATGTATGGATAGCCGATAAAGAAATCAAATCTCCATCCAACAGGACACTTGAGATGGTTTTTCTCCAGTTTACATCAGATGTGTTATGCCGGCCTCTGTTAAATCTGCCTGAATTCAGATATGTTGCAAAAGCCCTGGCTTTATCTGAGAGAGGGATTCAGATCGTAGGTCAAACGCTCAATGAAGTAAGTGAAATAATGCTCCAGTTACCATATTTGAATAGTTTTGACAGGATGCTTCATTTTTATAAGATGATGGACATTATTGGTAAAAGTGATACCAATATCGGGCTGGCAAGCAAAAAGTATCTTAGGGCGCGTTTCAATACTGGAAATAAGCGGATTGAAACCATCCACAATTTCCTGATGAATAATTACCTTGAAAATGTGGATCTGAAGAGCTTAGCCGGACTTGTCAATATGGCGGAGGGATCATTGTGTCGCTTTTTCAAGATGGAAATGGGGATAACAATTTTCGAATATCTTAATCAGATAAAAACAGAATTTGCATGTAATCTGTTAATGGATGGAAGTCTGAGTATAATGGAAGTGTGTTTTGACAGTGGCTTTAACAACCTGAGCCATTTCAACAAACAGTTTAGGAAGGCCACAGGCATGACGCCTTCAGAATACAGGAAACGGTTTATAGGGCTTAGGCATGACATCCCGAATACGTGGCAAACGGATAATAATAAATCATAAGGCCATCCTTTTCAGAATGGCCTTGCTTTTCAGGGGTGGAAGGTGGGGCTCGAACCCACGACCTTCGGAACCACAATCCGACGTTCTAACCTAACTGGACTACATCCACCGTTTCAGGGTGCAAAATAAGTTCAAAATTTTCTATTTCACAAAAATTTAAATTTTATTTTCTCATACTGAAGTCAATTACTATCTTTGTGCGGTTCGAAAAAAAACGAACTCTCCTTTATAATAATTTAATATAAAGGTCGTTATAAAGCATAACTATAAAGTGTTCATTCGGGTTTGAGGAAATTTAAAATTATAGATAACATAACGGGGCTCCAACTCTTTCAGTTGATGAAGCCTGTTATTTTCCTGATAATAAGTGTCGTTTTTACCAAAAGCCATCTTACCCGTGCCGAAATAGGACAGTGGGAGATGTTTATGTTCCTTGCCGGACTGGTCACCTTTTTCTGGGTTACAGGTATTATTCAGTCTCTTCTGCCTCTCTACCACAGAAATAAAACTTTTCATAAAATAGGTAACAGCGGGTTTGCAAAATCGCCGGAGATATATAATGCTTTTTTACTGTTATGTTTTTTCAGCATTGTTATTTTTCTGATAGGACATATTGTAAAATACAACTTCTCGGTTTTTCACATCTCCGGCAATGCACCGTATATCAATCTCTTATTGTTTTATATACTGATCAGCAGTCCGGTATGCCTTATTGAATATATTTATCTTCTGAACAACAGGGCACATCGTATTTTTCAGTACGGCTTTCAGACATTTTTTGCACAGTTGCTGATGATTATTGTTCCGATAATCCTCGGCAAAGACATTACATGGTCAATTTGGGGATTGATTGTTATTTCTTTAATACGATGGATATGGCTCATTATCCTGCTACGTAGGTATTCTGAAATGACAATATCAGTCAGCTTCATGAAGGAGCACCTCTATCTGGCTGCACCGTTAATACTGACATCCCTTATCAGCGGATCGGCTCAGTATACTGATGGAGTTATTGTGTCGGCGGTATATCGGGATCCTTCAATGTTTGCATGGTTCCGATATGGGGCCAAAGAATTTCCTCTTGTGCTGATGCTTGCAAACGGACTGAGCAGCGCCATGCTTCCTGAGTTTTCAACACGCGAGAGGATGAGGGAATCTTTTGCAAAAATAAAGGCTAAATCAAAAAAACTGATGCACTTACTGTTCCCGACAGTGATGGTGGTGATGCTCTTTACCAGATGGTTTTACCCGCGTTTGTTCAATCCTGACTTTCAGAAAAGTGCTGACGTGTTCCTTGTCTATTCATTGCTTATAATTCCCCGGCTCGTTTTCCCGCAGACAATAATTGTGGGAAGAAAAAAGACTCATATCTCACTTATTGCAGCAATACTTGAACTGATAATAAATATACCGTTAAGCCTTCTTATGATCAAGTGGGGTTACAATATTGTCGGAGTTGCCCTTTCAACATTTATTGTGTATACCATTGGAAAGGCTTTTCTGGTTGGGTACTTATGGTTAAAAATGAATATTAAGCCATCGGAATATATTCCTATTAAGGTCTATACTCTTTACTCTGTGCTCACCTCTGTTCTTTTCATTCTTATTGACCACAGGATAATCGATATTAAATAAGATGACCATCAGGTATCATGAATACGATATCTGTTTTTTCAACAAAATCAATTGTTTACCCCAACCCTAAAGGGAGCAATTGATTTTATTCGCACCCTTTAGGGCAGGGGTTAACGAATAAAATCAATGTATTTATATGTAGGATTACAGATAGTCATTTTGAATAATTTTACCTCCCTCAACAGCAGGTCAGAATAAAAATTGTTATTAAAATCTGAGTATATTTACATACGATACACAAATCGCAGATTTGTTTTAACAAGAAGTGGCATAGATTAAGAGAACTAATATTATGCAGATAAAAGAGGTCTTAACAAAACAGGATAAAAAAGATTTTATAGATTTTCCTAAAGAATTATACCGGGGCGATCCTGATTGGATTTGTCCGCTTGACTCAGGTGTGGAATCTGCTTTTGATCCTGCAAAGAATCATTCATTTGGTCATGGTGAAGCAATCAGATGGTTGCTGAAAGATGACAGCGGAAAAATAACCGGCCGGATTGCAGCATTTATTGACAGGGTCAGGTCAGATGCCAGCAGTCAGCCTACCGGGGGCATTGGCTTCTTTGAGGTCATCGATAACAGGGAGGCCGCATTCACCCTTTTTGATACAGCAAGAGACTGGCTTAAAGCGCGCGGGATGGAAGCCATGGATGGGCCCATAAACTTTGGTGAAAATTACACAAACTGGGGATTGCTGGTTGATGGCTTCATGCAACAGGGTTTCGGTATGCCATATAATAAAAAGTATTACAGGGCTTTTTTTGAAGAGTATGGTTTTAAAAACTTTTTTGAGCAGTACTCTTATCACAGAGAGGTACATGGCGCAGATAATACTTTCACAACTTTCCCTGAAAGGATCCTTAAGATTTCCGAATGGCTTGCCAAAAGACCAGGTTACACATTCAGCCATCTTGAACTTAAAAACAAAGAAAAATACATAAAAGATATTATTGATATATATAATTCAACGTGGTCGGTGTTTAAAGATGATTTCACCCCTCTTGATCCGGGAATTCTTTATGAAACATTCGATAGCGCAAGTGCAATAATTGATGAAGAACTCATCTGGTTTGCCTATTTTAATGAGAAGCCAATTGCTTTTTTTGTTTTGTTTCCTGATCTTAATCAGATCCTTAAATATTTTAATGGTAAGATGAATATCCTGAATCTGATAAGGTTTTTTTACTTTAAGTCTACTCATAAGATGACAAGGGCACGGGCTTTGGTGGGAGGAGTACATCCTTCATTTCAGAACAGCGGGATTGAATCGGCAATCTTCCTTCATATTTATGAAGCTTTTAGTAAAAAACCATGGATTAAAGAGCTGGAACTCTCATGGGTAGGAGATTATAATCCGAAAATGATTTCACTCTATGACGCTATTGGGGCAAAGAGGGCCAAGACCCATATTACTTACCGTTACCTTATCAACGAAAAGCTTCCTTTTGTGAGATATAAGGATGAAATGGCTGAAAATCATAAGATAAAGCATGATCATCCACAGCAGAAATAATAATTTGCCAATTCTTTTGCATTTTAAAGAATGTTAGTTAATTTTGCAAACCCTAATTGGAGGGAATTAATTTAGGATTATAAGAATATAAAATATAGAGCAATGAAAAATGGAATTCATCCGAACAATTACAGGTTTGTAGTATTTCAGGATATGTCAAATGGATCTGCTTTTTTAAGCAAATCAACTGCTCCTTCCAGGGATACCATTAAATGGGAAGATGGGAAAGAGTATCCACTTATCAAACTTGAAATATCAAACACATCTCATCCATTTTATACCGGAAAAATGAAACTTGTCGATACCGCTGGTAGGGTTGATAAATATATGAACCGTTATAAGGATCGTGTTGTAAAAAAGAAATAATAATATTTCAGATTATATTAAAGCCCTCATATACGGGGGCTTTTTTTATTTTATTCTGTGGCACAATCATTGCATAACAACTTTTCGGGAAAGATGCAAAAAATAATATGTAATTTTGTCACAAACGAGTAGATGTGCCATATCCTTCTGGTTTTTCTCCAGCGATATTGCAGCTCTTTTCAACAATTGATAATGTCGGCCGTCAGGAATCCCTTTCTTTCGGGAAAGAGAATTACAATAGTGAGGTTGACAGAAAACAGTAGAAGGTATTAGAATAAAAGGTAAAAAGAGTATTAAAACAAAACCGGATAACATTAAATGGAAAAGAAATTCAGGAAACCTGTCAACGAGATTTTACTTCCTAATATTCTTGATGGTGAGGGAGATATAATTCCTATTATTGCAGATGGGGACGATGGAGAGCTCGAAGATGTTGAAGTTCCGGAGACTGTTCCGATTTTGTCTCTCAGGAATACAGTTCTTTTTCCCGGGGTGGTTCTTCCTATTTCTATTGGCCGGCCTAAATCAATTCAACTTATAAAAGACGCATATCGTAACGATAAGATTGTTGGCACAGTTGCACAGAAAGATCCTGAGGTTGAGAATCCTGAATTCAAAGATCTTCACACCATAGGTACAGTAGGACAGATTGTAAAACTTCTTGAAATGCCCGACGGATCTACAACTGCCATTATTCAGGGTCGTAAAAGGATGGTGTTGAATGAGCTTGTCTCTGATAATCCCTATTTTGTAGCTAAAGTCAATACATTACCTGAATTAAAACAGGATGTTTTAAGTAAGGATTTTGATGCCATCGTCGGTTCTCTTAAAGATCTGTCGCTTAAGATCATTAAGCTGAATCAGAATATCAGCCCTGAAGCATCTTTTGCAATTAAAAACATTGAGAACAATACATATCTTATAAACTTCATCTGTTCCAATACTGATATTAAAGTACAGGACAAGCAAAAACTATTGGAAGTAAACAGTCTACGTGACAGAGGATTTATGCTTCTCGAATTCCTTGTTCAGGAGATACAGGTTCTGGAACTCAAAAATGAATTGCAGTCAAAGGTAAAAAGCGATCTTGATCAGCAGCAAAGGGAGTTTCTTCTGCATCAGCAGATGAAAACCATTCAGGATGAACTTGGTGGTAACCCCATCGAAAAAGAGGTTGAAGAATACAGGAAGAAAGCAGAGACAAAGCTGTGGAATGATGATGTTAAGAAAGTATTCGATAAGGAACTTGATAAACTGCATCGTCTTAATCCTGCAGCTGCTGAGTACTCGGTGCAGGTGAACTATATTCAGGCGCTGCTCGACCTTCCCTGGAACGTATATACCCAGGATAACCTCGATCTGAATAATGCCAGGCGAGTTCTTGACAGTGATCATTTTGGGCTTGACGAGGTTAAGGAACGGATACTCGAACATCTTGCTGTCCTTAAGCTCAAAGGTGATCTTAAATCACCCATCCTCTGCCTTTATGGCCCTCCGGGGGTAGGGAAGACCTCTCTCGGAAAGTCAATAGCCAAAGCTCTTGGCAGAAAGTATGTCAGAATGTCACTTGGAGGATTGCATGATGAAGCGGAAATCAGAGGACACAGAAAAACTTATATAGGGGCAATGCCCGGCCGGATAATACAGAATATCAAAAGAGCAGGTTCCTCAAATCCTGTGTTTATTCTTGATGAGATTGATAAAGTTGGTCAGGATTTCAGAGGCGATCCTTCTTCTGCTTTACTGGAAGTGCTTGATCCTGAACAAAACGGAACCTTCTTCGATAATTTCCTTGAGATGGAATACGATCTGTCAAAAGTAATGTTTATTGCCACTGCCAATAATCTTGCAACAATAAGCCCGGCCCTGAAAGACAGAATGGAAATGATTGAAATAACAGGTTATCTGGTTGAGGAAAAACTGGAGATTGCAAAACGTCACCTGTTTCCAAAACAGCTTGAAAACCATGGTGTTAAACCCAATCAGCTTTCTGTCGATAAAGAGGTTATGGAGATGCTTATCGAGAAATATACCAGGGAATCAGGGGTACGGGAGCTTGATAAACGACTTGCCAAAATAGTACGGGTTACAGCCAAGAATATTGCATCTGAAACAAAATACGATAAAACTCTTACAAAAGCAGCATTGGGCAAGATCATGGGCCCGCAAATGTATATACACGATCTTTATTCGGGAAACGAACAGGCCGGGGTGGTCACAGGTCTGGCATGGACTGCAGCGGGAGGTGAAATATTGTTTGTGGAAACCAGTCTCAGCAAAGGCACCGGAAAGTTAACCCTGACAGGTAACCTCGGGGAGGTGATGAAAGAATCGGCCGTAATTGCCCTTGAATATCTGAAGTCGAACGCATCATTGCTCGATCTGCCTGATAATTTTGCTGAAAAATGGAACATCCATATTCATGTTCCTGAAGGTGCCATACCAAAAGACGGCCCTTCTGCAGGAGTAACAATGGCTACCTCCATTGCTTCAGCTTTTACACAGCGAAAAGTAAAGAAATATCTTGCAATGACAGGTGAAATAACCCTTAGAGGGAAAGTGCTTCCTGTGGGAGGAATCAAGGAAAAAATACTCGCAGCAAAAAGAGCCAGTATTAAGGAGATAATCCTTTCTGAAGAAAACAGAAAAGATGTTGAAGACATCAAAGAGGTATATATAAGAGGATTGAAATTTCATTATGTTGAAACAATAATGGGTGTTTTGGAGTTGGCATTATTGAAACAAAAAGTCAAGAATCCGAAAAAAATATCATTCGAATGAAAAAAACAGCTGTTTTCCCCGGATCGTTCGACCCATTCACAATCGGACATGAAGAGATTGTAAAAAGAGGCCTGAAAATGTTTGATGAGATTATTGTTGCAATAGGAGCCAATGCATTGAAAAAGAGCTACTATTCCCTGAATACTAAAAAAGAGATGATAACAAAGGTCTTCAGGAACGAACCACGGGTAAGAGTTGATTATTATGAAGGGCTTACTGTTGATTATTGTAAAAAAAACGGTGCCGACTATCTTCTCAGGGGATTAAGAACATCTGCTGATTTTGAATTTGAAAGGGCTATCGCCCAGATGAACAAAGCAATCTCACCAGGTATAGAAACTGTTTTTCTTCTTACGGCACCAGAACATACTCCTATCAATTCGACTATTGTACGGGATATTATAAGAAGTGGCGGAGATGCTTCAATGTTTGTCCCGGCAGCCATAAACATAAATGATTACAAAGGGGAAGAAGAATAGGATATCATCTTCTCAGGATGGAACTATTGATCAGGTCCATCAACGAAAGCCAGGCATTCTCTTTTATATCGTTGAGTTCGTCGGGCGAAAGCCAGTCGATTTTTGTGATACCCTCTTCCATCTGGGGAACCCTTATCATTTCCCCGCTGTATTGCATAAGGAACCAATCGGTTCTCTTCAGGTATGATATCCCCTCCCAACTGTATGTGTGATAACTTGAGGTTATTGGTTTTACAATAGATTGGCCTGTGATCCCGGTCTCTTCACTCACTTCCCTTAATGCACATGTTTTTGAATCTTCACCGGGTTCTACATGTCCTTTTGGAAGATCAAGTTTTCCTTTTTTTTCAATGAAGAGATATTTGCCAGATGCGTGTTTTACTAATCCGCCTGCAGCAACAACTTCTGTGAAATATATCCTGAACATCCTCCATAGATGCTTGATATCAGGGCAATAGATATTAATGGCGCCGTATTTTTTGTCCGATTGAAAATCACTAATTATTTTATAAAGTTCTTTAGTGTCGTTGAATTTATAGAATAACCCGTATTTTTGTAGTCTGTCAGGTTCAGGACTTAACATTATGAATCTGTTTTCAAAATGAACTTTATACATAATTCTTATGTCAGATTGTGCAAAAAAAACCGCTGAATATTTGTTACAAATTAAAGCAATTAAATTGCAACCAGCAACTCCTTTTACATGGGCCTCAGGCTGGAAGTCACCTATCTACTGTGACAATCGTAAAACTCTCTCATTCCCTGAGGTGCGATCGTTTATACGCGATTCTTTCGCAATGCGTATTAAGGAATTATATCCTCAGGCCGGGATGATTGCCGGCGTTGCCACAGGTGCTATTGCACATGGCGCCCTTGCCGCGGATAAACTTGGATTGCCATTTATTTATGTCCGTTCGGGAGCAAAAGAACATGGCCTTGGAAACCAGATTGAAGGTTATTTTGAACCAGGACAGAAAGTTGTAGTCATTGAGGATCTTATTTCCACCGGTGGCAGCAGTCTGAGTGCAGTCAAAGCTCTGAGAGAAGCTGGTTGTGAAGTGTTGGGTATGGTTGCAATATTCACATATGAGTTTAAAAAAGCATCTGATGCTTTTGCTGCTGAAAACTGCGTTCTGCATACCCTGAGCAATTATTCTGTTCTTATCGACACTGCGGTTTCAACAGGCTACATTGGTCAGACTGAAGTGGAAACATTGAAAAAGTGGAGAGTTGATCCCTCTGCGTGGGGAAAATAAAAACAAAATATTATATGGGTAACCTATCTCATTTTGAAAGCAGACCAGGGAAATTATCCTGTAGCCCCGATAAAGTGTTCAGCTTTGTAACCGACATCAGGAATTTTGAAAGGTTTGTTCCTCAGGGAGCTGTCAATGACTGGCAGGCTGACAAAGAATCATGCAGTTTTAATGTCTCGATGATAGGACGGGTCGGGTTGCGTCTTTCCGGAAAAGAGGAAAACATTAAGGTTGTCTATAATGGTGATGCTCTAAAGGAAAATGACTTTTCATTGATACTTGATATCTCAGGTGAAGCTGGTAACCCAGCAGAAGTGAAGGTTACACTGGAGGCAGATCTTAATCCAATGATGAAAATGGTGGCAATAAGGCCTATCAATCAGTTTCTTGGAACTCTTATTGACGAAATGGAACGGTTTAACGGTTGGGAAGATGTCAAAGGATAAATTCAACCTCTTTGAAATTATACTCATTGATTTTTCCGCTTTTTTGTTCAACCTGCAACCTGCCAATATCTGTGACGGATACTATACGTCCAGTATAAATGCCATTTATGTCCCTGTAACTATGCCATTCGTTCAGGCGGAAAAGCTGCGAGATATAATCCATCTTTATTTCTGAAAGTTTTCCACCTATTAATTGTTTATACCTTTTATCAAGATCTGATAACAGCTGGCTGAGACAGGTATTAACATCAAAGTCTTTCCCGGTAATCATTCTCAGTGAAACAGGATTTGGGGCATTGCTGATAAAATTTTTCTGATTAATGTTCAGCCCTATTCCCGCAATTGAACTTTCAATCAGATCTCCCATAATGGAGTTTTCAATCAGAATTCCTGCTATTTTGTCATTTTTTACATAAATGTCATTTGGCCATTTTACTGCACAAACAGGAAGGTATCTCTTTAAAAAATCACAAATACCAAGAGATACCAACATAGAAATAAAGAACTGATCAGCCGGACTAATCATTGCCGGAAAAAGTATTATGCTGATTAATAAGTTCTTGCCATCTTCACTCTCCCACCTGTTGCCCTGCTGGCCTTTCCCTGACGACTGGAAATTGGTATATACAACAGTCCCTTCCTGAAGTGTACTGTTTTTCAATAGAATGGCAGAATAGGTGTTTGTTGATGTCAGATTTTTAAAAAAAAGCAGATTTGATCCTATTATCATGATTAGTTTATAGTTAGAAGGATGCGTATAGATTTATTTGCAATTTTTCTGACCGCAATAAAGAATGGCATTTAAATTGCAAAAGTAAATTACGATGACAAAAATACAGATAAAAATGGTACCTTTGCGACTTAATATCAAACTGATAAATATTGATGAAGAAAAAATCTGACGGGGCTGGCGTTCTTTTAGGAAGCGTTATTAAAGGTATATTTGAAAAAAAAGGGCAGAATGTTCTGAAAATTGATTTGCGAAAACTTGAGAACAGAATTACCGATTATTTTGTTATATGTCATGCATCATCAGGGACACAGGTTGGAGCAATTTGCGATTCAGTTGAAGACACTGTAATTAAAGAGACAAAAGAGAAAGCATTACATATTGAGGGGCTCGATAATAATTACTGGGTGCTTATGGATTATGGTGATGTAATTGTACATATATTTCTTGAGGAGTACAGGAATTTTTATAATCTTGAATCACTTTGGGCCGACGCATCTATTGAAGTAATGGAAGATATTAAATTGAAAGCATAAGTTCTATGGCAGAAAACTCAAATAAAAGTCAGGGGTCAGATAATAAAAACGATAAGAACATTAAACCGAGGTTTAATACAAATTGGATTTTTTTGATTCTTGCTGCATCGATAATTCTCTTTCAGCTTTTTTATGGTGGAAAGGCTGTTGAGAAAGCAACCACAAACCAGATTAAGGATATGATTACTAACCACGATATTGAAAAGATAACAGTGGTTAATAAAGATCAGGCTGAGATATTTCTAAAAAAAGAAGCTATTGAATCGGGACGGTATCCAAAATTGCCTAAACCTACGACAGGGTTTATGATGACGGAGCCTAAACCGAATTATACCTATAATATAGGTGATATCAGCAGTTTTGAACCATTCCTTCTTGAGGCTCAGAAAAATGCCGGATATACCGAAAAAGAGTTTATATATCCTGATTATATTACACGGAAAAACTATTTTGGTGAGGTTCTTTCATGGTTGTTGTTTCCTGCATTACTGATCGTTCTCTGGCTGTTTCTTATGAAGCGGATGGCAGGTGGCGGAGCCGGTGGGGCAGGAGGTATTTTCAGTGTCGGTAAATCACGTGCCCAGATATTTGATAAAGACAACAACATTAAGTTGAACTTCAACGATGTCGCAGGTCTTGAAGAGGCTAAGACAGAAGTAATGGAGATAGTTGATTTTCTCAAGAATCCAAAAAAATATACCCAGCTTGGAGGCAAGATACCCAAGGGTGCATTATTGGTAGGCCCTCCGGGGACAGGAAAAACCATGCTGGCAAAAGCTGTTGCAGGAGAAGCAAATGTGCCTTTCTTTTCAATATCAGGATCTGATTTTGTTGAGATGTTTGTTGGTGTCGGAGCTTCAAGAGTAAGGGATCTTTTCAAACAGGCTAAGGAAAAGGCACCATGTATTGTCTTTATCGATGAGATAGATGCTGTAGGCCGCGCAAGAGGACGTAACGCGAACTTCGGATCAAATGATGAAAGGGAAAATACCCTCAATCAGCTTCTTACCGAGATGGATGGTTTCGGAACAAACATGGGAGTTATCATTCTGGCTGCAACAAACAGGGCAGACATTCTTGACAGGGCACTCTTGCGTGCCGGACGGTTCGATCGTCAGATCCATGTTGAATTGCCTGACATTAACGAAAGAGAAGCTATATTTAAAGTTCACCTTCGTCCGTTAAAACTTGAAAAGAATTTTGATGTTGCCTTTATGGCAAAACAGACTCCTGGTTTCTCGGGCGCCGATATTGCTAATGTTTGTAATGAGTCGGCACTTATTG
>DAOQAX010000041.1:0-12439 GCA_035354395.1 Bacteroidales bacterium | reverse complement strand
GACGTGTTTTACGGAACAGATTATCATTCTCATCTGGGTACAAAAAGAGCAGGAATGGTATTTATTGTTCCCGGGAAAGGATTCAGGAGATCAATACACAGCATTGAAAATGCATATTTCAGGTCTAAGTTTGAAGATGAACTTAATGAATTTTCGGGGAATTCCGGAATGGGAGTTATAAGCGATACCGATCCACAACCCATTCTTTTCAATTCACATCTGGGCCGTTTCGCTATTGTAACGGTAAGCCGATTGCTTAACCTGACAGATCTGGAAAGCCGGTTCTTAAATATGAAGAGGCACCTGACCGAAAATTTTGAAGGGAACATAAATCCTACAGAAATTGTAGCGAATCTCATTTGTGAGAAAGAGAGCTTTGTAGAAGGTATTGAAAATGTATATGAGAATATAAAAGGATCATGTTCAATGTTGATCCTGACTGACAATGGGATTATTGCAGCACGCGACAAATACGGACGGACCCCTGTAATAATTGGCAAAAAAGAGAATGCCTGGGCAGTAGCATCCGAAACATGCTCTTTTCCTAACACCGGATATGATATTGAATATTATTTAGGTCCGGGAGAAATTATTCAGATAACCAAAGATGGTTATACCCAATTGAAAAAACCCGGAGAAAAAATGCAGATCTGCGCATTCCTTTGGGTTTATTTCGGTTACCCGCCATCATATTATGAAGGAGTAAATGTAGACGAATGCCGTTACAAGTGTGGCGAGTTTCTTGCAAAAAGAGATCCTGTCAAGGCTGATTTCGTTTGTGGAATACCTGATTCAGGTGTCGGTCATGCAATGGGTTATTGCAACGAAAAGAGGATCCCATATAAACGTGCCTATTCAAAATATACACCAACATGGCCGCGCAGCTTTATGCCTCAGAATCAGGTAAGGAGGGACCTTGTAGCCAAAATGAAGCTTATCCCTAACAAGGCTGTAATACAGGAGAAGAAAATAGTTTTTCTTGATGATAGTATCGTCAGAGGCACACAGCTTAGAGACAGTACAATAGACCTGAGGAAATCGGGAGCTTCGGAAGTTCACATGAGGATAGCCTGTCCGCCACTTTTGTATCCTTGTGAATTTCTGAATTTTTCACAGTCGCGCACACCGCTTGAGCTGGCAGGGCGAAAAGCCATTGTACAGATGAAGGGAGATGAAGCAGATCTGAAGGAGTATTCGAATCCCGATTCTGAAAAGTATAAAATGATGGTTGACAAAATAGCAGAAAATCTTGATCTGGATTCACTTATTTATCAAAGGCTTGACGATCTGATTGCTGCTATCGGGTTACCTAAAGAAAAAGTTTGTACGCATTGCTGGGATGGATCAAGTTATTGCTAGGTTACTGTTTGCCGGCTAAAGGTTTCAGCTTATACCAATGTTTTTGTCTGCCGCCTGATGCCCGTTACATGTTGTTTCAGATACAGGTTATAAACAAAATAGAGTCAATCTTATGAAATACATTGGTGCACATGTAAGCGCTTCGGGAGGAGTGGAAAACGCTCCAGTAAATGCAAACCATATAGGGGCCAGGGCTTTTGCTCTTTTTACCAAGAATCAAAGGCAATGGTTTTCCAATCCTCTTACTAAAGCAAGCATTGCTGCTTTTCGCGATAACTGTGAGAAGTTCGATTACAAACCGAACCAGATACTTCCTCACGACAGCTATCTGATCAACCTTGGTCATCCCGAAGAAGAGGCTCTTGAAAAATCAAGAACCTCATTTCTTGACGAGATGAAAAGATGCGAACAACTTGGACTTGACCGGTTGAATTTTCATCCGGGAAGTCATCTGAATGCAATGGGGATTGAAGAGTGTCTTAAGAGAATTGCAGAATCGGTAAACATTGCTCTGGAAAAGACTGCTGGTGTCATTGCAGTAATAGAGAATACCGCTGGTCAGGGGACAAACCTCGGACATACTTTTGAACAGATTAAAGTAATCATTGATAATGTTGAGGATAAATCACGGGTCGGGGTTTGCATTGACACATGTCACGCCTTTACTGCAGGATATGATGTCAAATCTCCGGAAGGATTTAAAACAACTTTTGAAAAATTTGACCAGATTATTGGATTCAAATACCTCAAGGGAATGCATCTTAATGATTCAAAGAAAGATCTGGGGACAAGAGTTGACAGACATGAAAATCTGGGAACAGGTTTTATCGGAGAAGAGATCTTTTCAACGATAATGAATGATCCGAGGTTCGATGATATTCCGCTGATACTTGAAACGCCCGAAGAGTCATTATGGGAAGCAGAGATAAAGAAGCTATATTCTTTTATTAATCAATAAGATGCATTATAGAGGGGTCTGCCCGGCAGGAAGTTATCAGTGTAAAACTAAAGATCAAAACATTTTACAATATCTATCGTTTTCAGTTTTTCCTTAGTGGCTTTATAGCCAAGCTGAAAAATCTCTTCGGCTTTTTCAGGATCGAGAACTCCGTATTTGACCAATTCGGTAGGGGCAACAAACAGGTCAAACTTGTTTTCTTTTTCCAGGGCCTCTTTTGACATGTTGAGTTGAAAGGCTCTTTCTGCTATGGTGATCAGTCCGGTAATTTTTTCCGTATAACCAACCGGATTTACAAAAGAACCGATAAGGTATTTGCATTTGTTTTCAATTGGTTTTACCGGAAGATTATCCATAACTCCCCCGTCGACATAATGAACATTGTTGATGATTACAGGCTGGAATAACACAGGTATACTGGATGACGCAATTACCGGGTCGACCAGTTCACCCTTTGAAAAACGGACAGCTTTTCCATTATTCAGATCAGTTGCTGTGACAAACAGAGGGATTTTCAGTTCTTCAAATGTCTTTGCACGCAGAGAGCTTTTGAGTATTTTTATTATGCCGCTGATTTGCAGCAGACCCTCCCGGGGCATTGCCGGGCGTACAAAATCAAAGGTACTGCCGTGATCCATCAGTTTCATTATTTCTTTTGGAGAGTACCCATCGGCATATAGAACTCCAACCAGAGCTCCTGCACTGGTACCTGATATTATATCGGGGTATATACCAGCTTCATGCAAAGCCTCAATAAGCCCGAGATGTGCGAATCCTCTTGCTCCTCCTCCGCTTAAAACAAGCCCTATTTTATATTTTTTCTCCGGCATATTAATAATCCCGGGGTAAATTTAACTGATAAAAAGACTGAATAGTAATTTAATATTGAAAAAAGTGACAATGGCTGCAATTATTAACAAAAAAGTATTGAGCAGGTGACCGTTAGCATATTTCCCCATAACTTTTTTAGAAGAGGTAAGATAGATCTGGATTGCAACAGTAAAAGGGAGCTGAATACTCAAAAAAACCTGTGACAGGATAAGTCCTTTAAAAGGGTCACCAATAAAAAAGATCATGATTAATCCCCCGATAAGTGAAATGAGAACGCCTATCCGGGAATGGTTATCTTTTATATTATAAGGTTCCATGAATATACCGGAGAAAATTGAGCCTCCGGCCATCGCTGAGGTTATTGAAGATGCAACCCCGGAAAAGAGAAGGGCAACAGCAAATATGGCACCTGCATTTGCCCCAAGCAAAGGTTCCAGGAGACTTTTGGACTGTTGAAGCTCATTGACCTCTATGTTATTACTGAAGAAGGTTGCTGCAGCCATAATAATGATAGCACTATTGATTGCCCATCCTATGATCATGGAAAAAAGAGTATCGGCAAATTCATATTTCAATTGTTTATGAATAACCTTATCTTCTTCAAGGTGCCATTGACGACTCTGTATGATCTCGGAATGAAGAAACAGGTTGTGTGGCATTACAACAGCTCCAAGCACGCTCATAATGAGAAGCATAGAACCTTCAGGGATTGTGGGTTTCACCCACGAAAAGCCAGCTCTGGCCCAGTCAACATCGACCAGAAAAAGTTCATATAAAAATGAGATACCTATTATTGAAACAAAACCAATTATCCATTTTTCTATCTTTTTGTAAGAGTTAGAGAAAAGCATTATAATCACAAAAACCGTGACAAGGAGTGCTCCTATTTTTACCGGGATGTCAAAAAGCATTTCAAGGGCGATAGCTCCGCCCAGGATTTCAGCAAGCGAGGTGGCAACTGATGCCAGAACTGCAAAATAAAGAACAGGTTTTGCAACCATCGGATTAATATATTCCATTGCTGCTTCCGAGAGGCAATATCCGGTCACTATTCCAAGATGTGCAACATTATGTTGCAGGACAACAAGCATTATAGTTGAAAGTGTTATAATCCACAGCAGTGTATATCCATATTCTGAACCGGCTGCAATATTAGCCGCCCAATTGCCGGGATCAGTAAAACCAACTGTAACAAGCAATCCGGGACCAATATATTTCAAAATATCTCTTGCTCCGAAAACCCGCACATGGTCTTTTCTTTTCAGATCTTTGAAAAAATGGAATAGATTGAATGAAGTTCTGATATCAGACATATTTGATTTTTAAGATTTAACCATTCAAAGATGGATATCATGATTAACCATTGGCAAATATAGAGAATGGAAACCAAATAACAGTGGCTGAAGTGTGCAGTTTAAAGATTACCAGGAGTTAAAGTAAGATATTTTGTCGTAAATTTGGAGATAAAAAATTTCATTCAGAATAAAAAAAACTCCTTATGAATAAATTATCTTTTCTCTTGTTTGCAGTGTTCATGGCAGAAGCGGTCAGTGCACAGCAAACCGGGCAGACAGCTCTTCCGTATAAGATGGAAGAAATAACGTCACCTAAATTTCCAAAGGCTGTTGAGCTTGCCGGCGGAGTATGTGTTATTCCGATCGGAATAATTGAAAAGCATGGTCCGGCCCTTCCTTTAGGGACAGATATGTTTGAGGCCAGGGAAACGGCATTTTGTGCTGCAAAGAAAGAGTATGCAGTAGTTTTTCCTCCATATTACTTCGGACAGATCTTTGAGGCAAAACATCAGCCCGGAACAATGGCTTACAGCAATGAGTTGATGTGGAAACTCCTTGATGAGACATGTCGTGAATTATCACGGAACGGATTAAAAAAGATCATTCTTCTGAACGGGCATGGAGGAAGCACAAGTTTCCTGCAGTATTTCTGCCAGTCGCAGCTTGAAAGCAAACGTGATTATATTGTAGTGTTGTTTCAGGAAGGGCAGAATCCGTCAACAGAAAAAGAGGTAAAATCATTGGAAAAAGCAACTCTTGACCAACATGCCGGGGAAGGGGAAACCTCAATGATGTATTTTATTAATCCGGCGCTTGTTGATCAGGAGGCGTTAAAGAGTGAATCGGGTCTGGATCAGAACAGGCTAAAAATTCCTCATGGATATACAGGAATATGGTGGTATGCAAAATTCCCGAATCATTTTGCCTCCGACTCTAACACACCGAATAAAAGACTTGGTGAATTACTGGTGACCGGCGCGGCTGACCAGGTTGCAGAGTTAATAAAATACCTGAAGGCTGACAACACAATTGAGAAGCTTCAGGAAGAATTCTTTTCCAAAGCACAAAATCCTACAAAAAAATAGTTTTCCAACCAGTAATTAATAAGCTATGATATTCAAAAGAAGAGAGAATACAGTTGCAGCGTTTGTTATGATCTTCATGACGGTTGTCCAGATGTCCTGTACAAAGACACCCACAGATCTGTCAAAGGAACCCATTATCCCCAAACCAGTTTCAGTCACTGCCACAGGAGACAGATTCAGGTTGAAAAAAGGAGCCGGTATTTATGTAAAAGGAGAATCGGCAGAACTGATGCAGGTCGGCCAGTACCTTGCTGACATTCTTAATCCGGCAACAGGTTTTGCAATTGAAGTGAAATCGACCGATGGGGAGCCACGGTCAGGCAGTATCTACCTTACAACACCTGGGACAGATTCAAAAATTGGCAACGAAGGATACGAACTGACAATTACGGAAGATATTGTAAAACTTACGGCTAATAGTCCCGAAGGAATATTCAGGGGAATTCAGACAATACGCCAGTTATTACCTGCCGATATTGAAAAGAGTTCAAAAACGGAAAAGTCATGGGAAATTGCAACAGGTACCATTACCGATTATCCTGCTTATTCCTACAGGGGATCAATGCTTGATGTGGCTCGTCACTTTTTCGGGGTAGATGATGTGAAGCGTTATATTGATTTCCTTGCCTGTTATAAAATGAATGCACTTCATTTGCATCTGACTGATGATCAGGGTTGGAGGATTGAGATCAAGTCGTGGCCTAATCTTACTGAACATGGTGGAAGCACCCAGGTGGGAGGTGGAAAAGGAGGTTTTTATACCCAGGAACAATATAAGGATATTGTCAATTATGCCGCAGACAGGTACATTACAATAATACCTGAAATTGATATGCCGGGGCATACCAATGCAGCACTGTCCTCTTATCCTGAATTGAATCCCGATGGCAAGGCAACCGAGTTATACACCGGAATTGATGTAGGGTTCAGCACATTAAGCACAAAGAAAGAGATCACATACAAGTTTATTGACGATGTTATGAGGGAGTTGTCAGAGCTTACCCCCGGTCCTTATCTCCATC
The DNA here is from genome assembly GCA_035354395.1 of Bacteroidales bacterium. Taxonomy (GTDB): domain Bacteria; phylum Bacteroidota; class Bacteroidia; order Bacteroidales; family VadinHA17; genus LD21. The sequence continues at coordinate 5,889 of DAOQAX010000041.1, read as the reverse complement.
TTGGAGGTGATGAATCGCATGTAACAAAGAAAGAGGATTATATTCCATTCGTAGCCAGAGTGCAGGATATCGTTGTGGCTCATGGTAAACGGGTGATCGGCTGGGACGATATTGCCATTTCGACCCTGAAAGCCAATGCAGTAGCCCAGTACTGGTCAAAAGCTGAAAATGCAAACCTTGCTGTAAGCCAGAACGCTAAAATAATAATGTCGCCGGCAGCAAGGACTTATGTTGACATGAAATATGATTCAACAACAACCTTAGGATTGCACTGGGCAGGCTATGTTGAAGTGGATGCAGCTTATAACTGGGATCCTGCAACACTAGTACCGGGGATAGGGAAAGATAATATCTTAGGTATTGAAGCTCCCCTCTGGTCAGAGACCCTTACCAATATGAACGAAATAGAGTATATGGTTTTCCCAAGACTTCCGGGTATTGCTGAAATTGGATGGACTCCTGCTTCGATGAGGAACTGGGACGAATACAAGGTACGGCTCGGTAAACAGGGAGAGAGGTTCAGCGCAATGGATATCAATTACTATGAATCAGACCTGGTGCCCTGGATTTAATATCAGGAATCAGAAATGAATATAAGCCCGTCATGGTTAAGACTGTGACGGGCTTAATGTTATATTTACCTTATAAAGTTCGTCCTCACTTTTACTTCCGGTTGAGGGATGTTAATTCCGTTTTCTTTTCCGGACCTGATGCACTTCAAAAGCCAGGCCATATTTCTTGCAAGCACTCTTACTGTCTGAATCCCTTCCAGATCCTGTTTTACTTCCTCGGGAGAGTTGCCATGTACCATAACCCAATATTGAGAAGAGACTATCGGCATGTTCGAAATAGAAAAATACTTGTTCAGCTGATCTATTGTGGAGGTAGTCCCGGCTCTTCTTGCTGATACGATGCAGGCTCCCGGCTTAAAGGCAAAACCATTTCCGGCACAGAACACCCTGTCGAGTAAGGAAATAAGAGATCCGTTTGCAGATGAAAAATAAACGGGAGAACCTATAATCAGACCATCGCATTGATATGATTTCTCAATGATGACATTTGCAAGGTCATCATCAAAAGCACATCCCTTATGTGAGGTTTTACATTTATTGCAGGCAATACAACCTCTGACAGGTTTGTTACCGATATGAAGGATCTCGGTTTCAATATCTGCCTTATTTAGTTCTTTTTCAGCTTCGCACAAGGCGAAATCTGTACAACCGTTCTTATGCGGACTTCCGTTAATTAGCAGGACTTTCATAATAATTTCCTAAATTGAATGAAAGCAAAAGTAATTCAAAACAATTTATTTTCTGCCGATTCTTTTTGTTCTTCTTTTCAGTTTATTCTGATATCTGTCTGAATAATAGTATTTGTCAGGCCCCACAAGTTGAGAAATAGTACACTGAGATTCCTGTTTCTTATGTTTGAATCTGGTCTTTAATGCAGTAGCACAACCTGTACCTGTAACAAGGATAAAAGATAAGAAAACGAATAAGAACACGAAGTTTCTGATTTTTTTTGCGATTGTCATATCGGCATTACTGTTCAAAAAAGTTTATTAATACTCAGGATCTCTTTTTTATTTCTTCAGCAAGGATCTCAAAGTCTTCAGTTGTCTTTTTTACCTGTGCGATAAAGCTGTTTTCTTCAGCAGTCCCTAAAGCAGCCTTCATCTCATTCAAATTTCTGAAAGTGGTTTGACGGAATGGATTATCGAAGTCTTTCTTTCGTGAAAGATAAACCTGAGCACAAATGAATTTCTGAATCTCCACAGCTTTGTCCACAGCTGATTTCCAGTTTGCAGTTGTGAGATCTTCTGTCCCGTATAATTCACAAAGAGTAGCAAAGGCATGTTTTTGTTTATCAGACAAGTATCTTTTCCAAAGGCAATCATACCTGTTATGAATCTCTTCCCATGACCTTACTTTCCCGGAACCAATATCTGACCGGAGTTGATCAAGATCCTCTTTTTGCATCAGTTGTCCACCGAGATTAATCCATTCCTGTTGCCTTAAACCCTTCATATCTTTACACATTGCAGTGACGGAAGTCTTCGGATTTGCTGCCATATATTCTATCAGATTTTTTGCTGAATAATGATAAAGTATGTCACCATAGGCATGATATGCTTTGTAAGGTTTTAATATCAGCACTTTTCTTCTGGTGTTTTCCATATTTTCACCCAGCACTTCCAGACTATTGATATTTTCTTCCGGACCTGATAACAGAGTTCGTCCCAGGTTTATCAGATCTTTTTCGTTCTGTGTATCTGGTGATTTTCCAAGCATCAGCAGATTAGCTTTTGCGGTCCATATTTCCAGAAGTTTACGGGCTCTGAAAACCTCTTCAATGGTATCGGGGGCAAAAGGCTCGAATTCAATGTTCTGAACTTTGCGAATTCTTTTATCGCGATTCTTGAATTTCCATGAATTACGTGCCAGGGCGTACATATTATACAGCCACCAGAATGCCGGAATAACTTCCAGCTGATTTTTTGATATATTGTTGTTAAGCAGAGAGAAAGGGAAAGGGATATCAAGTTCTGCCGGGTAATCAGCTTTTGACAGTAATACAAATGATGCAAAACGGCTTGAATGTTTCAGGCTGGTGCAAAGCCCAGGCCAGAAACCCCGTCCCGCCTGAATCTCATTGTCATTTGCACGGCTGTTATGATTTGATCCAATTGTAGCTCCGGCAGCCATATTGCTTTGACCCATTACAACAGCAGCAACAAGAAAAGAGTTATTATGATGCTGTTCATGAGCCGGAAAAATTAAATTATTCAGTATTTCACAACAAGAAACAGTCGAGTTATCCCCTAAAAAGGAATTGATCAGCCTGGCTCCATATTTAAGGTTGGAATTGTTTCCCAGGATAAATTTAACAGCTTTGCAACCGTAGAAAATATGACAGCCATAGCCAATGATCCCATTTACCAGTTCTACCCCTTCTCCAATTTGTGTAGGTTCTTCTGCAGAGGAATTGATTGTCAGGTTTTTTAGTTTATTGGCACCCTTTATATAACAGTGTGAAAGGATCCGGACATCCTTAAGGATAAGTGAGTTTTTAATAACGCATCGATCGCCGGTTGTTCCATAATAGCCACGGTGATTGTCAATACTGTTCTGCGTTATTTTTTTGAGGTTTTCCTTAAGCGCGAAATCATCGACATACTTGGCCCACAGATAGGCATCGGCAGCGATCATGCCGTCGAAAGGAAGGACTTTCCGACAGCCCGTTTCATTCATAAGATCGATCCAGGTCCTGACATTTTCAGGCTCTCCTTCTTTAATAATTCCATTACCAAACTTAGCATGATCTGTTGTATGCATTTCCTGAATATTAAACAGGATACAGCAATCACCAATAATATAGTGAGCCAGGTAATGGACGTTATGAATAGCAACATCATTGCCGATATCACTCGAAATGATGAGACTGTTTGTGATCCCGGCAGGGACCCTGAGGTCGTGATGTTGAAGTATTACATTTCGTATACAGCCTATCCTGACAAGTCCGAAAAATCGTGAATTTTTAATCTGGTTTGTATCAAACTGGTCTGTGACTAATATTTCATCCCAGTTATCAGCAGTGTTGTCGTTTTTTACCAGTCTTTCAACTTCATCAGATCTCAGATGTCTCCATCCCGATTTTGGAGGAATGACCTGTTTGTCCCGCTGGGCATATTCATTTTTGTCTGCAGGAAGATATTCTTCAGGGATGAAATTTTTGCCTATGTTTTCCGGAGGTACAATTGTTACTATATCCATATTGCTGTAATATTTGTAAGAGGAACTTTTCTTTCAGGGTACTTCTCAAACACTTTTCAGACCATTGAATCAACAAAATACCTGCAAGTTTCATGACATCATATTATCATGATTATAAAAGAATTATAAAGTTACACTATTTCAATAACAGAAAGAAAATTCTTTTTATTTTTCAGAAAAGAGCTATCGCCGGCGTGATTGTTTATACCTAAACAGCTTAAATTAAACCATGTGTCGTATGGAAACGAAATAATTAACCATATCTTTGCAGCACAATAAAAGCAGTACAAAATTATCTTAATCTTAATTTATGCAAAACACTAAGGTAGAGAAACTAAATTGTTTTAAGAGGTACTTAATAAGGAGAAAAGCAAGAAGAGTAACGCAGGAGTATCCTGCTGTAGTGAACTCATTTGATTTAAAAGATGAAGGGAAGGTGGAGTTTGCCGTCTGGAGTAATCCTCTTGCCCCGGTTTTTTCAATTAATCAGGAGATGGTTGATTTTTTCAAGAAGTTCGTTAAGAAAGGTGATCTGGTAATTGATATAGGTGCGAATATAGGAGATACCACAATACTGATGGCTTTGGCTGCCGGGAAATCAGGCACAGTATTGGGTTTTGAGCCGAATCCGTTTATATTTAAGATATTAACGAAGAATGCCTCTTTCAATACAGAAAAGCAAAATATTGTTCCTCTTCCATATGCAGTAACCGTTAAGGAAGAAGAGTTTTTCTATATATCATCGGAGGCATCATTTGCCAACGGAGGCATCTCTCCCACAAAGGAGAGCAGGCATGGCAAATTCATCTACCCTGATAAAGTCAAAGGAAAAAACCTTGAAGAGCTTCTTGACAAAGATTACAGCGATAAGCTTAAAGATTTTTCCCTTGTGAAGATTGATACGGAAGGATATGACAAAGAAATCATTAAGTCAATATCCGGATTAATTGATAAATGCAAACCCGTGATAATTGCTGAAAGTTTCAAACACAATACTCCTGAACAAAAAATGGAGTTGTACGAAGTCATCAGCAGACATGGATATGAAATTTTCTATTTTGAAGATTTCAATATAAAAGCAAAAGTTGTAAAACTGGAAAAGAGCAGCGATATAACCAACTACAAGGAAACCATAAATATTTATGCAGTCCCGGTAAAAAAGCAGGCTGAATAGTCTGTTAACCATCGGTTTGTAAAAAATTATTTACTGATATACCCGGAATTTATTCTGACTGAATAAATTCCGGGTTAATTTTTATAATGAGTGTCGGGATCATACATAAAAACCCATTGATTTTTTTCGTTTACCCCGGCCCCAAGGGGAGCGAAAAAAATCAATTTACTTCCGCAAAGCGGAATGGGGTAAATAAATTGATTTTTAAGCTATTTGTGAAATTGTATTTATTATTGACGATAGTCATTATTTTTATTATTCGATGTAGAATATCATGGGCTGAAAAATTTACTAATATTGGGGCCTGATAATAATGAGTATTATTATCTTCATAATGAGTTAAATGATAGATAAAAACCACATCGGATTTGATAACGAAAAATACCTGAAGGAGCAGACAGCTGCAATTCTTGAGAGGGTGAACAGGTTTAACAATAAGCTTTACCTGGAGTTTGGAGGTAAGATTTTATTTGATATGCATGCTGCCAGAGTATTGCCTGGGTTTGACCCGAATGTCAAGATGAGGCTTCTGCAGTTGTTGAAAGACAAAATCGATGTGATAATGTGCATTAATGCAGGCGATATTGAAAGAAAAAAAATCAGAGCCGATTTTGGGATCACTTATGATATTGATGCATTAAAAACAATTGATGATTTCCGTGAAGGGGGAGTGGAAATCACTGCGGTGGTCATAACCCGTTATCAGAACCAGCCACAGGCAAAAGCTTTCAAGAACAAGCTTGAGTTGAGGGGGATAAAGGTGTACCTGCATTACCCTACAAAAGGATATCCTACTGATGTTGACCTGATTGTAAGCGACCAGGGATACGGAATAAACGAATATATTAAGACCACAAAACCCATTGTAGTTGTTACAGCACCCGGACCAGGCAGCGGCAAGCTTGCCACATGCCTGTGCAACCTGTACCATGAATATAAAAA
>DAOQAX010000040.1:0-12468 GCA_035354395.1 Bacteroidales bacterium | reverse complement strand
CAGCGAAATATTTTCTTCCGTGTCCCTGACAGGTTCATGTATCACCCTGGTATTTATCCAGCCTAAATCTCCCAGCATGGCCATAGCTATCTTTCCGGGGTCATGGATTGCTTCTCCCCTGGCTATGAAAGGTGTCATTAAGGCATCTGAACCGGTGGCAGAAGGCTTATATGTCTCTTCGTCGAGATGTGCTATGCTTGAACCGGATTCGAATGTCGAGGGTGTGTATAACCTTGATCGCCCTCCTGACAAATAGCTTTTTAAAACAGGACCGTTGAAATAGAGCGATCCGCCTGTCAGCTGGGTTTTAAGTGCCGGAGATGGATTAGGGAACAGGAGGATGTCAGTAAGTTTTTGTCCGGAATTGTTCTCTACAAAAATATCATAGATCATAGGTACCGACTCAATTCCGTATGATCCTGTGGAGGACCCGGCATAGAAACTGTCGAAAAATCCCAGGCCATGAATAAGTTCGTGGAGAATCACTGTTACCAGATCGTACCTGAGGGTAGGTGTTTTTCCATCAGTGCCCAGGTACCAGTTAGCAGTACTGTTTACGCGAAGCTCGATATCGCCATCAGAAGGAGCATTAAGGTTTTTCCCGGCAATTTTTTCTGCCAGAGCGGCGGAGTAAATAGCATTGGGCTGCCATGCATCTATATCGGCTCCTGAAATATATCCTGTTGTTGATGAATTGGCCAGCACTCCTGACTCTTCGATCGTTTCCCAGCTTGCGGAAACAGTTATATCAACACCATCAGGAAGAAGAGTTTCGAGTATCGCTGATGCATATTCACATGCGATGATGGCTGCGGATGGGAATCCGTAATAAATGAATTTTACGGATACCTCTTTTTTGCTGCCTGCTTTTCTAAAAAACTCTGCAGGAGGCGGAATATAAACCCTGTTCACCTTCTCACTTGCGAAAGTAGATACTGTGAACAGGGGTTTATCTGTCATTTTCTGTCCATCGGACTGAGAAAATGGCATGTAGAATAAAACAGAGAAGATCAGTATGAAATACCTGCTCATTAAGCTTTTGCGGGTCCGGCTGAAGCCGTTCTCATGCTCATGATATCTCTGTCGAACTGGTAAAGGTTATTTTTTCCACCCAGTTTCAGCTTATCTATTATTGCCTGTGCCGAAGATTCTTCTTCGACCTGCTCGGTTACAAACCACTGCAGGAAGTTATGTGTGTTGAAATCCTTCTCGGCGAGGGTAAGTGCTACTATTTCGTTGATGCTGGCAGTAACAAAATTTTCATGTTTAAGTACCTCTGCAAACATTTCCTCTACATTTTTCCAGTCGGTGGGCGGCTTTTTAAAAGCAGGAATAACAGCTTTACCTCCTCTTTCATTTATATACTTTACAAATTTAAGCATATGTAGTTTCTCCTCTTCAGCCTGTGTATAGAGCCACTGTCCAACACCTGCCATACCGTTAGTCTCGGCCCATGAGGCCATCGCCAGATACAGGTTCGAGGAATAACCTTCGCGCTCTACCTGCCTGTTGCAGATATCTTCAACTTTCTTTTTCAACATATCATTATTTTTTAAGTGGTTTGCAGATTAACATTTTTTCATCAATCATTGTTCAATTTTCAACAGCTCTTCGATTTTAAGTATCATTTCGTTCACCGAAAATGGTTTGGAATAGATTGCATCAGCGCCAAGAGCTTTTGCAACGTTCAGGTAGCTTCCTGGGCCTGCTTTGCCTCCACCCGAAATGGCGATGATCTTTATGTCGGGCTTAATTTCCCGTAGTTTCATAATTACCTTCAGCCCGTCTTCTTCCGGCATTATCAGGTCAGTAACCACAAGGTCGGTGATACCAGGTTTAAAATGTGTTATCGCATCCTTGCCGTTACCTGCCTCAAGAATAGTGTATTTTCGTCTTGCGAAAGATACTTTCAGCATCTCCCTCAGATCAGTATCATCTTCTATAATGAGTATTCCTGGCATCCAGATTCCGGGTTGATTTTAATATTAGTCAATCTATCTTAAAGACATATGAATAGCGCTCTTTATTTCTTTCAGTGACACAGGCTTCATCAGATGCTGACATTTAATTCCCGAATTTACGAATTTTTCTTCATTAAAGTCAACCTCCGGATCATCAATCAAAATACACTGGATTGTGTTTTTCTCTGCCTTAAGAAGTCTCATGAATTCTTCAGCAGAAACAGAACCTGCATCGGTCATGTAAATTACAAGGTCGGGGCTCACATCCAGGCCCGACATCACTTTTGCCAGGTCTTTTATTACCGGGCATTTAATAAGCTCATAGCCAGCACTCTCAAGAGCAAGCGACAATATATTTGACTCGTGCCTGTTACCCATAATGAAGAGTATCTTTTTCCGGGAGCCTGGTTCATGCGACGATCCGTTAGTTCCGGATGTCAAAGGAAGGTAGACATAGAAAACAGATCCTTTTCCCTTTACACTTGAGACCAGCACCTCTCCTCCTATTTCGGTTACGATCCCGTAGACCACAGATAATCCCATCCCTGAGCCTTTTCCCACTTCCCGGGTGGTAAAAAACGGTTCGAAGATCCTCCTTAGCAGTGAAGGATCCATTCCTTTTCCTGTGTCTGTGATCGTTATCAGCGCATATTCATCAGCCACTATTTTCTTATCGAGTCTGGCCTGTACCTTCTTCCCGCTCAGGCATGACAGGTTTACCGAGATGGTTCCTTTTCGTTCCTCAAGCGCCTGGATAGCATTGGTAAGGAGATTAAGGAAGATTCGGAAAAGCTGTGTGGGATCTGCATAGACCGGTGCATTCTTTTTTGGAATACGGCTTCGGACAGTAACATTTCCGGGTGCAGCCGATTTTATAAAACCTATTGTTTCTTTAAGAACATCATTGACTTTAACGATCACTTTTTCCTGTTCCACCTGGCGGCTGAAGGTAAGCATCTGGTTAACCAGCGAACGAGCCTTTGAAACTGCGATCTGTATTTTCTTGACTTTCTGAAATGAAGAGGACGACTTTGCCATATCCTCCTGTAACAGCTCCGAATACCCGGAGATAGTCGCAAGGATATTATTGAAATCGTGGGCTAACCCTCCTGCCAGAGAGCCGATAGTTTCAAGTTTCTGTGCCTGTAAAAGCCTGTCCTCAAGCATTTGTTCAATACGCCTGAACTCTTCTTCCTTCTCTGTTGCAATTTTCTCCGACATTTTAATATCCGTAATATCGAATGTCTCTGCCAGAAGGTGAGATATCTTGCCTGAGTCAACAGTAAAAGGACGAAAAACAACTTCATAAAATCGCTGGCCGGCGCATGGTGTTGTGAAGGTGGCTTCATATTTTACAGTGTCGCCAGAGAAGCATCTGTCGATATTCTGTTTTATATGCTTTTTGAATGTCTCCTCTCCCCATACATCAGCGAGTGTCCTGCCGAGGATCGCATCTGCAACAGTTTTTTGTGCCTTGCAGAACGGGATATTTACCTTTTCATAAATATAATCGCGGTTTATTATACTGATCATCGACCTTGAATTGTCGATTATCTGATCAGCAAAGGACTTATCTTTTGCAAGGAAACTAATAAAATCATCATCGGGAGGAGTCTTGCCAGCTGCCATTTTCGTATCTCTTTGATAATAATCAGGTCAGGTCGAGGTTAAAAGTCTTTTTAAAATCCTTCAGTGCAGGGTATTTGTTCTGCAGATGGTTAAATTTCTGCTCGTCGGAATAGAGGAGATCATCCGATTCGGTCATATCCACAAGAGTCTCGATGTCGAGAGCTGTTACATTGAATCTTTTTTCGAGGAAATTCAGCAGGCGCTGTTTGTAATTAAGAACGAACAGATCTTTCTGGGCTGCATTATTAAGGTGAATTTTAATCGTATTCACATCATCAAGTTCGGGCTGGACCGATTTGAACATGCTGATTATCCTCGGACTTTCACCCTTGATAGTGTCGGCAAATTCCTGCCAGGCAGCGGTTAATGCTTCTCCTGACAATTCAGTTTTTTCAGAAGAGGAAGCGATGTTTTCGATGCCAGGCTCCATGGCAACATCAGGTTTCACCTGTTCGGGAGGTTTATTTTCGGAAATTACATCGCGGATTGAGAAGACCTTTGATGGTTTTTCAAAGACAGGTATATGTCCTGCAGAAGGTTTCTCCGGATTTATAACCCGGTTCTTCAGCAGTTCATTTGCGTCGCTTTTGTCATCAGGTTTTGAAGGTTGACGGATGGTTGTTTCCGTATTTTCCTTTTTTAGCTGATCAGGCTTTTTTTTTTCCTGTACCGAATTTGAATCTTCGATAATCCTGCAGAGCCTGATGAGCCACAGTTCAGTATGAAGCCGTTGATTCTTGCTGCTCTTATATGTAATGTCGCAGTTGCTGCCTGCATCGAGAGCTTTGTAAAGAAAGTCGACCGGGCATTTCGCAGCCTGTTCAAGATATTTCTGCCGTACAGAAGGTGTGGCTTCCAGCAGTTTCAGTGTTGCCTGGTCCTTGCTGACCAGAAGATCGCGCAGGTGGCTGTTCATCCCGGCGATAAAATTGTGTCCGTCGAACCCTTTCTCAAGCACCTCATTGAAGCTCAACAGTATCGCGGGGATATCTCCTTTGAGTGCACTCTCGACACAGCTGAAATAGTATTCATAATCGAGGACATTCAGGTTCTCAATGACATCCCTGTATTTTATGTTTTTTCCGCAAAGGCTTACAACCTGGTCGAATATTGACAGGGCATCCCGTAGAGCGCCGTCGGCCTTCTGTGCAATAATATGAAGTGCTTCCTCCTCAGCTGTGACAGATTCCTTTTGTGCTACAAACATCAGGCGGCGTACAATATCTTCAAGCCGTATCCGGTTGAAATCAAAGATCTGGCATCGTGAAAGGATTGTAGGGATGATCTTATGCTTTTCTGTTGTCGCCAGGATAAAAATGGCATGCGAAGGAGGTTCTTCAAGAGTCTTCAGAAATGCGTTGAAGGCCGATGTGGAGAGCATGTGAACCTCGTCGATTATATAAATGCTGTATTTTCCGATCTGGGGAGGAATTCTCACCTGGTCGTTCAGGCTTCTGATATCTTCCACCTTATTGTTTGAAGCAGCATCGAGCTCATGAATATTGAATGACCTTAGTGAGTTGAATGAGAGGCACGATTCACATTTATCACATGGATCACCAGTTTCGGTAAGGTTTATGCAATTAATTGTTTTGGCAAAGATCCTTGCACAAGTTGTTTTGCCTACTCCCCGCGGGCCGCAGAAGAGATATGCCTGTGCCAGGTGCCTGTTTTTTATTGCACTTTTCAGCGTATTTGTGATCGTATCCTGACCAACGACCATGTCGAAAGAAGCAGGGCGGTATTTTCGTGCTGAAACAATGAAGTTTTCCATAAAAAATATTCCTCAGTATTCACGGATATGAAATACAAATATAGGTAAAAAGGATTCCACGGCGGCCCATGTTGATAATTATAGGCGGGAGTATTGATCAGATGAGAGGAAGATATCATTTTTCCGGTATTTTTGAGTCAATTATATTTTGAATAAAGGAAAAATGTTGTACTTTTGCGAGCCAAAATCATTAAAATTAATTAATTAAAACTATGTTGAATCAGTACGAAACCGTTTTCATTGCAACTCCCGTTTTATCTGAGAACCAGATGAAGGAAGCGGTACAGAAATTCAAGAAGGTCATCACCGATAATAGCGGTGAGATCGTTCATGAAGAGAACTGGGGTCTAAAGAAACTGGCCTATCCTATCCAGAAGAAGTCTACCGGCTTCTATTATCTGGTTGAATTTAAAGGCACAGGTGATCTTGTTGAAAAACTTGAAGTCCAATATCGTCGTGACGAAAGGATAATCAGGTTCTTAACTTTCAGGATGGAAAAATTTGCCATCGAATACGCAGAAAAGAAAAGAAAACAAAAAGAATCAGGAAAATCGAAGGAGGAATAGGATATGTCACAGAATGAATCAGAAATAAGATATTTAACCCCACCAACGGTTGAGATCAAAAAGAAAAAATATTGCAGGTTCAAGAAAAACAGGATCCGCTATATAGATTATAAAGATCCTGAATTTCTTAAAAAGTTCCTGAATGATCAGGGGAAAATTCTGCCACGCAGGATCACAGGTACTTCACTTAAATATCAAAGGAAAGTGGCTAAAGCCGTTAAAAGAGCAAGACACATGGCTCTTCTTCCTTATGTTACTGACCTTTTAAAATAAGGAGGAAATTAATATGGAAATTATATTAACACAGGACGTCAACAAGCTCGGGCAGAAAGACGATTTAGTAAATGTTAAGGACGGATACGGAAGGAATTTTCTGATCCCGCGTGGTTATGCAATTGCTGCAACTTCATCAGCCAAGAAAATGCATGCTGAGAATCTCAGACAGAGAGCTCATAAAGAGGCAAAAATCAAAGCAGAAGCACAGGAGTTGGCAGGCAAACTGGCCGGTGTAAAAATTACTGTTGGTGCAAAGACCAGTACTTCCGGTAAGATCTTCGGTTCAGTTAACACAATTCAGATTGCTGAATCATTAAAGGAAAAAGGATTTGACATTGACCGCAGAAACATCACTCTTCCTGAAGATCAGGTAAAAGAAGTCGGCAGTTATAAAGCTGTTATCAAACTTCACAGGGATGTAAAAGTCGAAATCGAATTTGAGATCATTGGAGAATAAGATATCTCTGCTAATAAAAAAGGCTGTCTTTCTGACAGCCTTTTTTATTTAAAGCATTTATACAATCAGTGATGAAACAATCGCAGTGACATTATTTCACTGCGATTGTTTCAATCTCAATCAATGATCCCATCGGCAATTCTTTTACAGCAAAAGCTGCTCTTGCCGGTTGTTTTTCAGTATAGTACCTGCCATATACTTCATTCATAGCTTTAAAATTTGCCATATCGCTAAGCAGGCATGTTGATTTTACAACATCGGAAAATGAATAACCTCCTTCTTTAAGGATAGCGTCAATATTCTTAAAGACCTGCTCTGTCTGTTCCGTAATACCACCTTCCACCAGCTTGCCGGTAGCAGGATTTATAGGTATCTGACCCGAGATATACAAAGTATTATTCACCTCAACAGCCTGACTGTAGGGTCCGATTGCGGCCGGAGCTTCCTTTGTGCAGATAATTTTATTCATAATAACTTGTTATTAATATTAGTATGAGTCGTGGTAATCTTTCCTTCTCTCATATTTAAGGTCACCAAGAACAGAAGCCTTAACCCTTATTGTGAAGTTCCAGCTTTGCATTGTTCCGTTTGGTACCCAGTTCAGGCGCATCTCCCAGCAATGCAAATCACGTGTTATCCCAATCTGAGTCATTGTAATTTCCTTGTCGTCGAAATCATATCCGCTTGTGTAGGTCATTGCCATCTTTTTTGTAAGAGTAACGCTTCCGTTCACGGAAAGAGTCTGTGAAATCTTGGATTTTAAAAGTGACTTTGTATAGCTGAAGTTATAACTCATGTTGCACGACCATGGAATATCAAAAACCGAATAACCATAATCGTCCCTCTGGGCACCCTGTTGTTGTTGCCCGGAAGGTCCAGACATCCCGAATCCGGACTTACCCATCTGAGAAGCCGTGCTTTGAGACGAGCCGGATCCTTTCTTATCTTTTTTGCCAGAAATCAAATCACTCAGACTAAAATCAAGGCTTGTTGAAAAACTTGTCAGCCGCATCAGCTTTCTATTCTGTTCCCACAAGAATGTTCCAACTGAATTACCTTCGCTGTCCGTCCCATATAATGAAAAATTACTGTTGGCGGAAATATTTATATTCTCAAGAAGCGTTGTTCTGAACGACATTGCAACCGGAGACCACCTCATTGAGTCAGCAAAAATATTATACGATGTATTGATGCCGAGATTATCTATAAGTTTGACTTTATTCGGCTTACCGGTGGTATCATTACGCGCAAACACCTTTGCTTCAAGTATATTTATCAATCCAAACGAAACGCTTCCGCTTCTGCTTGACAATGAAGGTGTTCCATAAATACTTCCTTCAAACATTGAATAATTCCTCATATTGCCAAGAGTGTCTTTTTGCACCTGATGGTACATTTTTGAACTTAATCCCTTCATATAAGGCACATAGTTGAATCCTATAGAAGGTTTAATCACATGGCGCACTGCCTGCCATCTTGAATTTGGATTTGTAAAGAGATAAGTTCCGTAGATCTGGGGATTAAAGCCCATACTTATTGACGGGTTAATTGCATGACCGTAATAAATACCTTTTGTCGTATCTACAACAACTGATGGAATAGCTTTACCTTCCTCATCAACATAATCAGGATCCCACTTTTCTTCAATCTTCTGTGTATACATTACTCCTTTATAAGACAACTGCGGAGAGATTGAAAAATTATTGAACGGTCGCAACTGTATACTTAACGGAATGTCATGTTTAAACCCGTTCTTCATATTATCCCAGACTTTATTTGTAAACAGAAGAGAGTCTTTTGTGTTGATCTGGTTATCGAGTGATGAAGAGTACTGGAGTTGAAGTTCCTGATACCATTTTGTAGTTCCTGAACTCTTCTTCCCTTTTAGCGGATAAATCCTTCCCACATTGAAATTGACCTTCGGGAGGTTTAAATACACAGTGTTATTTGCTACGTTCTGACTATGGTTCATACTTGCCGACATATTGAAAGGGGTACCATCCCATGACTTGGAGTAGCTAATACTTGAAGCTCTTGTAGTAGTTATATGGTCAGCAACATTATAGCTGTTTTTCTTGTCGAATCCGCTTGAAGTCATATTTACACTTGCCGAAAATGTGGAACTAGGAGAAGCTTTCGGACTCTGGGTATAGGTCCACATTACCTTGTAATTGTTTGACTTGGAGTAGTTGGGCAATCCTTTATAACCCGAAATGTTATTGGAATAACTGAAAGAAAAGTTTCCGCTATACTTATATAATTTGTTATAACTGGTCTTTGCTGTACCCATCCATGTACCGTTAGTATACATGTTACCTGTCAAGGAAAGGTCGAAGTAATCGCTTAAAGCAAAATAGTAACCTCCTTCAGTAAGTGAGTAACCCAGTTCATTTGTCTGTCCAATACTGGGAATCAGTATTCCTGATGCAGCTTTTTTAGTCTGAATAGGAAAATATCCGAAAGGGATTACCAGTGGCAGAGGGATTCCCTCTAAAACCAGGTTTCCGGGACCCGATACAATTTTTTCACCAGGATAAACTCTTGCCTTGGGCATGTTTATATAGAAGTGAGGCGTATCGGCATCGCATGTTGAATATGAACTTTTTGAAATATTTGAAGTTCCGTCTTCAAGGAGTTTTGTAAACTGGCTGTGCAGAAGTCCGTCGGCTTGTTTGGTCACAATGTTCTTAACCAGGGCTTTTTTTGTTTTAAAATTGTACATTATTTCTTCTGCCTCAAATTCCTCCGATCCCTGTTTAAAAACAGGAGTTCCTATCTTTTTTCCGGTTGAGTCTGCTCTGCCTTCAGCATGGAGAATGTTCGTGTTCATATTAAAGACCATCGAATCGGCCTTAATCTCAAGATCGTCATAAGTAACCTGTGCAGATTCAACAAGAGTGATCGTTTTTTTTGCAATATCGTTTTTCTTGTAACCGGCGGCGGAAAATGTCACTCTCTTATCAATAGCAGACGGAGATGGCCTGCGCCAATTTCCAAGGGTATCAGCTTTCACTGTATCCTGCTGAACAATTAATGTGTCCACTACTTTTGATTCTTTCTGAGAAAACAAAGAAAGAGACCAGACCATCATCAGGAGCACTACAACTAACCGCTTTTCTGTTAAAAAATACAATTTTCCTGCTATTTTTGTATAATTTTTGTGTGGTATCGAGATGCCAGCGCAAAACTAATTAAAAAACCTTTACATGAAATGAGTATAGAAATTAAAAACGGGAAACTTCATACTTATAATATTTATCTGACAAAATCATTTTACCTTTTTATCACACTTTTTTTCTCATTATCTATTGCATTAACCGCTTCAGTAAGACCAGATAAGAACTGGATAATTGTGATTGACGCAGGTCATGGAGGTAAAGATCCGGGTGCAATTGGATCATTCAGTAAAGAAAAAGACATTACCTTGGCCATAGCTCTCAAAACAGGTGAATACATAGAGAAAAACATTAAAAACGTGACTGTTATCTATACCAGGAAAAATGACACATTCGTCGATATAAGGGAACGTGCCGATATAGCTAATAAGAATGATGCCAACCTCTTCATATCAATACATGCAAACTGGGCAAAATCAAAAACTATCCAGGGAACAGAAACTTTTATAATGGGTCTCGCAAAAGATCAGCAAAATCTTGAAGTTGCAATGAAAGAGAATGAGGTTATCCTTCTTGAGGATAACTATTCCACCAAGTATGAAGGATTTGACCCTAAATCGGCTGAATCATATGTCATGTTCACCTTTGCACAACATGAATACCGGGGACAGAGCACAGAACTTGCATCGAATATCCAGTCGCAGTTCAGAGATAAGATAAGCAGAATTGACAGAGGAGTCAAGCAGGCCGGATTCTGGGTGTTATTCATGACAACAATGCCCAGTGTACTTACTGAAACCGGTTTTATTACACATCCGGAAGAAGAAAAATTTTTGAATTCAAAACAGGGACAGGATTATCTGGCGTCAGCAATTTTCAGGGCATGCAGGGAATATGTTAATGATATTGACAGGAAAAGCGAAATAGCAACAGCAGATTACGATGATAAATATGATTCAACATCATATAAGGACGATACCGTTACCACTAAGGAAACATTAGTCAGCAAGACAGAAAAGAAATGTGGCGGAGATAATAATACTTCAACATTAAAAGACATTTCAACCGGCAAGGATGCCATTACGGGCAACGGGACAGTTGCCAAAGCTGACACTGCAATTATTATTAATAAAATAAAAGCAAAGGTGAATCCGCCTAAAGTTGAAGAAAAAGAAGGAGAACCTGTATTTATGGTACAGATAGCCTCTTCAATGGTGAAAATTAAAGTCACTCCCGAAAATTTCAAAGGATTTGTTGATGTAGTTGAATTACAGGCTGATAATCGCTTCAAATACGCAACAGGCAGCTTTATGGATCTGTCGTCGGCTATAAAATTCAAAAATAATATTGCGGCAATTTTTCCCGGAGCATTCATTATTGCTGTTAAAGACAGTAAAATATTACCTTTGCAGCAGGTGATTGAACAAAAAAAGATCAAATACTAACAATATAGTATCAGATGAAAAAGATATCGAATGAAGTTAAAGTAGGTTTTACAGCGCTTGTGACAATACTGTTATTTATATGGATGTACAGTTTTCTTAAGGGAAAAGATTTTTTCTCAAATTCAGCTTATTATTACACTGTCTATGATCAGGTAGGCGGATTGTCAGAATCGAGTCCGGTTGAAGTCAACGGTTATAAAGTAGGAGTTGTCCAATCTATTGATTTTATTGATGCTGAGAGCGGTAAACTTCTGGTTGAGTTTTCAGTCGACCGTAATTTTAAACTTCCAAAGAACACTGTTGCTGAAATAACTCCCATATCAATTATGGGTGGCGTTAAAGTTCAGTTTGTTTATGGCAAAGGTCCGGGAACATATTCCGAAGGCGACACCATTCCGGGCAGAGTTGCAGAATCACTGCTTGATAAAGTAGACAATGAGCTGGTTCCTGTTTTTAATAAACTCGAAAATCTCATTACAAACCTCGATTCGGTTATCACTTCCGTAAATGATATTATCGATTCCGATTTTAAAAAGAATCTTGATGGGACCATCGCCAATCTTAACGGCACCACAAAAAGTCTTAATAGTATTCTGGGATCTGAAGAAAAAGATCTTAAAGAAACCCTCAATAATATAAACAGGTTCAGCAAGATGCTTTCTGATAATTCCGGAAAACTTGACAGCACCCTCACCAACCTTGAGTCTATCTCCGATACCCTGGCAGCAGCCGATATATATACCTCTGTTGCAAATCTCAAAACCAGTCTTGAGAATGCTTCCTCTATCCTTGACAAATTAAATAAAGGGAAAGGTACTGCCGGACAGATTCTTACAAATGATACTCTGTACACAAATCTTAGCAGCAGTCTGGAAAGTCTGAATATTCTTTTGCAGGATATTAAAACCAATCCAAAAAGATATGTACATTTTTCCCTTTTTGGTAAAAAAAGTCCATCAGGCGAATAACTTTTCCTAAAATAGTGATTATCTTAACTTTAACGTTGTATTCTTAATTAATGTTAAAATAGTCCTAATTTTGGTCAGTAAGTGTTGAATTTTGAGTAATAATTCATAATGAGTTGTTAAACACCAACAAATCAACGCAAACTTACATATTTATCTGATAATCAGGATGTTAATTAAATAAAAAAAATTCATTGACTTAAGTAACTGATGCCTAAAAACATATACTTTTTTTGAAAAAGTCAAGCAAAAAAAATTTTTTTTATTAGTTTTTTTTTT
>DAOQAX010000039.1:0-12550 GCA_035354395.1 Bacteroidales bacterium | reverse complement strand
CGGTCTGTTACTCATTCGAAATTACTAGGTATTATTTTCAAGCGAGTTTCCTTTTTCTCGCCTGGTGCTACTTCATTCATTTTATCAAAGAACTGTTTCCCTTGTTTTGGGAGGACAAAAGTAGTGAACCATTTTCAAATCACCAAATTTTTTTCAAAATTTTTTCTGATTTTTTATTGCCCCGCTATTACCGGAGCAACATTGCTCACCCTCATTAATTCACCCCCTCAGAGAACGTCGCTTAGTGTTTCAAAGCGGGTGCAAAGATAGAGATGAATTTGAATTTGACAAACCTTTTTAAAAGAATTTTTTGAAAAAAATTGCAGATAAATTTAACACCGGTTGTATGTCCCTTTTTACAAGGATGTTAACAATGAGATTATTTCTTATCTCCAACGACAAACTTCAGCTCACTCCTGCCGGTCTTACCATCTGCAGTTACCCCTTCCATTATAATAAGGTATTCCCCTCTCTCATCAGACGTATAAAACTCAACCTCCGCCCGTCCATCTTCGTCTGTCCTGAGATCCGGATTCCAATAAAGAGTATTCCTGTAATCGGGTATGCGCCCGTTACGCACTGAATCAACCGAGTAGCCGGGTGAATAGAACCTGAATGGTAACTGCATGGCCTGATACTCCTGCCTGAATAATGACCTGTCAAACTCCAGGACACTGAGATTACCCTTCTGAGTGACAAAGTTGACAATGCCCTCAATAACAATATCGGATATGAAATATCTGCTTCTGAGAACCTCAATCTTTTCAATATCCCTGGGGTTCATAGCCAGTATCCTGTCAACATCATCGAATACAACCCCATCCACAAGTACCATGGGAGGTGTCTCAAACATTGGATTCTGCGACTCATTGACCATCCTGAAATAGCTCCTGCCATCCTTCCTGTAAATCATCAACCCCGGTATCAGTTCTTTAATGACTTCTCTCATAGAGGTAAGCTCAATATAATTTGACAAAACAATTGTCTCAACAGGCTTATCGTAAAAATCATGCCCTGCTCTGCTCTCTGGCAAATTAATACCGGCATTAACAAAGGGATCATATATACCTTTAACCTGCATACTTATTACCGCCTTGTTTATGTCAGCCAGCCGCGTGGTGTCAGGATAAAAAGGAGCTGCTTTATAACGGGTCATGGCATCCATGAAGGGGGTACCTATCTCAACGGAATAATCCCTCAACCCTGCCTGCATTGGCTCAATTACGATCTCTTTTGTACCATATTCATCAGTCACAAAATTGAATTTTCCCATGCTGTCTGTCTTTGTAAACTTACATCTTGCACTCTTGCCAATAAAGGAAAGGATTACGTTTTCATTCCTCAGAGGCTCTCCTGTTGCATTGTTTATTAAAGCACCACTCACCAATTGTCCAGCCAGCTCCGGAAGAAAAAGATCATCATGAGTAGTCTGATGTTTTATGAAATCATCAGGCTCAGGGTAAAAAATGAGATAGTCATTAATATCAAATTGCTCCATATTTGTACTCATTGAGGCCAGATATGGTATCTGTCTGAAGCCGGGTATGTTCCCTGCATTGGATGAATCAACCGTAAATGATTTAACCACTGAGACTACAATGTCACTCTTCAGTGGCTTCCCATCAGAGCTTAAGGCATTTATTTCAGCTTTTACCAGGCTTCGCTCCCCTCTTACAGGTTCCGTTATCCTGACATTAAAATCTATATTGCCTCCCTTATCATTGTAAACCCAGCGGTTTGCAAAGGTATTTCCATTGTTGTCTGTAATGGTAATCCTTGCCAGCCCTGCAGGGAGAGTATCCTTTTTAAGCACCAGATCCTCTCCTATATTAATTTCCTTTCTGAGAGGGTCAGTCAATACCGGAGAATAGACTACGTAAATCTTCCCGGAAGCATTAAAATGGCTGTTTTGACGTATGTATAACATAAGCTGACCTTTACTGCGGCTGTTCCTTACTTCCAATGAAATGCCTGATTCATCAACCGGAGGTAATATGTACCTCCTGACGGAGCCATTGTCGCTCCTGGCAACCAGGAATAGCCTTTCGATTCCGGCAGGTCTAATGGTGAAAAAGCCGGTACCGTTAGTGACATCAACCCGGCAAAGAGTATCATTGTTACTGCTTACAATCAAGCCATTTACACCTAAGGGTATGCCATCATTGTTAAAGCACCTTATTCCAACCAGGTTCTCAATTCCATAAATGAGCTTCCCTCCTTCAGGGAAAAATGCCACACTATCGGGTAAGGATCCCTTAACAGGAATCTTAATTGAATTAAGGCTTTCAAAGGGATTGATAACAGAAATCCGCTTATAAGAAAACAGCGCCTCTGAAAAATTATGCATCCAATTTGTGTAGGTGCGTATAAGATAATTGCCGGTTCTCAATGTATCTGGGATGACAAACTCTGCTGCTCCCGAGAAGTCCTGAATACCAGCCTTGATCTGTACAATTGGATTATTGTAATTATCAACCATGTCGGAATATACAACCTGACTTATATTTCCCGGTGTACGGGTTATTCCGTTAAGCTTGTAGATCTTCATGTAGACTCTTTCACCTGCAATGTAAATGTCGCGGTCAGTTGTCACCAGTATCTCTTCCGAGTATTTTATTCCGGTACTCTTTTTTTCAGCTGTCTGTGAAAAAACGAAAGAGGAGAATGATATAAGGATAAACAGGAGAGTTACTCTGTTTAAAATGGAGTTCATATTCTTATTCTGTGTATGATATTATAATGTCTTTTGAAATATTCACTGTAAATCTATCCAGAAGGCAGGTTTGGCCAGAGAACCGGAAAGGGTACAGTCACCACATATCGGAGTGACAAATAACATGGATTTAAGTCCTCCAAGTGCAAATACCGGTCGAACAAAGGTAAACCCTGCCCTGATATAATGATTATAGACCTTGTTCCAGCCTGGCAATTCTTTTGAAGGTGCGGCCTCAACCACCTCGCATGGATAAATATACCGAATGACACCTGCCTCTTTCGCCTGCTGGTATGTTATAAATTTTCTTTTCATTTTGACTCCTGAGACCTGGAAATAGCCCAGCACCTTTTGCTCAGGGTTACTTATATTATGTATGTTTCCGGAAACCTGGAATGGTTGCTTGTCGAAAATGTTGCTCCCGCTTTCTCCAATCTGTTTCATGCAGTTCCAGAATTCATATTCTTCTTTTGACAGGGACAGCTGTCGCAGTTCGAGGCAGTACTCATTCAAAAGACGGGGAGAGTCCTGTGATGCAATAAACATCAATGGCTGATCGATATCCTCCCCGGCTGATTTAATAAGTATTTCGCCAGATTTTTTATTGGCATAGCATACCTTTTTATAGGGCGTATAAGGTAAGAAGGTTGCTGAATCAACGTAAGAGTACTCCTGTGCATAAATCGCTTCCACCTTCCACCATTCACGATAAGTCCATCGGTTATAGCCACAATCCGTGGTTGCCTTTGATTTTACATAAAGTCTCAGGCCACTTTTTATTTCATTATCAAGGATCTCTTCGTCAAGTTTATAATAAATACTGTCGATTCCCTGAACCGGACTTAAAAAGCACTCATCAGACTTATATTCAAATCCGTCGATTGTTTTAATATGCAAAGTATAATAGTGGCCTGTCTCTGCTTTGAAAACCGTGCTGTCCGATTTATAAACTCCATCTCTGATCTCTGTAAAAGATGCTGTTATGCCGTCGTCATCCGTTACAGTGACCTGGGCTCCTGTAACTCTTTCAGGATCCTGACCGGCAGTTGCAACAGTACGTGAGATCTTTACGTAGTTTGATGTGTTTTCATCGGTAAGTAATGCATCTACAACAAGGAGTGATTCA
This sequence comes from Bacteroidales bacterium, assembly GCA_035354395.1. GTDB lineage: Bacteria > Bacteroidota > Bacteroidia > Bacteroidales > VadinHA17 > LD21. The sequence goes on along the minus strand of DAOQAX010000039.1, from coordinate 8,711 downwards.
AACCTGCCCAATTTTGGAGTATAGGGTTCAATGCATGTAATTAAAGTGCCAATTATAAAGAATACAAAGATTGGCTTCCATAAGTGTTTTTTCATCCTCTAGAAAAAAGTGATTGTTGTGTCTGTTTCAGAGATATCAAATTTAGTGTTTTACAAACACTAATATCATAATTGATGAAAAAAGCGTCTGCATTTGCAAAAAATTAACTTAATGGATAATGTTCCAAAATATTTTACGAAGCAGTGTGGTCTACTTTCTATCCACAACAACGAACTTCACTTCTTTTCGGATAAGATTCCCTTTTGATGTCATCCCTTCCACCACAACGGAGTATTCACCAGGTTCGTCAGGTGTAAAGAAATCTACGCTTGCGTTCCCCTTTTTGTCAGTCACAACGGATGGATTCCAGTAGAGAGTGTTACGAAAGTCAGGTATCCGGCTATTCCTGAGTGAATCTGCCGAGTAGTCAGGAGAATAAAAAGCCGGCATATTTTGCACTGACTGGAACTCCTGCCTGAACAATGTCTTATCAAACTCGATAGCGCTAAGATTTGCCTTTTTGGTAATGAAATGAACAATACCATCGAATGTTAAATCAGCTATATAGTATCTTTTTCGTAGTAATTCTATCCTTTCAAGCTCTTTGGGATTTATAGAGAGTATCTTTTCGATATCGTTTACAGGCACTCCGTCAACAAGTACTAAAGGATCATTTTTGAATGGAGGGCTGTCTGCTTCACTGGCAAGCCAGAAATAGCTTTTCTTATCTCTTTTGCCAATCCAGAGTGCGGGTACTATTTCTTTAATTATTTCCTTAAGGGAATTAAGCTCAATATACTTTTCAACATATATTTTTTCCAGTTGCTCTCCATAAAAATCAGGCAACGAAACACTGTTCCAGGCTTGCTTGGCTCTCATTCTGTAAGGATCATATATTCCCTTTACCTGCATACTTATAATAGCCTGGTTCAATCTGGATAACATATTGGTATCAGGGAAGAAGACAGGCATTTTCTCTTTTGTAATTGCCTCAGGGAATGGATTATCCATCTCAACAAAATAGCCTTCCGGGCATGGAGATGCAGGTTGAATAACAAGCTCACGCAAGCCGGTCACCCGCGTGTTAAAATAAAATACACCGTTTTCATTTGTCGTTGCAAAGCTGCAGTTTGAATTACTGCCAACAAATGATAGTATCACATTTTCATTCCTGAGTGGCAGGCCCGTCTCCATATTTAACATTCTTCCAGACACAAGATGTCCCTCAAGCTCAGGTAAATGTGAGTATCCCTCGTTTCTTTTGCTGCCGTTGTATTGCTCCTTTAATTCAAGTAGCTTTCCCTTTAGCGTATCTATCTGAGAGGAGTCGCTGGCAAGCATGTCTTTCAGATCATCAATAAGTTTATGTACCTCTTCCGCCTGCTTGCTGCTGCTCTTAATGGGGAAAATGGCATTCAGGCCAGGACATAAAACAAGATAATTATTGATTGAAGTTTCTCCCAGATCCTGAGAAATTGAAGCCAGAAAAGGTAACTGTGAATATTCAGGATAATTGCCAGGGTTATTTTTATCCAGTGAAAACGATTTTACAACTGAAACCAAAAGGTCGCTACCGGAAGGAATTCCGGTTAAATTTTTCACTTCAACAGTTAAATTAACCTTCTCACGCGGGTAATAAACAGCATTCTGGAGCTTAACATCGTATGAAACACTTGTTGTCCTTTCATTATAAACCCACCTGTCAGCGATAGACCTTCCTTTGTTATCACTTAATGTCAACACTGCAAAACCTTCAGGTATATCTGTTTTCCTGAAGTAAACCAGGGTATCTGATTCTGATAATGTTCTTTTAACAGGCTCTCCTGTGATTGGTGAGTATAAAAGAGTCGACTTACTGTTTTTACTATCTGAGTTCTCATGTCTCAGAATCGCTACAATCAGATTATTATGATCTGTTTTTACTGAAAGGACAGACCCTGATTCCTGTGTAGGTGGAAGGTTAAATCTTTTTGGATCAGCACCTGCCTTTTCTATGGCAAGATAAAATGTCTCTCCTGGCTTCGGCTTTAAATCAAAGAAAACAATTCCATCGTCTCCCGCTTTAATTTTGCAGGTTGTACCATTGTTACCAATGATGGATCCGTTAAATGGTACCGGGAATCCCTTCCGATCATAACCCCGGCAACCGATATGATTGTTTAAACCTGAAACCATTTTCCCGCTTTCCGGGTAAAAAGCGATACTGTCAGGGCTTCTGTCTGATGGAAGCAATTTATTCACATCCGGGGTTTCGAAAGGATTAATAACAGAAATCCGTTTATAAGAATAAAGTTCGGGTGAAAAGTTTTGCATCCAGCTGGTGCTTGTACATATAAAATAGTTGCCTGTGGGAATAGTATCAGGGATGGTTATCTCTCCTGCGCCGGAAATACCCATGAGACTTATTTTTGCCTGTGCAGCTGAATTTTTGTAACTGTCTATTAGCTGAGCATAGGCAACTTTACTGACATCATCAGGAGTATGATCAGTCCGATCGAGTTTGAATATTTTCAGGTATATCTTCTCTCCGGCAACATATATATCCCTGTCAGTCACCACTGTAAGCTCCTCCCGGTATTCGTTGCCTGTTCCACCTATGTTTGTTTGAGAAAAACAATCAGGTGCAGCAGAAAATAATAAAATGAAAGAAAGAGCTATCAGTTCCAGCAGTCTTCTCAACAAATTTGTGTGATAAATAGTCTTCATATAAAATATTGCTCTAAAAATCAGACACACTCAGCGATCCTGTTACAGTGCAATCCGTGCATTCCGGTTTTGAAAAAAACATTGCTACCATACTCGTAGAGGATTCATCATAAATGGGATAAACAAATTTATATCCATAGCTCGTTGCAAATGCATAAACCGCATCCCAGGTTCTGTAATCTTCACCACGGGAAAGAGTCATAGTATCACAGGTGGGATAATAATCCGGAAGACCCAGATGTTTCATTTCGGTATGAGTAATATATTTTACTTTTTCAGTAGCAGATGAGACCTGAAAGTAACCAAGCACCTTTTCCCGTTCATCGTTCTTGTTAGAAATATTCCCGGTAACCTGAAATGGCTGTTTATCGAAAATGTCGCCACCGCTTTCACTAATCATCTGCATCTGGGTCCAGAAATTATACTCATCTTTTGATAAAGAGAGTTGCCGGACCTTAATTTTATACTTAATGGTAAATCTATCTGATTCATCCGGCAAAAAAAACTCAAGAGGCTGCGAAAACCCGGTATTTGATTGCCTGACGAATATTCCGGTTGATTTACTCCCTTTATAACATATTACGTTCTCAGGAATATTGTTTTCAATGTTACCATTGCCAACATAGACATATTGAGGCGCGTATCTCACACTGAACATCCATTGTTCCTGGTATGTCCAGCGATAGTATGCCTGATCATCGTTGCACTCAGACGTGGCATACATCCTGATCCCATCCCTTACTACATTATCAATAATCCGGCTCGCCTTCACATAGCTTATACTGTCAAGTGGCTGGGAGGGATACATCAGGCATGAAGTTGATTCATACTCTTTCCCATCAATGGTCTTTATATATAATGTATAAGATCTGCCCACTTCTCCCCTGAAACTAAGGCTATCGGTAAAATATTTCCCTCTAATCTTTTCAGTTAAGGTAGTGCTTCTGCCAAGGTCATCTTTGATAACCACCTGTGCTCCGGATACCATTTCAGTTTTATCATTGGTATTTGCTTTTGAAGTGGTAAGTATTACGCAGTTGGCATGATTTTCATCCGTTATAAGTCCATCCACCACCAATAAAGATTCAAAATTTCTTATCCGGGCATCGTATGGTTCAATGCATGTGAAAAGAGTGCTAAAAAGTAAGATAATCAAGATGAGGTTCCACCTTTTCAATTTCATTTTTACAAGCTTTAAAATAGGTCTATAGAAATTAAAAATAACCTTTATTTTTAACAGATTTAAGATTTGTCATACAAATAAATGTTAAAGTTTTCGTTTTGTTAAGTAATATTTGTTCTTTTAGTATTACAAATTTTTCATATAGTAAAATGCTCAGAATTATTTTTTCAGTAATCATGATAGCCTGGCCTGTTCTGATCCAAGCCCAGAGTATTTCATTGTCAGAGTCAGACAAAGACAGGAACAACTCGTCAATGAACGAGATGAGGAAGCAGAATCTTTTTGAATTCTACTCCAAAAGTATCAACCCGTTTTTCAATCTGATCAATGGACGAGAATACATTCCTTACTATTCTCAGTCCACACAGAAACCGATCTTAAACTGGGGAGAAAAATACTCATCATGCATTGTTATCAACGGAATATTTTACAGAGATATTTTACTCGAATATGACACCTATATGGATGAGGTCCTGTTTTTAGATGGTTCAAGATCATTTATGGGCAACCCTCTGAGAATTGCTCTGAACAAGGATAATATTGATTTTTTCGAGCTTATTAAAAGCAATGATACATTGAATTTCAAGTACTTCAGAGACAGTAACAGTTTTAATTTTAAAGATGGCTTTTATGAGGATGTGTACAGCGAAAGGAGCACCTTCCTTATAAAACATACATCACATTGCTCTATAATTAATGGAATCAGTGAGTATCCATATCGTACTGTCTTTTATGTTAACATAGGAAATGGATTTACAAAATTCAAATCCATAAGACAATTATTCAAGTTAATGGACAGTTACTCTCCGGATGTGAGAAAATACTGTCGAAAACAGGGTATACCGGCTGGGTCAAAGGACAAAAAACAGATTTCAGCTGTTTTAATGTATTACGATAACCTGAAATCGCAGTCTGAGTAAGCCTGCCATTGCTTGAATTAAAAATTGACAAATATAAGCAGGACCGGATGTGTTAGTTTTAATAAAATCCCTATGTTTACTTTTAATAATTAAAACAATAGCTGAAACCGGCATAATTACTTTGACTGATGAGTAAGAACCTTTTTTTCATTCCCCTGATGTTTTTATCAATAGCGGCTTATGCACAGCGGCCTGATGCGGTAAAGACATATAAAGGGAACGATGCCTATGCCTGCCTGGAAAATAAAGAGATTGAGGAACTTTATAAGCTTTATTCCGGTAGAATCGAGTCATCATACGATTTTATTTGTGGAAGAGAACATTATCCCTATTATTTCAATTCTGAATCCAAACCAATTTTGTTTTACGGGAAAAAACATTCCTCGCTTATTACAATAAAAGGGAGAACTTATAACAATTATTCACTTAATTATGATACAAATAAAGATCAGCTGATTTATCTCGACACAATCAACCGCATGGCTTACCGTCCATTTGGGATGGCGCTTAACAGGGATAACATAAATAATTTCGTGTTCGCATACAAGGATGACACTCTCTCTTTCAGGTTTTTCAGCAAAGATGATGATCCGACATTTAATCTGCCCGATGGATTTTACCAGGTGGTATATTACGGAACCAGTAAATATCTGATAAAATATATTTCATCAGCTGTAATTCATGGCTCGGATACAGAGTATTTTTATTCGCCTGTGGGTTTTTTGAATACAGGGAAGGGATATGTAAAAGTGAAGATGAACTCTCAGTTTATAAGACAATTCGGGGCCAGCAGTCGTGATATAAGGAAGTATATGTCAAGAACCGGCATTAAATTCAGAAGAGCTGACAAAAGAGAATTAAATTGCGTATTGAAGTACTACGATAACCTTGCCAAAAAATAATTATTAGTCTGATGAAAAAAATCCTGTTTTTTATTCTTCTCTTCTTTTCAGCCGTTTTTGTTAACGGTCAAGATGTAAATAATCTGACTATTCAGCTTAACAATATTTTGTTTAACGATCTGGTAGATACTATTGAAACCCTTACCCCGGTAAAGATATATTATACTAATAAATGGGTAGACAGTCTTTATCTCGATGTCAATTCAAAGGGCAAATCGCTTGATGAACTGTTGAACACAACATTAAGAAAGCAGGGTCTTTCATTTATAATAACTGATGACAACAAGGTTATTCTGTCAAAAGGATATTCCATTAAAACCTCATTTGAGAAGGAATATCTAGAATATCTCCGGAAGAACAGGGTTCAGGCCGACACAACAAAATTCATCAGGCCATCAGCTGAGCAGGAAAACAAATCAATCAGTGATGAATACAAGGTGTTTAAAATAGGCAAGCCTTCGGCGGTCAAAGAAGGCAAGGCTGTTTTATCGGGAACCATTACAAATGCAACTGAAGGAGAACCAATATCAGGGGCCATCGTCTATGTAGAAAAACTAAAGGTGGGTGCAATGACCAATAATGCAGGTTATTATGCCATTACTCTTCCAAAAGGACAGTATCAGCTTGAGTACAGGATGATAGGAATGAAGACAACAAGAAGAAATGTTATAGTTTATTCCGATGGAGCATTGGACGTTGATATGGTTCAGAACACAAATCAGCTGAATGAAGTATTTGTGTCTGCCAATCGCGAAAACAATGTAAAGAACGCTAGAATAGGTATTGAAAAGATAAACAGCAAGATGCTGAAGCAAATACCTCTTGGTCTTGGTGAGGTTGATATTATTAAGAGTTCACTTGCACTGCCGGGAGTGCAATCAGTTGGGGAAGCAGCAAGCGGATATAATGTCCGCGGTGGGTCAACCGATCAGAATCTTGTGTTGCTCGACAATGCTCCCATAATAAATACCTCGCATTTTTTTGGTTTCTTCTCTGCAATAAACTCTGATGTGGTAAGCGATGTGACACTCTACAAGAGTGGCATGCCTGCAAGATTCGGAGGAAGACTATCTTCTGTTATGGAGATTGTTCCGGCAACCGGAAGCAGGGAAAAATATAAGGTCAGCGGCGGAATAAGTCCTGTTACAGGGCGTATTGTTGTTGAAGGTCCCATAAGTAAAAAATGTTCATTTATTATTGGATCGAGAACCACATATTCAGACTGGCTTCTTAAAAAACTTGATGACAAGCAGCTTCAGAAGAGTCATGCCAATTTCATTGATCTTGATGGCAATCTCAGCTGGGACATAAATGAAAAAAATTCACTCTCCCTTTCAGGCTATTTCAGCAGGGATAAATTTGACTACTACAGGGAAACCGCATTTAATTATGGCAATATTGCATCCACTCTAAAGTGGAAACACACCTTCAGCACAAGGCTTTCGGGTCAGTTCTATGCCATAATGAGCAACTATAATTATACCATAGATGACAAGGAAGACTCAACCAGCTATAACTCATTGAGATATCAGATAGACCAGAAGATACTCAGGGCCGACTTTTTATTTTTCCCTGCCGACAGGCATAAGGTTGAATTTGGCATTGATGCAACCGGCTATTCATTGCAACCAGGCAAAAGAGAACCATTAGGAAGTTATTCAACCGTAACTTCAAAAGAACTGGAAAAAGAGCAAGCCATTGAACCATCGCTCTATTTGAGTGACGAGTTTGAGGTGACTCCCAATCTTACAGTGACAGCCGGATTACGAGGCACCTGGTTTATGGCTTTTGGTCCTAAAACTGAATATCAGTATTACGCAAACACATCCAGATCTGTTGAAAGTATAAGTGATACTGTCAGTTATGGCAGCGGTGATATTTATCAGTCCTATCCGAATATTGAATTCAGGTTATCATCGCGACTATTGCTGGCATCCAATTTGTCTCTGAAGATAGGCATTCAGAGGGCGTACCAGTATCTTCACATGATATCCAACACCACATCGATGTCACCAACAGATATCTGGAAGCTTAGTGACAGTTATATAAAACCGCAGAGAGGTGATCAATATTCTGTTGGTCTCTATCAGAACTTTCCGCGAAAAGGCATTGAAGCCTCTGTTGAAGGTTATTATAAGAATCTTAACAATGTTATTGACTTCAAAGGTGGTGCACAGCTTCTTATGAACGAGCATCTTGAAACAGATATTATAAGTGGCAAAGGCAAGGCATATGGTATTGAGTTGATGTTGAAGAAGCAAACAGGTCCGCTTACCGGCTGGGTCAGCTACACATATTCAAGGGTGTTTTCCAAATTTGACAGTAAGTTTAAAGATGAGACAATTAACGATGGCAGCTATTTCCCTGCCAATTTTGATAAACCCAATGATCTTAAGCTGGTTGCAAATTTAAAGCTTTCCAGAAGGATCAATGTGTCAACCAATTTTGATTACAGCACAGGAAGGCCCATTACTTTCCCGGTTGCATTTTATGAGTTTAATAATACCACCAGGGTTTATTATTCAGACAGGAATGCTTTCAGGATTCCATATTACATGAGGCTTGATTTCTCAGCGACGCTTAACGGTAATCTCCGTGTAAAAAAGCTCAATCATTCATCGTTTACAGCAACGGTATACAATGTTCTTGGCCGGAAGAATCCATATTCAATCTTCTTCAAGAATGAGGGGGGTGAGATAAAGGGGTATCAGATGACCATTTTTGGTCAGCCGATTTTTATGATCACCTACAACTTCAGGATACTGGGGAATGCTAAGGATGACTTTTAGGAGGCGAAAGTCAAAAGTTAAAAGTCCAAAGTCAAAAGTCGAAAGTCGAAAGTTTGCCTTGCCCCTCTGCCCCTATCCCCGGCTCTTCTCGCGGCGCGGGGGAAGGGTGTCCCTCGCCCCTTTAGGGGAGAGGTTAGGATAGGGGCACAAAAAAACCCGCCTGATTTCTCAA
>DAOQAX010000038.1:0-12898 GCA_035354395.1 Bacteroidales bacterium | reverse complement strand
TGTAAAAGATATCCAGAGCAATATCATTGGGATAATTACCGCGCTTGGATTCTGTATTTATCTCTTCAGGTTGATTGCCAGCAGACTTGCCAAAAGAGATTTAAAATCGCATCAATAAACCTTGAAGCCGGAAAAGGTTCCGGTACCTGTTTTCTGTTTTAAACGTTTCAACGTCCTGAAAATACACCTCAATTAATAATAATTAAAGAATTAAAGAATACACATCTTTATTTGGAAATATTACGGTGCGCTGCACCACTATGATCTGTGACAACCGAATATCTACAAATTTTATGGTGCGCTGCACCATCTAAATCCAGTGTAAAGTATAGGACAGGATATCTATTTCTGTTCTGGACCCATAAAAAAGCAGCAGAGCTGCTAAATATTTGTAGAAATGCATCTGGGAAAAGCTCTGGAGGTGCAGAGCACCGTACCCCCACCCTCGTGTAAGTTATTGTTTGTTAAATTAATCAATAAACCCTGAAGCCGGAAAAGGAGCCTGTGCCGGTTTCAAAACCTGTACCAACATTTATTATTGGTTTTACTTTGTCGCCAGCAGATAATTTCATAGTAATGCTCCTGGTTATTGAAGAACCTGTTGTTATTCCATTATTTAATATTTCATAGAGTGACCCATTTAGAAATACTTTCAATACTCTGGAATCCCCTGTGCCGGTAGCGTTATAACTTATATTAATTGTATATATCCCTGTAGCAGGTGCTGAAAATACACCAGTAGAAGAATTATATCCTGAACCATCATTATAATCAATGTTTCCCGCGATAAAATCATAATCAGACATAAACGTTGTCACTGTTTCAGAAACTGGTTTTTTTGCCCTGAATGCCACCATGGCACCCAGAGAAACCGTGTTGCCGTTTGTTATTGAAAGAGAATTAGTTGATTCTGAATATGTCAACTGCTGAATCTCATTTGCCGGATCGGCGTCGGCATCATTTTTCAGTGAGGAGAGGTCGACAGGAGTGGCAACATTCGAAATTGATAATTGATTAGTGCTGGTATTAAAACTTAAAGACTGGACAAACTTTGAAAGATCTGCCGAGTTCCCGCCCGAGATTGAAAGGGTATTGTTTGCACCGTTAAAGGTAAGTTGCTGTGAATCTGTATTATCAAGGTATTTACTTAGATTAACGCCAGTTGAAGAGCTGTTTTTTGTAACAGTCAGCAAGTTGTCAGTCAACAGGATATCCTGAATTTCGTTTGTGGCATCAGCATCAGCATCATCCTTGAGTTCAGAGAGGTTAACTGTACTGCTTGTCCCGGAAATGCTCAGGACACGTGTCGAAGGGTCGAGCGATATTGTCTGCCGGTAAGGAGAGAGGTCCCATTCAGTTGCAACCGTATTGTTGGTTATCTTAAGTTTATCTGAACTTATTACAAGATCCTGAAGTTCATTCTTCGGGTCACCATCAGCTTCAATAGTTGCCAGCAGAACTGAATTCCCCCGGGAAATACCCAGGAAATTACCTTCAGCAGTTTTGTTTATTGTCAAAGTCTGAAGAAGGCTGGAGAGAGGTACCGAGTTGCCTCCGCTTATAGTGAGTGTGTTTTCATCGAAGGAAAGAGTCTGATCATCAGAGGCAGGGTCACCCGGTTCGCCTTTCTCTCCCTGATCACCCTTGGGACCTGCCGGTCCGGCTTCAAGTGATTTCTGTGCATATAAAGCATAAGGTACAGAGAGGAACTGCATGGTTCCCATGTCGAGAAAGTCATTAGCAAATTTAACTTCAACTTTAAGATAGTGAAGAGCATCAGCCCAGCTAACCTGTGAAAGGTCACTGCATGTTCCTCCGGTCGGGGTACCATGACCTATAACCAGTGAAAAGACTCCATATTTCGAGGTGGTTATATCAGAATGAAGCTCCTGGTAAATAAGTGTTCCCAGCGGACTTTCCGAAATGATCGAAAATCTGACATCTATGTCCTTATTAATTAACTCCTTTCCATAGCTATCCCTTGCTACCGCCTGATAATGAATCCCCGCAGGAACACTACCCTGGCCAAAACTGATGGCACAAAAACCTGCCAGAATAAAAACGAACAAACATCTTCTCATACCGATTAAATTTTTTCTATTTTAAATGTCCTCTCTATCAATCCATCATCACTTTTTATCCTGACAAAATATAAACCCACCTTGTATTCATCAAACTCCACCTGCTGAATATAAAAATAACTATCTGTAAAACTTATTGTTCCGGTATGGACTATTGATCCGGCCATATTTATTATTTCAACCCTGAAACCACGGGCCTTATCTCCAAAAAACTTTATGTAAATGTAATCTTTAGCCGGATTGGGGTATACATCAACGCCATTACCATCAGGCTTAAGTTCTGAAGTAACTCTCATCCCCGGTTGCTGAAAACCCTGTGTAAGAACATAATCGGGGTTGCTGATTACTTCAATCATCTCCTCACCTATTGTTTGCGAATAATCAAATCCCCCTGCTGCTGTTACCCCTGCAACCGGTACAAGTACCTGGTGTGACAATTGTTGAGAAAACAGATTACAGGCAAAAACCAAAAAAAACAGTGTGCTGACTTTTATCCCCTTAACTAACATCCCTTGTTTTATCTCCTGATTCAAAAATAATTAGTTTTTTTAAATATTAACATTTTTTGTTCATAAACATGTTAATAACTTGGTAATAAAAATAATTAAAAAATTCACATTTTGCCTTACCATTTTATATTTATCTGGTTTTTTCTTCAATAATTTAAAGAAAATATCCCGGGGAAATAAACTTCATATTTGAGATGCTTAAGTCATTCTTATATAATAATCTTACAGAAGCGGGTTGCGATGAAGCAGGAAGGGGTTGTCTTGCCGGACCAGTTGTTGCTGCAGCGGTCATCCTTCCGAAAAGCTATAGTCATCCCGTTCTTAATGATTCAAAAAAACTCTCGGAAAGGCAAAGGGCCAGCCTGAAAGATGAAATAATGAAATCGGCAGTTGCCTGGCATGTTGCCTTTGTTAATAATAATGAGATAGATGAAACGAATATTCTGAAGGCCTCCATAAAGGCAATGCACATTGCAATTGAAGGCCTGAAGACAGTACCTGAGTTTCTGCTTATCGACGGTAACAGGTTCTACCCTTATAAAAAAATCCCATATGAGACAATCATTAAGGGCGACGGTATCTATTTTTCAATAGCGGCAGCCTCCGTACTGGCAAAGACATTCCGCGATGAATATATGGAAAAACTTGATAATGAGTTTCCTGAATACGGTTGGAAAAAGAATAAAGGGTATCCAACTACATTTCATCGGGCTGCAATAATGAAATACGGAATTACCCCATATCACCGAAAAACATTCGCACTTCTTGATACTCAGACGAAATTCGAATTCTGATTGTCTGTCATTGCTAATTCTGTTCTGACATTTTTTTCTCACGACTTCCAATAAAATCAGAAGAAAAATCATAATTAGTTAAATATGTTAAAGTGGAATCAATATAATTTAGAAAAGCTATCTTTGCCTGCTAACTTAAAATTGTTCAAAAAGTTACTCTATATGAAAAAATTGTTCTCTTTTTTAATGATCCTGGTTCTCAGCACCGGATTAAAAGTAAAAGCTGATGAAGGTATGTGGCTGTTGCCGCTTATCGAAAAGCTGAATATTGGTAAAATGACTGAAATGGGTCTCAAGCTCTCTGCTGAAGATATTTACAGTATAAACAAAGCGAGTGTCAAGGATGCCATAATTATTTTTGGCGGCGGATGTACCGGAGAGATCGTGTCTCCACAAGGTCTGATACTTACAAATCATCACTGCGGCTATGATGCTATCCAGAATCACAGTTCAGTTGAGCACGATTACCTTCGCGATGGATTCTGGGCATTATCTAAAGAAGAAGAACTGCCAAATGAAAATCTTTCTGCTACTTTTCTCCTGAGCATTGAAGATGTGACAGCCAGGGTTCTTGAAAACGTAAAAGAGGGAATGAGCGAACAGGATCGAACAAATGCAATTAACAATGCACGTCAGGTTATTGAGAAACAAGCCGCTGAAGGCAACAATTACAGAGTGACAGTGGCAAGCTTTTATGGCGGAAATTATTTTTATCTTCTCACATACGAAAGATATAATGATGTAAGGCTGGTAGGAACACCTCCTTCATCAATTGGAAAATACGGTAACGATGCCGACAACTGGGAATGGCCCCGTCATACAGGTGACTTCAGTGTATTTCGTGTTTATACAGGACCTGATGGGAAACCTGCTTCCTATTCAAAAGATAATATACCCATGAAACCGAAACATTATCTTCCTGTTTCAATTAAAGATCTGAACAAGGGCGATTTCACAATGATACTTGGTTACCCCGGAAGAACAAACAGGTACATGACCTCTTTTGAAATAGATGAACAGCTGAAGATCTCACATCCCGACAGAATAAAGATCCGTGGATTAAAACAGGATATCTGGATGAAAGATATGCAGGCTGACGAGAAGATCAATATCCAGTATGCTTCAAAATATTCAGGATCATCAAACTATTGGAAATATTCAATCGGACAGAAAGCAAGTCTTGAAAGACTCAATGTAAAGGCAAAAAAAGAACAGCTTGAAAACCAGTTTAATTCATGGGTGGCTGAGAATGCCGATCGCAAAGCAAAATACGGCGAAGCACTTAATATGATCAAAACAGCAATCCAGGGAAGATCTGAATATTATAATGCAATGCAGTATTTGAATGAGTGTCTTGGAGGATGCGAGCTTCTCCAGATGAACAGGGGAACAGAAAGTCTGGCATCAGCTCTCAAATCGGGTGACAATAAGAAGATCAAAGAAGCAGTTGATAACATCAAAGATTTTACCAAAGAGTTCTACAAGGACTATAATCCTGCAACCGACAATAAATCAATGAAAGCAATGATGAAACTTTACAGGGCAGATGTTCCTGCAAAATTTCATCCCGACTACTATGTGAAAGTGGTTGACAAGAAATACAAAGGGAACATTGACAAATTTGTCGATGATATGTTTGCAAAGTCATTATTTGCAAATGAGAATAAACTTAATGCATTCCTCGAAAAACCTGAACTTAAGACACTTGAGAAAGATCCTGTTTGTGTAACCTTCAAATCAATTATGAATACTGCACAGGAGGTATCAAAGGGATTAAAACAGTACGAACCAACACTTTCCGCGGGTAAAAGACTCTGGATAGCTGCATTGATGGAGATGGCCCCGGAAAAGATACAGTTCCCTGATGCAAACTCAACCATGCGTCTGACTTATGGATCTATTCAGGATTATGATCCGAGAGATGCCGTCACCTATAAATATTATACAACACTTCAGGGTGTAGTAGATAAATACAAACCTGGTGATTACGATTTCGACCTTCCAAAAAGGCTTATTGAACTGAATAATAAGAAAGAATTCGGAAGATATGCATCACCAAAAGGTTACATGCCTGTTTGTTTTCTCACAACCAACGATATCACAGGTGGTAACTCAGGAAGCCCTGTAATGAACGGGAACGGGGAACTGATCGGACTGGCTTTTGACGGGAACTGGGAATCGATGAGCGGCGATATAGCTTACGAGCCTAAACTGCAGAGAACAATAGTTGTCGATATCCGCTATGTCCTCTGGGTAATGGATGTTTTTGCCGGAGCAAAAAATCTTGTTGATGAGATGACAATAGTTCAATAGTATTTTCTGTCAAATCTTTACATATACCTCCTCCCTTTCGGAAGGGGGTATTTTTGTGTTAAACAGAAATCTGACCGTGTTATACGTTTTTACCTTTTAGTGATTATCTTTGCAAAAATTTTCTGGCTATGCATCTGAGTTTCCATGAGATTCTGGCATCATTTATGGTTCTGTTTGCTATCATTGACATAACTGGTTCCATCCCGATAATACTTGACATCAAAAGCAAAACAGGTAGTGTGGAACCTGAAAAAAACACCCTTGTTTCCTTTGGGATATTTTTTGCATTTTTATTCATAGGCAGCCCTTTGCTCGGTGTCTTTGGTATTGATGTATCATCATTTGCAATAGCAGGTTCATTCATCATCTTTCTTATTGCCATGGAGATGATTCTCGGGATTGAACTTTTTAAAAACGATCCTTCAAGCGGAGGATCGATTGTCCCCATAGCCTTCCCTCTTATAGCAGGTGCAGGATCAATAACCACTATTCTTTCATTAAAAGCCGAATATTATACTATAAACATTTTTATTGCGCTTATACTGAACATGATAATTGTATACCTGGTGCTAAAGCTTACCCATCTGTTTGAGAAAATCCTGGGGAATGCAGGTATGCAGCTTCTTAAAAAGATATTTGGTGTCATCCTTCTTTCAATTGCAATAAAGCTATTTATAACCAACTCCGGTATTGTTCTGCCTCATGGCTTGTAATATCACAATATATACTGATGGAGCTTCAAGTGGAAATCCCGGTCCTGGAGGATACGGTGTAGTGCTTATTTCCGGAAAACACCGGCTCGAGAAATCAGAAGGATTCAGACTCACAACCAACAACAGGATGGAACTTCTTGCTGTTATTACAGGTCTTGAAGCTCTTAAAAATCCGGGAAATAATGTAGTTATCTATACTGATTCAAAATATGTTGCTGATTCGGTAGAAAAAGGATGGGTCTTTCAATGGGAATCAAAAGCTTTCAGAAATAAGAAAAACCCTGACCTCTGGAAAAGATTTCTTATAGCATACCGGAAACACAATGTGAGATTTGTCTGGATAAAAGGACATGCCAATAACCCTGAAAATGAAATCTGCGACAGGTTGGCTGTCGAAGCTTCAGCTAAAAAAGATCTCAGAGATGATATTGGATATTCTCCTGATAACGACACCCTAATGACATCCTGCGAATCTTACTGATCCCCTGAATATCTTGCATTTAATAAAATAAAAATGCAATTTTGCATAAATATCTCCCAGATGCAGAAACTTCACATTCCCCCTACATCTACTACCCCGGAGATCTGTTTTTCTCCGGAAGACAATACATTCATGATACGTGGCACTTCTTCACCTGAAGATGTTCGCGCCTTGTATTATCCTGTTATAGAATGGGCCAGACTCTTTATTGATGAACTGATCGAAAAAAAGAGTGACCGTTATTCAAAAGAGAACCCTCTCAGACTTCAGATTGATTCGAATTATTTTAATTCATCATCAGCCAAGTTCTTTTATGATATCCTTCTGGAATTTAAAAGACTTGCCCCCTTTGAGATCCCGTTAGTTGTTGAATGGTTCTACGACAAGGAAGATATTGACCTGCAGGAGGCAGGTTCAGATATCGCTTTGCTTGCCAATATGGAATTTACTTTTATAACAAAAAACTAGTAATACCAGATGCGGGGACAAAAAGAACTTTACGATATTCTCGGGAATCTGACCATAATGTATGAATATCACGAGCACCCGCCACTTGCAACAATTGAAGATGCAAAGATCCATTGGAAAGATTATAATTCGGGAAGGTGTAAAAACATTTTCTTCCGCAACCATAAAGGAGACAGACACTATCTGGTAATTCTTGAACACCTTCGTCAGCTCGACATACACGATCTCGAAAAAAGACTCAGGCAGGGAAAGCTTACCTTTGCCTCTGACCGCAGGCTGAAAAAGTACCTCGGCCTGGAACCCGGATCAGTATCTCCTTTCGGACTTGTTAATGACAAAGAAAAGCATGTTCATCTTTTCATTGATGAGAAACTCAAAGAATTTGATCGTCTTGCATTTCATCCAAATATAAACACCGCCACACTTGTGATT
This sequence comes from Bacteroidales bacterium, assembly GCA_035354395.1. Lineage (GTDB taxonomy): Bacteria > Bacteroidota > Bacteroidia > Bacteroidales > VadinHA17 > LD21. Next base: position 5,107 of record DAOQAX010000038.1, on the reverse strand, counting down.
TCAAAGCCTGATTTTATTAAGTTTCTGGAATATACAGGCAACAGTTATGAGTTTATTAAAATGTATGAATAAATTATAATTCTTAAATTTCCTTAAAAACAACTTACTTCTGCATCAGATTTCTTTCCAGTACGTCATTATCAAAAGACCTTGAAATGAAACATTCCCTTAAAAGAATTTTGACGTGCGGAGTAGCCTCTGTTTATCTCTTAGCCGGTGTCAGTGGCCAGAACATTGAAAAGAAGCAATACAGGGCAACACAGGTATCAACGCCTCCTGTCATTGACGGTACTCTCGATGAGGATGCCTGGCAATCAGGAACATGGATTGATGATTTCACACAATATGAACCATATAACGGGAAGCCTTCAACACAAAGAACAGAGTTTAAAATAATCTTTGATGAAGATAACCTTTATGTGGCTGTCAAGGCTTTCGATACAAGCCCTGACAGTATTGTCAACCGACTAACCCGCCGCGACGACATTGATGGTGATGACGTTGCTCTCCTGATCGACAGCTTCCATGATCTACGGACCGGATTTATGTTCGGAGTAAGTTCTGCAGGTGTAAAATTCGACCAGATGCACACCGACGACGGACAATCGCAAGATGATTCATGGGATCCTAACTGGTGGGTAAAAACGTCTGTTAACGGAGAAGGATGGGTAGCAGAAATGAAAATTCCCTTCAGCCAGCTCCGGTTTGAAAAGAATTCCGGAGATGTATGGGGATTGGAAGTAATTAGAGAGACCTACAGAAATAATGAAACTGACATATGGCAACATATTCCTAAGGACGCCCCCGGAACAATCCATTTAATGGGAGAGCTCACAGGTCTTGAAAAAATTGAGCCGCGAAAAATTTTTGATATTACTCCCTATGGCGTTGCAAAAGCTGAAACTTTTGAAAAAGATGCCTCTGATCCCTTCAAAAAAGATGGTAATAAGTTCGGGATAAACGGTGGAATAGATGCAAAAATCGGAGTCACAAATAATATGACTATGGACCTTACCGTTAATCCCGATTTCGGACAGGTGGAAGCTGATCCTTCTGAAGTGAACCTGAGCGCTTACGAAACATTTTTTGAAGAAAAACGGCCATTTTTTATTGAAGGCAACAACATAACAAATTTCAACATCGGTGTTGGCGATGGCAATATGGGTAATGATAACCTATTCTATTCCAGACGTATCGGCCGAAGTCCCCATGGCGATCCCTCTCTCGAAGACGGATGGCATTCGGATATACCAGGTGTCACTCCTATCATCGGAGCTACAAAACTTACAGGCAAAACAAAAGACGGACTTTCAGTCGGGTTCGTTGAAGCAGTAACTTCTGATGTTTATGCCAGAATTGATACTATAGGAGGCAGGAAAACAGAAAAAGTAGAACCGCTTTCAAATTATTTTCTGGGAAGAGTAACAAAAGATTTGAATGAAGGCAAAACCATACTGGGAGGCATATTCACAAGTGTAAACAGGAACCTGGATGATAATCTCGCAAGTGATCTTCACAAATCGGCCTATTCGGGAGGTCTTGATTTCACCCAATACCTCAAAGATAAAAAGTGGATGTTCAATATTAATGCTGCATTAAGCCAGGTAAACGGAACCAGGGAGGCTCTGAAAAACACACAGATGTCATCAGCCAGATATTACCAGCGTCCCGATAATAATTATACCCGGTTCGACACCACCCGTACCTCACTTATGGGCTCGGGCGGTAAAATGCAACTACAAAAACTTGACGGCCATCTCAATCTTATGGGATGCGTTACATGGAAGACTCCCGGATTCGAGACCAACGATATGGGATATCTCCGTGAAGCTGATCAGATCCTTTCTGTTCTATGGGCCGGATATAATATCTGGGAGCCTAAATGGATCTACAGACGCATTAACCTCAATCTTGATGTATATGCAACCAATAATTTCGGAGGCGACATCACTGGCAGCGGATTGGAATATAACGGAAACGTTAATTTTAAAAATTTCTGGGAGGCATGGCTCGGAGGCAATTTCCAGGGATCATATATCTCTACAGGAAAACTCCGCGGAGGACCGAAGATGGAATTACCGGGAAGCCTTAACCTTTACGGCGGATTCTCGACAGACAGCAGAAAAAAATTAACTATTGAAATATCCGGTCAGATGTATCATGCTTATGAAAACAGTGGATATTCCTATTACTCAGGGATTGAGATTACCTATAAACCAACCAACTATATTTCATTTGAAATAGAGCCCGGGTATAGCAAGTCATTCAGTAATATGCAGTATGTTTCAAAAGTTTCCTATAACGACAAAGACAAATACATTTTTGCAAGTATTGATCAGAAAACAGTAAATACATCATTCAGGATAAATTTTAACCTTAGTCCCGACCTTACCTTCCAATACTGGGGACAGCCGTTCATAGCTTCAGGCAAATACTACGATCATAAATATATTGTCAATCCTCTGGCAGATAAATATACCGAAAGATATAAAGTATATGCCACTGATCAGAAAAATTTGGATGGAGATCATTATGATATTGATGAAAACATTGATGGTACAACCGATTACAACTTCGACAAACTGGATTTTAACGTGCAGGAATTCCTTTCAAACCTGGTTTTACGCTGGGAATATAACCCCGGGTCAACTGTTTACCTTGTATGGAGCCAGGCAAGAAAATATAAAAACGACTCCGGAGTGATGGATGTCTTTAACGATGCTGGCAATTTGTTTGACAGAGATAACGATGCTCCTCATAATGTGTTTCTTATCAAGTTCAGCTACAGATTTGGATTGAAATAACCGGATGGCTTGTTTACAGTTGAATATATTAATCTGTTGTTTATTTCTTTGCTTTAATTTATTTTATCTTTTATTTTGCACATTCTGAATAAGAATTGATATTTTTTATTTCAATTTATTTATAAATGTAATCCTGTTCAGATTTTTAAATTTCAAATGATAATTTAATTTAATTGCAAGACCCTGGAGGGCGAAGAAAAAATGAGTGGAACAGATAAAATCAAGATTGGTATCGTAGGATACGGAAACCTTGGAAGAGGTGTTGAGCTTGCCATCAGGCAAAATACTGACATGGAGCTTGTTGCAGTATTTACAAGACGGGAACCTTCGGATCTGAGAATAAGGACTACTGGTGTCCAGGTACATAAGTACTCTGATATGAAAAGTTTTATCGGGAAAATTGATGTGATGGTGCTTTGCGGTGGCAGTGCCACAGACCTGGCAACCCAGACACCCGAAATAGCAAAGATGTTCAATACCATTGACAGCTTTGACACACATGCAAAAATTCCACAATATTTTGCACTCGTTAATGAGTCGGCCACTGCATCAAAACATACCAGCATTATTTCAGTAGGATGGGATCCGGGGATGTTTTCAATCAACAGGCTTTATTCAAACTGTATACTTCCCGGAGGAAAAGATTATACCTTCTGGGGCCCGGGTGTAAGCCAGGGACATTCTGATGCAATCAGAAGAATAAAAGGTGTTAAGAATGCAAAACAGTATACTATTCCTGTAGAAAGCGCTGTTGAAAAGGTGAGGAAAGGCGATAATCCCGAATTTACAACAAGGCAAAAACATACAAGACTCTGCTTTGTAGTGGCAGAAAAAGGTGCTGACCTTTCAGTAATTGAAAGAGAGATTAAAACCATGCCAAACTATTTTGATGAATATGATACAACTGTGAATTTCATCTCCGAGGAGGTTTTTCAGAAGGAACACAGCGGGATGCCTCATGGTGGATTTGTCATCCGCAGCGGAGCAACAGGAGAAAACGGAGAACATAAGCATATAATTGAATATTCATTAAAGCTTGACTCGAATCCGGAATTTACATCATGCGTACTTCTTGCCTATGCAAGAGCTGCATATAAACTTGCCGGAGCCTCCCAGTTTGGTGCAAAGACAGTATTTGACATTGCACCTGCATTGCTTTCACCGCTTACAGGCGAAGAGATAAGAAAGAAACTTCTGTAACAGGTTTTATCCTGTTTGTTAACTGTTATTAAAACAAAGGGAGTGTGTCAAAAGTCCTTTGTGTTCTTCGTGTATCCTTTGTGCTCTTCGTGGTTATTCATAAATCATTGAACCACAAAGGACCTAAAGGTTACACAAAGAGCTCTAAGGAAAATATTTATCTTAATTAACACTTTTGATACATCCTCTTGTTTTAAAACCGGCAGGATTGCCGGAATACCGTAGCAAAAAGGTCTCTTCGCTATAATCTGTGATGGGATTTTAGTTGAGGTCGGTGACAGATTATGGATCAGGTAAAAAATACGGTGGAAAGAAATAGCCTGATTGTCTTGATGCTATTGATATTCAAATTGAGAATGATTAAAGCTTACGGGAGATTGTTTTACCTGGACAAAGATTCCGAACGGAACGCAGTAGAGTGAGGAATCTCCAAGGAGTAAGGGATATTCTATTTTTCATATACAGACTCGAAAAACTTTTTGCATGAAAATTATACCTATTAACCACCTTTTCGAATTAACCCCCAAAAAGCTTGTGACCATAATAAACAACTTTCAAAATTGAAACCAGGATTGATAATCTATCTTCCGGGGTTCAAATCTTAATTAAGTTTTCACTATTGTCCGGAATAATTATATTGCGTCCCTACCGGGACTTAAATGTAAAATGGGAAACATCTTTCTACCAATATATTGTCCCGCTGGGACAATCCCGTTAGGGATTAAATATTGGTAGAAAGATAAGTAACCCCTTGAAAACGTAAGTACCGTAGGGACGCAATAAATAAGTGATTTAAATAAACCTAGATTATTTTTACAGGACAGTAATGAAAAACAATATAATAAAAGCTGATATTCAGCAGCTTAGCAGCACAAATTACAAATCTGAGTTATTAATCAGATAATAATGTTATTATGTATAAAGCGATCATTTTCTTTGCTTCCGCACTGCTTTTAAGCGGATTAAATCTAATTGCCCAAACCCCGGTCCTGTTTCCGGCACCGCAGAAAATAACATGGGGAAAAGACATATTTCCGGTTGAAGGTGCAAAAGTGCTTGTACCTGCAGATCTGTCATCAAGGGAAGAAAAATCAATTGCCAGG
>DAOQAX010000037.1:0-13328 GCA_035354395.1 Bacteroidales bacterium | reverse complement strand
GTGGAACATCGTCGCCCATAAGCATTGAGAATATACGATCAGCCTCAGCAGCGCTGTCAATTGTAACCTGTTTTACAGTTCTTGTCTCAGGGTTCATGGTGGTAGACCAGAGCTGTTCTGCATTCATTTCACCAAGACCTTTATATCTCTGAACGCTTACCGCTGATTCCTTACCCTGCCCTAATTCTTCTATGGCGGCTAAACGTTCTTCATCTGTCCAGCAGTATCTTTCCACTTTTCCTTTCTTTACAAGATAGAGCGGTGGCAAAGCGATATAAAGGTAGCCTCCTTTAATAAGATCCTGCATATATCTGAAAAAGAAGGTCATAATAAGAGTATCAATATGAGATCCGTCAACATCGGCATCGGTCATACAAACTATCTTATGATATCTTAATTTGGAGGTATTAAGCGCTTTGCTGTCTTCTTCTGTTCCTACACTTACCCCGAGGGCTGTAAAGATATTTTTAATCTCTTCACTCTCAAAGACTCTGTGTTGCATAGCCTTTTCAACATTAAGAATTTTTCCACGGAGGGGAAGGATAGCCTGAAAACGGCGGTCACGGCCCTGTTTAGCTGTTCCACCTGCAGAATCTCCCTCTACAAGAAACAATTCACATATTGAAGGGTCTCTGTCAGCACAATCGGCCAGTTTACCCGGAAGTCCGGAACCTGAAAGCACTGTTTTACGCAGTACAAGTTCTCTGGCCTTACGTGCAGCATGACGGGCAGTTGCAGCAAGAATAACTTTTTGAACAATAGTCTTTGCATCCTTAGGATTCTCTTCGAGGTAATTGGTAAGCATTGTACTTACAGCCTGGTCTACTGCTCCCATAACCTCAGTGTTTCCCAACTTGGTTTTTGTCTGACCTTCAAACTGAGGCTCCTGTACTTTTACAGATATTATTGCAGTAAGTCCTTCCCGGAAATCATCCCCGTTAATATCAAACTTAAGTTTTGCTGTAGCTCCTGAATCTTCTGCGTATTTCTTCAGTGTACGTGTCAGTCCCCTTTTGAACCCGGCCAGATGAGTTCCGCCCTCAATAGTGTTTATATTGTTCACATATGAATGTACATTCTCCGAGAACGAGTCATTATACTGAAGGGCAATCTCAACAGGGATCTCTGATTTGTCGAAAGTAATATGAATAGGTTTTTCAATAATTCTTTCCCTGTTTAAATCAAGATATTCAACAAATTCCTTTAATCCGGTTTCTGAGTGGAACTCTTCATAACGAGGTTTACCACCGTTGCCATCCTCAACATTTTCCCGAAGATCCTTGATAGTCAGCAGAATTCCTTTATTAAGATATGCCAGTTCGCGAAGGCGTGCTGAAAGGATTTCAAAATTATATACGGTTGACTGAAATATTGTAGCATCAGGCTTAAATGTCGTTGAAGTCCCTGATTTATCTGATTCACCAATCACCTCTACCGGAGTCACAGGTTTTCCTAATTCATATTCCTGTTTAAATACCTGACCTTCCCTTGTAACAACGACTGTCAGGTGAGATGAAAGGGCATTAACGCACGACACACCAACGCCATGAAGACCTCCAGATACTTTATAAGAGTCTTTGTCAAATTTACCACCAGCATGAAGGACTGTCATAACAACTTCAAGGGCTGATTTTTGTTCCTTCTCATGCAATCCTGTAGGAATACCACGGCCGTCATCCGTTACCGTGATGGAATTATCTTCATGTATGATAACATCAATTTTAGAACAATACCCTGCAAGTGCCTCATCAATAGAGTTATCAATAACCTCATAAACAAGATGATGCAACCCTCTGATACCTATATCACCAATGTACATTGCAGGTCTCTTTCTCACAGCTTCAAGACCTTCAAGTACCTGAATATTATCGGCTGAATAATCAATACTGTCCTGCAATTTTTTTCCGTTCTCGCTCATTGTTCCGTTTTTTTCAAAATTTCTAAAGACAATTCATTTTAAAAATATACCAATAATGTAATTGAAGCAATTTATGCTTTACCACATGAACTGACATTAAATTTGATTTATTGATAGTGAAATCTGAATATTTTTTCACTATTGTCAGATGTCATGACCAACTCCACTTCCCAAATACAAATTATTGATTTTATGCATTTTAATTATCGCGACAAATATACGGATTTAAAACGGTTTTTTTGTTAATTTAAGCAAATTTTAATCCACAATTGTCTATAAGAAATTAACAACAAATCATTGTCTGGCAGTGTTGTCTGACATTTAGGATCCCTGCTTTCAGAGTGTAAAGATTCTTTACAGACTGTAGGTAAATCCGAACATGAAAAGGAACCTCATCGACGGGTAATAAGCCCACTCATAATAACGGTTATAAGAGATGTTATTTATTTTAGTCCAGAACGAGAGAATTTTTGAATACCTGTATTCTGCTGAGAGGTTCAGGTTAAAATGGACAGGCTGCTCAACCGAATAAACAAGTTCGTTCACCGGCATCAGGGGGGTAACCAGAGCGCCCCAGCGATCACCATTAACCAGCATCTGACATTTCCCGAGAGCAGTAAGATCAATCCCTGCAATTATCTTATCCCTCAGATTGTATTTCAAAGCAATTTTAGCATCCCAGTCTGGTTTATTCCATGCAAACGGATACAACGACATGTTATACTTGTTGTAATTAGCAGCGGCATTGAATGACAGTTTGTCTGTGATAGCCCCACTCAATTCTCCATGAAAATTAAGTATTTCCGAATCATCGGTAACAGGTGAGAAATAATTGCCTGTCTCAACAGGTGTTGTACCATTCATCAAAATTAAATTGGAATAAAAAAGCATATCGCTTACCAAAGAATACGATACCGAGATAATATAGTTTCCTCCCATCCCCGAATTACCTTTTATACCAGCAGTAGCAATCAATTCATGATCGGTGTTCGGAAGGGTGAAAAGGCTGTCAGGCAAAAGAAACGGATTTTCTGAAATGATTTTCAGAGGTTCATTCTTTTCCAGTTTTCCTGATAACCCTGCAAAGAAATTAATATATGATGGAACAATGTTAAACCCGAATTCAAGATCCGGATAGATATGAAATTTAGGAGAGTTGGTCATATTCTTGTCAAGAAGTGCCTGGAAACCAAGCTTGAAGTTCCACAATTCGGTACTCTTGCTAAAGAAAGGGCTTATTGAAGTTACATATTTTGACTCTGTCATTATGGAGTCGGCCGGTTTGTAATAATCAAAGCCGATAGCCGAACCCGCATTAAAGCCGTTAAATGATTTAGCCATCATGCCGGTAAATCCGACATTATTCTGCGACAGGTTTTTAGCATGGTAGAAATAATTATAAAACAGATCGAAATCATAAGTCAAATCATCCGGATCCAAAGTGACTGAGGATAGTGATGCTTTTGCTCCAACATTGATATAGCCAAGCCTTATATCATCTTTTGAGGGAGTATAATCGACAAAACTTGTATCGTAACCATAAGCATATCTTGTTTTCTGGGTAAGATCAACTGAGCTTTCGAAGATGCTTTTCTTGAAAAATTTCCTGCCAAAAACAGATACATCATTATCCATATAACCTGCAAACACCTTTTCGTCATTATCAAGTTTAACCTTGCCGTTAGTTGAAAAATGTCTGCCATAAAATCCTATTGTACCTTTTTTTGAACGGTCATTTGTTATGCTTATTTCGGCCAGCGGAGAGAAGTAATTCCCAAGTCCAAAATTTACATAACTTTTATATAGTTTTGGCAAAGGATCGGGAAGCAGTGATGCTGCCTTTATAGGTTTTATCGTATATTCAGGCATAAAAGGTTCAGTGCTGACTTCATAGCGGAATTCCGGCACCACCTTAACCGTATCATTCATGTCAGGCAGGTAGCTTCTTTTCTTGGTATCCTGGAGAGATGGCTTGTAAGGATTATAAAGTGTAATCTCACGTTTAAGCCCGGTTCCCTGTTTATTTACCTGGGCGTTCACAGGTAGTAAACAGAATAATATTAATAACGCTATAATTAAATTTCCTTTTATCATGTCAGATATGTTTCTGATTAACTTAGTTTTCTTTGTTTTGCTGATTTTCATTATCAACAGTAGTAACGGAGTTTGCCTTATCAAGAGAGTCAAGCATAGTATTCACCTCATCAAGTATTCCATCATCACTGACAGAATAGTAGTCCTTAAGAGACTGAAGTGTTGCTTTTGCCTGGAGAAGATCTCCTTTTTTCACACTTATTTCCGACAGCAGAAGAAACATCCTTGCCATCCAGTACTGATGTGGAGTATTCTGTTTAATAAATTCAGAAATTATCTTTTCAGATTCATCAGTCATCCCCTTTCTGTTCAGAAGTTCTGCAACCCGGTATTTTGATTCAGCCCCTTCAGTGCTTGTTACTTCTGTAGCAACCTTCCTGAAATCAACAAGAGCTTCATCGAAATTATTAAGGCTGTAGTTTGCCTTGGCATTCATAAAGATTGCTTCCCTGGCTAATTCTTCCGGGACATTCTCGGAGTTCTTTATCTTTCCGGCAACAGCAATTGTCTTTTCGGCATCACCATCCTGATATGCTGATTTCAACTCTCCAGCCAGTGCAATAAGTCTGTTTTCGTCATTTGTTGCCGTATTTTCAAGTCTCTCGTAATATTCGAATGATTTTCCATATTCTTCCTTGTCAAACAGTATTACTGAAGCTGAAATAAGGGCCTGTTCAAGAAACTGGTTATTTGGTTCATCAGCCACAGCTGTATAATACACCAGTGCTTCGTCCATATTGCCTGTCGATTTCAGACATTCGGCCAGACAATATTGAACATTAAGTTTAAAGCTTCCGTTCGGGAATTCCTCCAGATAATTTTTCAGCACAGAAACCGCCTGATCATATTTCCTTTCCATATAAAGATTCTCAGCCGAAGTATAAAGCAGAGAATCCTTCTCAGCCATGTTAACATCGCCGTAACCGTCAAGTGTTTTTACATATGAGAAATAAGACTCAACATCATTAACATCTACATATGTGTTTTTTAATCCGGTCATAGCATATCTTGCTTCCGGTGTCGACTTGAAATTTTCTATGACTTTCTTGTACTGATAGATGGCCTTTTCATTCTCGCCAAGATTATAATAGAGCAATCCAAGCTGGACCATAGCACGCGGAACAAACTGACTATTCGGATAATCGGAGATCACCTTATTAAAATCAGCTTCTCCTTTTTTATAGTCTTCAAGAACCAGGTAAGCCCGTCCCCTCTCAAAAATTGCATTCGGAACATAAGACGAAGAAGGATATTTCGCAGCCAGGGAAGTCATAGTATTTATCTTACCCTTACTATCGTTAATAAGTCCGAGACAGAATCCCTTCTGGAACATTGCATAATCAGCATCTGTGTTGCCATAACCGATAACTTTATCATAATATTCAATTGCCGGCTTATAGTCTGTTGCAATATAATAGCAGTCTGCAATCCTGTTCATTGCATCGGTCATTATCTCAGGCTTTGTTTTTCTCGGATCAGCTTCAAAAGCCTTGAAATGATTAAGTGCATTTGTATAGTCCTTCAGGTTGAACATTGTATAGCCAAGATTGTATCTTACCAGGTCATATTCATCCAGTTTCATTGAACCGGGAATTCCCATAAATGTTTCAAAATCTGTTTTTGCTTCATCATAATCAGCCAGCCGGTATAAGGCTTCACCATGCCAGTAAACAGCCCTTGCCCTTATCGATCTGTTGTATTTTTCATATTTTAACGATTTCTCAAACATGTTGATTGAGGCTTCTATCTCAAGGTTTTTAAACAATTCCAGTCCTCTGTAAAAGGCTACTCTCTGGTAAGCTTCTTCAAGTTTGCTGTCTTTATTCTGAATTTTGTCAAGTGAAGCCAGAGCCAGTTTGTAATTTTTCATCTGCATGTAGGTTGCCACCAGGTAATCGTATGCCTCCTGTATCTTATCCGATTCAGGATACAGATCGATATACTCCTGAAAAGCTGCAATTGTTTCTCCAAACGGTGAATATGATGTTTCGTAAGTCAGCTTGGCATAGTTGAACAATGATTCTTCTTTCAGTTTTTTATCATAGTTCATCTTTGAAGCTTCCCCGAAAGCCAGCTGTGCACGTTTCTTGTCTCCTTTCTGCAGGTAACAGTCGCCAAGTATATTCCAGATATTCTGACTGAGAATATCATCTTTAGCACCTGTTTCAAGAAGCATCTTAATAGCTTCATCTATCCTTCCTGTCTTGTAATAACAGTAACCAAGCTGATATTTATCTTCCCTGCCGCTGGCTTTAGCTTCATCTGAATATTTCTCAAGATAGTCTGATGCTTCTTTATACTTACCTTTATTATAATAAGCATCACCTATGAACCTGTACAGTTCAACGGCTCTTTCTTTGCCTGCCGAGTTTATAAGATCAGGAGCCATCGAAAGAATGCCATCATAGTCTTTTTGTATATATAATATCTGAACAATATAGTAAGGTACAATACTTCCGAATGTTTCATCATCTTTGAGACGCATAAAACCATCCATAGCACTCTGATACATTTTTTGTTCGTAAGCTATCTGTGCGGAGTAATAAACAGCCGGCGGGGTATATTCTGTATCCATATCCTTAATCTCAGAAAACATAAGCAAGGCTTTATCCTTATTACCACTGATATAGAGAGAATAACCAAACCTGAAAAAATATTCCGGTAATTTATCTGATTTAAGGTCATGTCTGTCAACAGATTCGTAATAGGTTGCCGCTTTTTTATAATTCTTGTTCTGAAAGGAATAATCACCAAGTGCTAACCTTGCTTCATTTAATCGCGGGCTCTCAGGGTGCGCCGATAAATATGTTTCCATTCTGTACTCAGCATCAGCATTGAAAAGCCTCAAGGCTGCAACTGCACTATAATATTCAGCTTCAGTAACCAGAATATAGTTTTGGTTTTTGTTACTTTTTATAAAGGAATCAAAAAGGCGGATTGCTGCAGGATATTTCTCTTTATTGAATAAATCCATGCCCCTGTTAAATTCCGAATACAACTCTTTCCCGGTAAATGCCACCTGGGAAGAGGCCTGTATTATGAAAATAAGAAGAAAACTGAATATCAGAATGAGTTTATTTCTGTTCATAACTTATTTTTTTAGGTTCTTCACAACCGGATGTTATAAGGTCCCCGAAAAACATGGAAACTTATAAAATCTTAATTGTAAACCACATATAATATCATTATCCTTTTTTAAAATTATCGTAAAAATACAATTATTAAACGCCTGCTGTCGGCCTTTATTATTGATTTTATCAACATATAAATGTTAATTATCAATTCTTTCCTTATTTTGCAGATAAAATAATCAGAGATATGGAGGAAAATCTTCCAAATGAAGTAATTATAGAACTGACAGACTGCACTATATGGCAGCAGGATCATCTTGTTCTCACAAATGTAAATCTGAATGTAAGAAAAGGTGAATTTGTCTATCTGGTAGGCAGGGTTGGTACAGGAAAATCAAGTCTTATTAAAACACTTAATGCCCAGGTACCTCTTAAAGAGGGGAGCGGAATGGTTGCAGGCTATGACCTCTCGAAAATAAAGAAAAAAGAGATACCATTTCTTCGCAGAAAGATCGGAATAGTATTTCAGGATTTTCAATTGCTCATTGACAGGTCTGTAAATGAGAATCTTGAATTCGTTCTGCGAGCTACAGGATGGAAGAACAAACCTGATATTGATAACCGCATAGGTGAAGTACTGGGGAAGGTAGGCCTTGAACTGAAAGGTTACAAGATGCCGCATCAGTTATCAGGAGGAGAACAGCAGCGTGTTGTAATAGCAAGAGCTATACTTAATGAACCTGATATTATTCTGGCCGATGAGCCAACAGGGAATCTTGACCCTGAAACATCAGAGGAGATAATTAAACTTCTTATTGAAATCAGTAAAGCAGGAACTGCCATAATAATGGCCACGCATAATTATACCCTGGTGAAGAAATTCCCTTCAAGGACAATAAAATTTGATGACGGGAAACTCGTAGAAGTAAATACCAACGAGGAGATAGAGCTTATATAATGAAGGAATTATTTGAACATTCTTACCGGCCAGAAAAGCCTGTTGCGATAGACCCTGTAATAAGGTACTGTTATACACCCGAATGACTCCATAAAGGAGGCAATTGAAATTATTGAAGAACCTGCAAAATCGAGTATGGTCTTTGTTGAGGAATATTCTTTAATAATTTCGTTAACAACATAATAATTGATTCTTTTAGCCCGGCTTTCAGGAGTATTAACAACAAAAAGAAGAGTCTTCCTTCCCTCTATCTCAACAATAAAGATACCAAAGATCAGTCTCTCCCCTTCATCTTTTACTCCGACTATTCTTCCTTTATTGTTTTTCAGACAAAAATCCATCAGATTATTCAGGCGCTGATAATCGCGCGGTTTAATCCCTTTCAGCTCTTTTCCCCTGTTTACAAGAAACAAATCAATAAGTTCTTTCGGTGTGATATCAGAAGTCAGAACAGGTTGATTCTTTTCACCTGATTCAATATTCTTTTTACAATGGTGTGAAAAATTATTCCATAAAATCTCATACGGCTTTTCAAGATCGAGTTCAAAATTTACTCTTGCAGTCACTTTGTATCCATCAGCATCTATTTTCTGTGCAATACACAAATCGATAAGCCAGTAAAGATCAGGCATATAATCAAAGAATTCAGCAGCCGCATTCACTTCAGGCTTATCGGGGGAGAAAGCTCCCAATTGCTGAAGAAAATTAGGTGTGGCAATGTACTGCATCCCAAATTTTCTGAAGCATGGAACAGGGAAAACGGAATCATAATCATCATCGACAAGGGCTTCCCAGCCCGGAGACATTATGTCGAGATACCATGAAAAGGCATACGGTTTTACACCCGGAGAGTTTTTAACACAATTATCCCACTGCTCCTTATCAATCTCATTATGCTTATAATACTCAATCATGGGGCCTGCTTTTTTAACATAAATTCGAACACTTCTCTCCAATCCTTCCACTCCTCATTATTGATCAAAGATGTATTATGCCATATACTTACAAACAATCCGCCTGCTTTGCGGGTCTCGTTGATCAGTTTCAGAATTACATCCTTCGAGGTGGCCGGATTAAGTTTTTTGTACTGGAACAGAGTTCCATCCATCAGCTGGAAAGGAATAATCTTCAGATTTGTCTGAGAATCCCGGGTTACATCATAAAAATAGTACGGCCGTGCTATACCTGCCCTGAAACCAGGCTCATCGGGATATCCCATCGAATAGTCCTCCCTGATCCCGGCTTCATAAATATCGATATACGATTTGGGCATAAACAGCCTCACATAATGAAACCGGCTTATACTGACATCTTTCTTCAGTATTGTCTTCAGACGGTCTAATTCAGCATTCATCACTGAAGTGTTCACTGAAGCATAATATGAAGGATGCAAACCGGTTCTGTACATACCGTCAATGTTGTGTATCAGTTCCCTGTATTCGTCATTTTTCCATGAAGGGTTCTTGTCAAATTTTGAATGATCACCAACAGAAATAAAGAATCTTACATCAGAATTATTCTTATTTATGTTTCCTGCAATATAATCGAAGACCCTGAAAGGATCTTTCCCGCGCCCGCTTAAGGTTTTGAACCTGCTGCTCCCATGATCCCCTGACTTTTTTAAATCACGTATCAATCCTCCGATAGACCTTATAAGGTTATTACCCAGATAGGCAAAAGGCCGATCTATATCTATTGTCAGAAGAGCCTTGTACTCATTACGCTTAAATGCCAGGGTCTGAAAAATCTTCAGAATAGCTTTAGCCATCTCTTTTGTCCATAAATCCACAACAGGTATTCCAAGAAAACCGTTTTTAAAAGCAACTGATGCTGAAGCAGGGAACCTTCCAAATTCATCGGCTTCGAATTCCAGATACTCTTCGTACCGGGATACCAGGAAAAATGATGCTGCAAAAATGTCAAAAGGAAGATCTGAATCAGCAGAGGTCCTGAAAAACACAGGTAATCCTTTCCATTGACTGACAATTATTTCCTTTGGGCTGACCCCTTTTTCAAATAGAAGTGAGTCAGGAGTAACCTTAAAAGAGTTCTTTATATTCTCGGAAGAGTAATTTATAACAGGATATTTACCAAGTTTTCTTTTATCGGAAGTTATCTCAAAGGCCAATCCAAGTATATCTTCCAGGATTATACCTGCAATATATTCCAGACGTGGCGAATACACAGCCGAGTACACTTTTATTATTGGCATATTCATAGATACAAATTTATGTAATTACCCTTTATTTAATGGTAAAATACCCGGGTATAATTCGCTAATTTTTGGTTATAAAAGTTGTACGGGTTGTAAAGGTTGTAGCAGTTGTAAACTTTAATCCACTATTACACAAATGTTTATTATTCGAATAATTTGATTATCTTTGCGCGCTAATTAACAAAGTGATTCATGCGAAGCGTTATCAGGCATTTACCCAGTCAGTATTTGAGTTCATTGCGACCGGGATTAAGAAAATCAACCGCTCCCGGAAGCACATCATATCATAAAAAATAATAATGACAAATTTTGAAGAAATGGGATTTACTCCCGGTATCCTAAAAGCAATTACGGAACTGGGGTTTGACCAACCTATGCCGGTACAGGAAAAAGTAATTCCTCTTATGCTGGGAGATTCATGCGATATAATTGCCCTTGCTCAGACAGGAACCGGAAAAACAGCAGCCTTCGGACTGCCTCTTGTGCAGGCAACAGACACGGATATAAACGACACTCAGGCACTTATTCTCTGTCCTACCCGTGAGCTCTGTATGCAGATCACCAATGATCTGACTGATTATGCCAAGTTTACTGGTAAGTTGAAAATACTTGCTGTATATGGGGGTGCAAGTATAGAGAATCAGATAAGAGGCTTGAAGAAAGGTGTTCACATTATTGTGGCAACACCTGGCAGGCTTATTGATCTTATCGGCAGAGGTGCTGCAAGATTATCTTCCGTATCCACTGTCATCCTTGATGAAGCTGATGAGATGCTTAATATGGGCTTTCTTGATAGTATAAATGAAATTCTTGAAGAGGTTCCTGACGGAAGAAGAACCATGCTGTTTTCAGCGACGATGTCATCTGAAATTGCTTCGATAGCAAAAAATTACATGGACCATCCTGTGGAGATAACAATAGGCACAAAGAATTCATCCGCCGAAAATGTCAGCCATGGATATTACCTCGTTCATGCAAAGGATAAATATAAGGTGCTTAAACGTATTGCCGATTCCGAACCAGATATCTATGGAATAATATTCTGCCGTACCCGTAAGGAGACTCAGGAGATAGCATCAAAACTGATTAATGACGGATATAATGCAGACTCTCTGCATGGTGATCTGTCGCAGGCCCAGCGTGATGCAGTGATGCAGAAATTCAGGAACAGGAATCTTCAGTTGCTTGTAGCTACCGATGTTGCTGCACGCGGGCTTGATGTTGATGACCTTACACATGTTATAAATTTCAGTCTCCCTGAAGATACTGAAGTCTATACCCACAGAAGTGGAAGAACCGGAAGGGCTGGGAAAACAGGAGTATCAATTTCGCTTGTTCACCTGAGGGAGAGACAACTCCTTCAACAGATAGAAAGGAAACTCAGGAAACCGATCAAATTAATTCAGGTCCCTACCGCAAGCGAGATATGTGGAAAACAATTATCAAACTGGGTAAATAAACTTGAAGCTGTATCAACTGATCACCAGGAGATAGAGAAATTTCTGCCTTCAATAAAAGAAAAACTGGCGGATCTTGACCGGGATGAGTTCCTTAAAAGAGTTATTTCACTCGTATTTGATAAGTTCCTTGATGATTATCGCAACGGTGATGATCTCATTGAACCTGTATATGAGAGAGAAAGAGGTTCGGAAAGATCAGGCAGAAGAGATCGCGAATCAGGCAGAAGAGATCGTGAAAAATACCAGGGAAACTATACCCGACTCTTTATAAACCTTGGAAAGGCAGACGGATTTTACCCGGAACAGCTTATTGAGCTTGTGAACTCTAATACAAAAGGGAAGAAAGTACCTATCGGGCAGATTGATCTGTTAAAGAATTTTTCGTTTTTTGAAGTTGAATCGGGGTTTGCCGATTACTTAACAAAGGTGCTCACAGATAAGACCTTCATGGACAGAAGGGTAGCCGTTGAGGTCGCCCAGGCAAAAACCGATAAACCAAGAGAGGAATATACAGGAAAGAGAACTGCAAAATGGTCCGACAGAAGACCGGAAAAGAGAAGAACAGAAAATCGTAAAAGAGAATATAGTAAAGACATTCAATTTGGAAGAAAAGATAAGAGAAGACACAGCCGATAGTCTGTAATCAGAAACAAGTCAGTATCATTACAAATCAGATATATACAGAACATTTTGCACAAGAGGCTGTCTCAAAAGGTTTAACTCCTTGTTTACCCCTAAATCCCACTGACGCTTCGGTCAGTGCAGGCCTAAAGGGGACTTGCTGAATACCAGTCCATTACAAAGCCCCCTTTAGGGGGGTTGGGGGTGATGCAGGGCTTTTGAGACAGCCTCTTTTTAATATGCTGAATGCTGCACTAATTATCTTTTCAGATAATCTTCAAACAAGACCTGAAGATATGCTTTCCCTATTTTTTCCGACATATCCGGATCAGCTCCCTCTTTAACTACTGTCTCTTTAAGCTTCTGATCGTATATTACAGTTGAACTATCAGTCATAAACCCAAAGCCTTCATTGTAAGTATAAAAGGCAAATGAATTACTCTCTTTCGACAAGATATCCTTTGCAAACGGAAACTCCCCTTTGATACCAAGCTGGTTTAATACGGTAACCGGAATATCAACCTGGCTGCCGTACTTTTCTATGATGCCTTTCTGAGTTAATGCTCCGCCCATCCACAGCATCGGTATCTTAAATATCAACTGTGAATAATTGAGTATATCAGAAGTAATCCTGCAGCCATGATCCGCCACAAGAATAACAAGAGTATTTTTCCACCAGTCAGTCCCCTTTGCCCAATCGATAAAAGAACCCAGAGCTTTGTCAGCGTAATATACTGAGTTTTTATAATGTGTCATATTATCAGTCCCCGGGAAAACAGGATCCATAGGAATATCGAATGGCTCGTGGCTCGATAACGTTAAAGTAACATTAATGAAAGGTTCCCTGACTGTTTTCATTGAGTCCTTCAGGGCATTGAACATGATATGGTCATGTACACCCCATTTGGAATTAAAATCTTTTGGGTTGAAATTACTCTGGGTTATTATGCTGCGGAAACCGGAACCGACTACATAGGAGTTGAAATTGGCA
>DAOQAX010000036.1:0-13348 GCA_035354395.1 Bacteroidales bacterium | reverse complement strand
TCTCGTCTCCGGACTCCGGCTTCCGTTCTCCCTTCTCCCTTCTCCCTTCACTTTCTTCCTATCCCGAAATACTCAAATCCGTTCTTTTTGATTTCGGCCGGATCATAAATATTTCTTCCATCAAAAATCGCTTTGCCTTTCATTAAGTAAGCCATTCTTTTTAAATCAGGTAAATGAAATTCTGACCATTCTGTAAGTAACGCCATGGCATCAGCGTCAATTAAAGCTTCATATGGATCATGGGCATATTTTATACTGTTTCCAATCAGCTTTTTTGTCTCATCCATTGCAGCCGGATCGTATGCTTTTATTATTGCCCCGGCCTTCAGAAGGTTTTCTATCAAAGCAAGGGAAGAAGCTTCCCTCATATCGTCAGTGTTTGGTTTAAATGATAATCCCCAGATTCCGATCACCTTGTTTTTCAGATCATTATTAAAGTAACTGACCATTTTTCTGAATATAATGTTCTTCTGGTATTCGTTGGCTTTCTCCACAGCTTTTATCACATTGAGTTCATAATCACAGTCATTCGCTGTTTTGATAATTGCTTTTACGTCTTTTGGGAAACAAGAACCTCCATAGCCGATACCCGGGTAGAGAAATTTATTACCAATTCTTGAGTCACTTCCAATTGCTTTACGGACATGATTAATATCTGCTCCGAGAATATCACAAAGGTTGGCTATTTCATTGATGAAACTGATGCGGGTGGCAAGCATAGAATTTGCTGCGTATTTTGTGATCTCAGCCGAAGGAATATCCATAAACAGAATCGGGTGGTTGTTAAGCATAAATGGCATATAAAGCTTTTTCATTATCTCCATAGTCCTGTCATTATCAACCCCGATAACTATTCTTTCGGGTCTGAGAAAATCATCGACAGCAGCTCCTTCTTTTAAAAATTCAGGGTTGGAAGCTATATCAAATGGAACAGATACTTTTCGTTTATCGAGCTCATCCTGAATGCTTTTGCGAATTTTACCCGATGTGCCGACAGGAACAGTGCTCTTGGTTACGACAACGACATAATCTGTTATTAACTGTCCTATTTCTTTTGTAACTTCAATTACATGGCTCATATCTGCAGAACCATCTTCTCCCGGAGGTGTTCCGACTGCAATAAAAATCACCTCTGATTCTTCAATACCCTCTGCAATTTCAGTAGTAAATGAAAGTCTCTTCTTCTCAATATTTCTTATGATAATATCTTCAAGACCGGGTTCAAAAATAGGTATTTTCCCATGTCTGAGTTTTTTTATTTTATTTGCATCGACATCGACACATGCAACAGTTACTCCACTTTCCGCAAAACAGGCACCAGTTACAAGTCCAACGTAACCAGAACCTACTACAGTGATTTTCATATACCCTATATTACGTTTTAAACGATTCTATATTGTTCATGCAAAGATAACATATCAAGTTAAATTCAGAAATTATTACTATTTATTGGTTATTATGTAATTTTGCAGAGTGGCCAGATGCTTTTCCTGATTTATACAGATATGAGTGCAGTTATTGTCTGGTTATATGGATGAGAAAATACCTCAAAATGACAATCATTGTGGTATTTAACCTCATGAAAATCTATCATTTATTATGGTGTTTTTTAAAAAAAGTCATATCTTTGAGGCCAATTTTAAATCAAAATAATGTCTAACTTATTAACTATTAGTTTTTTAAATTAAAATTATGACTGAAAGCAAGAAGAAAACAACCAATAAAGAGGTTGTCGAAAAAAGCGAAGCTCCTGTAAAACAGGTAAAGAAAGCAAAGACCAATGAAGCTAAAGAAGATCAGGATGTTAAAGCTGAAGCTGCAGAAGAGGTCAATGCTGTTGTTGCAGAAGAACCAGCAATTGCTGAAGTTGCTGAAACAGCGACTACTCCGGAAACAAAAGCAAATGCTGAAACAAAACCGGTTGTTGATTTCAACTGGGAAGAGTTTGAGAATGAAGAACGTCGTAATTCTCCGAAGTACAAAAAGTATGAATCTCTTTATGACGAAACACTTTCAACTATTGCGGTTGACGAAGTAGTAATCGGAACAGTTATTCAGATGACCTCCCGCGAAGTTGTCATCAACATTGGCTATAAATCGGAAGGCGTTGTAAGTTTGAATGAATTCCGCTATAATCCAAATCTGAAAGTAGGAGATAAGGTTGAAGTTTATGTTGAAAGTCAGGAAGATAAAAAAGGACAGCTTCTTCTTTCTCATAAAAAAGCCCGTGCTATTAATTCATGGGACAGAGTTAATGCCTCTCTTGAAAAAGACGAGATCATTACAGGTTATATCA
Organism: Bacteroidales bacterium; assembly: GCA_035354395.1. GTDB lineage: Bacteria > Bacteroidota > Bacteroidia > Bacteroidales > VadinHA17 > LD21. Next base: position 11,052 of record DAOQAX010000036.1, on the reverse strand, counting down.
AATGCCGTACAAAAGGTGGTATGATTGTCGATGTATTTGGCATCGAAGCTTTCCTTCCAGGCTCACAGATTGATGTTAAACCAATCAGAGATTATGACGTGTTCGTTGGTAAAACAATGGAATTTAAGGTTGTAAAGATTAATCAGGAATTCAAAAACGTAGTTGTATCTCACAAAGCTCTTATCGAAGCTGAGCTTGAGCAGCAGAAGAAAGAAATCATTGCAAAACTTGAAAAAGGACAGGTTCTTGAAGGAACCGTTAAGAATATTACATCATATGGTGTGTTCATTGACCTTGGTGGTGTTGATGGACTTATTCATATTACAGACCTGTCATGGGGAAGAGTAAATCATCCTGAAGAGATTGTTCAGCTTGATCAGAAACTCAACGTTGTTATTCTTGATTTTGACGACGACAAGAAGAGAATTGCCCTTGGTCTGAAACAGCTTACTCCTCATCCTTGGGATTCAGTTGATCCTGACCTGAAAATTGGTGATAAGGTAAAAGGGAAAGTTGTTGTTATGGCTGATTATGGTGCATTTGTTGAAATCGCTCCGGGTGTGGAAGGATTGATCCATGTATCTGAAATGTCATGGTCACAGCATCTTCGCAGTGCTCAGGAATTTCTGAAAGTAGGAGATGAGATTGAAGCTATTATTCTTACCCTCGACAGAAGCGAAAGGAAAATGTCACTTGGTATCAAACAGCTCAAACCTGATCCATGGCAGAATATTGATGAGAAATATACTGTCGGTTCAAAACATATGGCCAAAGTAAGAAACTTTACCAATTTTGGAGTATTTGTTGAGATTGAGGAGGGTGTTGATGGTTTGATTCATATTTCTGATCTTTCATGGACCAAGAAAATCAAACATCCGGCTGAATTCACATCAATTGATGCAGAAATTGAGGTTGTTGTTCTTGAAATCGATAAAGAGAACAGACGTCTCAGCCTTGGACACAAACAACTTGAAGAAAATCCATGGGATGTCTTCGAAAACATATTTACTGTTGATTCAGTCCATGAAGGAACTGTAGTTGAAGTATTCGACAAAGGCGCTGTTATAGCCCTTCCTTATGGCGTTGAAGGATTTGCAACTCCTAAACATCTTGTTAAGGAAGATGGAATGATGGCAAAAGTTGAAGAAAAGCTTATGTTTAAGGTGATTGAATTCAATAAGTCAGCAAAAAAAATTATAGTATCTCACAGCAGGGTTTATGAAGATGAAAAGAAAGCTGCAGAAGCTCCTGTAAAGAAAGCTGATACAGTTGCTGCACCGAAGAAAACATCACGTAAAGCTAAATCAAGTGCTGAAAAGACAACCCTTGGTGATATTTCACAATTGGCTGCTTTGAAAGAAGAAATGGAAGAAAAAGAAAATAAAGCTTCCAAAGAATAGAAAAATTTATTAAATTTAGGCTATCAAAAATTATCGCCATGGATTTCAATATTGAGAGCCGGAATAACAGCACAGTTATTCAGATTCAGTCGGAGAAGCTTGACACACACATAGCACCGGCACTTAAGTCGGAACTTGTACTTGTCTCAGGTAAAGGTGAAAAGAATATCATCCTTGATCTTGATAAATGTCAATATTGTGACTCATCTGGTCTGAGCGCTATACTGGTAGCCAACAGGTTATGTAAAAACGCAGGTGGTACATTCGTCCTTTGCGGTCTTAATGAAGCAGTGGAACGTCTTATCACCATTTCTCAGCTCGATACCGTACTTACCATTACAAGGTCGGTTGATGATGCTGAAAAAATGATATCTTAAATCAGATCGCTTTGCAGAGTGCGATGAAGTTAACCATACTTGGTAGCAGTTCTGCATTGCCGACATCAGAAAGATATCCCAGCGCTCATGTGCTTAATGCACATGAGCGCTTTTTTTTAATCGATTGCGGCGAAGGAACTCAGATGCAACTGAGAAAGAATAAAATACGATTTGCCAGGATCAACCATATCTTTATCAGTCATCTTCACGGGGACCATGTTTTTGGTCTGTATGGTCTGTTGTCTACCTTCAGCCTGATGGGGAGAAAATGTACGCTTCATCTTTATGCTCCTGAAAACTATCTGAAAATTCTTAAATCGCATCTTGTCGATTTTGATATCAATCTCAGCTATGAAATCGACTTTGTACCTCTTTCAGGAAAAGAGCCGGTGAAAATACTTGACACTAGATATCTGACAGTGACTTCATTTCCATTGAAACACAGAGTCCCTTCTTTCGGATTTATCTTCAGGGAGAAGTTGTCGGAAAGAAATATTATTAAAGAGTGTATAACAAAATTCCAGATACCTGTTGTGAGGATTCCTGCTATAAAAAAGGGAGAGGATTTTGTAACTTCTGACGGGGTAGTTATTAATAATGAGGATATTACAGTTCCTCCCCCTGATCCTTTGTCATACGCCTATTGCAGTGATACTAAATATTTTAAAAAACTGGCATCATACGTAAAGGGAGTAACTCTTCTTTATCATGAGGCAACATTCGATAAGTCTAAGGAAGATCTGGCCAAAGTAACAGGACATTCAACAACTTTAGATGCTGCTAAAACGGCTCTGGATGCAGAAGCAAAATGTTTGATAATCGGCCATTTTTCAGCCCGTTATAAGAATACGTCTGTTCTTGTTGAAGAAGCCAGAACTATTTTCCCGAAGACATATGCTGCTATTGACGGAAAAAGTTTTGATGTAGGCAATATTATTAATGCTTAAAAAAAGATTATCTATCTTTGAATCCATTTTAATAAAATTATAACGACAGTGCAGGAAAAGATTTTAATACTGGATTTCGGATCTCAGTACACGCAACTGATAGCCCGGAGAATAAGGGAAATGAATGTGTATTGTGAAATATTTCCGTTCAACAATTATCCAACACCCGACAGTAGTGTGAAAGGGGTAGTATTATCAGGAAGCCCCTCATCGGTAAGAGATAAAAATTCTCCGGCTCCTGACCTGTCAAAGATAAAAGGGAAAATTCCTCTGCTGGGTGTCTGCTATGGTGCTCAGTATCTTGTTCATAGTTTTGGCGGTGAAGTGGTTGCCTCCAATAGCCGGGAGTATGGAAGGGCAAATCTTGTTACAATAAGCAGGAAGGACCCTCTTTTCGAAAATGTAAATCCGGGAACACAGGTGTGGATGTCTCATGCAGATACCATTAAAAGAATTCCCGATGGATATGAGATTATAGGATCGACATGCGATGTTGAAGCCGGAGCATTTCATATTAAGGGTGAAGATACGTGGGGAATACAGTTCCATCCGGAAGTGTATCATACTACTGATGGAAAACAGATAATAAAAAATTTTGTCGTTGGTATATGCGGATGTTCCCAGGATTGGACTCCGGACTCTTTTGCGGAATCGACTATTGCCAATCTGAAAAATACATTGGGCAATGACAAGGTGATCTTGGGCCTTTCGGGCGGGGTTGACTCTTCAGTGGCTGCATATCTTCTCCATAAGGCAATAGGAAAAAACCTTACCTGTATTTTTGTTGATAACGGTTTGCTGAGAAAGAATGAATTTGAAAAAGTCATGGAGTCGTATCTTGGACTTGGACTGAATGTAATAGGTGTAGATGCGGGCGACAAGTTTCTTGACCAGCTTGAAGGGATCAGTGAGCCTGAAATGAAAAGAAAGATAATCGGCCGCGTATTTATCGAAGTGTTTGATGCTGAAGCCCGGAAAGTTAAAGATGTCAAATGGCTGGCACAGGGTACAATATATCCGGATGTCATTGAATCGGTTTCGGTAAATGGTCCCTCAGCAAAAATAAAATCTCATCATAATGTGGGAGGACTCCCTGAAGAGATGAACCTTAATGTGATTGAACCCCTCAGGCTGCTTTTCAAAGATGAGGTAAGAAGAGTTGGACAATCACTGGGACTCCCTGATTTTATTCTGAAGCGTCATCCTTTTCCCGGTCCCGGACTGGCTATAAGGTTGCTCGGAAAAATAACACGTGATAAACTGGGAATTCTTAAGGAAGCTGACGATATTTTTATAGAAGGACTGAAAAAGAATGGATTGTACGATTCAGTCTGGCAGGCAGGTGTAATACTTCTTCCTGTTCAGTCTGTTGGAGTAATGGGCGATGAAAGGACTTATGAAAATGCAGTGGTGCTCAGAGCTGTAACCTCAACTGACGGTATGACTGCAGATTGGTCCCACCTTCCATATGATTTTCTTGGATCAATCTCAAATGAAATAATTAATAAAGTAAAAGGCATTAACAGAGTAGTGTTTGATATCAGCTCAAAACCGCCTTCAACAATAGAATGGGAATAGCTACGTTAAATTTATATTTTGCATTCAAAAGAGAGTAGTTTAAAATGAGTCCCGGAATTCAGGGTCCGGTCTTATCATACCTTTAAAAGAAATTATGATGAAACCCACATGATTGAATCAAAACATAAACACGAATGAATATAATTCATTTTCAATCATGTGTGGTTCCATCCGGCCATTAAAAATAAATTATTTACGGATGAAAAGAAAATTTGCAGGAATATCATTCATGGCTCTGGTTATGTGCATGATCTCACTATCAGTATCATCACAGGCACTGACTGAGGAAACTTTTAAAGTAGGAAGAACTCTGGGGCTTATTGATGCATACTATGTTGATACAACTAATCTGAGTGTTCTGGCGGAAAAAGCCATAATAGAAATATTGAAAAACCTTGATCCTCATTCTACATATATCTCTGCAAAAGATGTCAAAGAGATGAATGAACCGCTTAACGGTAATTTTGAAGGAATCGGGATTCAGTTTAATATTCTTCGTGATTCTATAATTGTTATTGATCCTATTGCAGGAGGGCCATCGGAAAAGGTGGGTCTGCGATCAGGTGATAGAATTCTGACAATCGATAATGAGAAGGTGACCGGAATAGGATTGTCTACACAGGGTGTCAGAAGCAGACTGATGGGGGCAAAGGGCACAAAGGTGAATCTTACAATCTTCAGAAAAGGCGAAAAAGAGATACTCGATTTTACTATAGTACGTGATAAAATCCCTATAAACAGCCTTGATGCTGCATATATGCTTGATGATGAGACAGGATATGTAAAGCTGAATAAGTTTGCTGCTACTACGGAAAAAGAGTTCTCAGACGCTGTTGAAACCCTGAGAAAGAAGAATATGAAAAATATTATTCTTGATTTAAGGGGAAACGGAGGAGGCTATATGCTTGCAGCAACAGCGTTAGCTGATAAGTTTTTTACCGGACAGAATCTGATTGTATATCTTTCAGGAAGGAAGGCTCCCCGTCAGGATTATAAATCAGCCGGATCAGGAAGCCTGTCCTCTGCAAGAGTTGTCATTCTTACAGATGAACAGTCAGCTTCAGCCAGCGAGATCCTGTCAGGTGCTATTCAGGATTGGGACAGGGGCATCATTATGGGCAGAAGGACATTTGGCAAGGGGCTGGTTCAGAATGGATTCTACCTTACCGACGGCTCAATGATACGGTTGACAATTGCACGGTATTACACTCCAACAGGCAGATCAATACAAAGTCCATACAATGGCGGATATGATAAATATATTGAGAATTTCTATAAAAGATATACTGATGGAGAGATGATGTCGGCCGACAGCATCCACTTTCCGGATTCACTGAAATACAAAACAATGGTTACAAAAAGAGAAGTATATGGCGGAGGAGGAATCATGCCTGATGTCTTTGTTGCAGCCGATACTTCTTATAACAGTGCTTATTTCAGAAAATTATATGCAAAGGCTGTTCTTAATTCTTTCGCTCTTGATTATTATGACAGGAACAGGAACGAACTTAATTCACAATACAAGACATTTGATGATTTTAACAAAAGGTTTCAATTTACTGATGATGATATTAAAACATTCATAGCTAAAGGTGAAGCTGAAAATGTTAAATATGATGAGACTCAGTTTAATATATCACGTGATGAAATTTTGTTGGTTCTCAAAGGACTTGTTGCAACAAATTTGTGGAAGACGAGTGAGTATTTCCAGATAATAAATCAGGATGACAAGGTAATTGAAAAAGCACTGAAGGTGATCTCAGATAAGGCTCTTTATAACAAGATTCTGGGTTATTAGTTCCACCCTGACATATTAAACTGATCCGTGATTTTCTTCTGATCTATCTGGTGGCTGTATAGATCACATCGTATGTATAGGCAGTCCCGTCATCCATGGTTCCACTGCCTGTTGCTGTAAATGTAAGTGTTCCTTCGTCAACAGTAAATGACCAATTCTGCACTATCTTTCCGTATGTCATTACCAGTGAACTGTTTTCAATTGTCCATTCAAATACCTGGTACATCTCTCCATCCTGGTATTCAATGCCACTTCCTCCTTCCAGGAACTCAAACGACAGCTCATCTGTATTAAGAAAGTAGGTATGAGATTCTGATTTTATGCCTCCAATATATAATATACTGGTATAATCCTGTACTTTCCATGTTCCTATAATGAGTTCGTCAGCTGATTTCTCTTTTTCACAGGAGGTCAGACCGGATGATAGTAAAACCAGCAGTATGGCTGAAAGGAATATTGTATTTTTCATTTTCAAAGATTTGTTTGTTTATTACAAAGAAATAAATTTTGTGGAAATATTCTAATAAAAACTATGTTATTCTGATGTAGATCAGCAGAAAGTGTTTTATAGAAGATAATATGTAAAGTCAAATCATTAATTTTGAGCAGGCTGTATTCCCGGAAAGTAATCATTTGCAAGAGATGCATATAAATTAATTTAATCTGTTAAAATACACCTGACAATTAATTAATTAGACAAAAATAAATGAAATTAATAGCTAAGACTCTATTCGGACTTGAAGAAGTCCTTGCAGAAGAAATTTCCAATCTTGGTGCTGTTGATGTACAGCTGGCTAACCGGGCTGTACTGTTTAAAGGGGACAAGAGTCTGTTATACAAGGTTAATTATTGTGCAAGAACAGCATTGTCGGTATTAATGCAGGTTGCAGAGTTCAGAATAAAATCAAAAGACGATCTTTATAACGGAGGGGCCAGAATTAAATGGGAACAATTTATGGGACCTGATGACACTTTTTCAATTGTCCCTGTAGTAAATTCACAGTATTTTAGCCATACAGGATATGCCGGTCTTATTTTAAAAGATGCCATTGCCGACTATTTCAGACAGAAAACAGGCAAACGACCCTCTGTGAATACTGATGACCCTTCTATACTTATTAATCTGCATATAAGCAATGATATTGTGACAATCTCAATTGATTCATCAGTTGTTCCTCTTTTTAAGCGTGGTTACAGACAGGAACAGGCAGTTGCCCCACTTAACGAGGTTTTGGCAGCCGGTATTCTGCTGATATCAGGGTGGAATGCTTCTGCAAATCTGACAGATCCTATGTGTGGTTCAGGAACAATACCTATTGAAGCAGGACTTATTGCATGCAACATTCCTTCCGGAAAATTCAGAAGATTTTTTGGATTTCAACGTTGGAAGGATTTTGATGAAGAGTTGTTTGAAAAGATAAAACGTGAGTGTGATAAACAGATGAGGCCCTCCACTGTAAAAATCAAAGGTAGCGATATCTCGGAACTTGCTGTCACCCAGTCTGCAGCAAACGTGGCAGGAGCAGGTCTGACTGATGTGGTGTCTCTTGAGAGATGTGATTTTAAGGATCTTAAAGCAGACTCTGAAAATGGTTATCTTTTTTTGAATCCTCCATATGGGCAAAGACTTCAGCCTGAGGAGATTGAGGGGCTTTATGGTATGATAGGAACAACATTAAAACACAATTTCCCGGGCACTACAGCCTGGCTGATAACTTCCAACAAGGAATGCATTAAGAAAGTGGGCCTGAAGTCCAGGGAAAAACATACTCTTTTCAATGGAGCATTGGAGTGTGTATTGTTAAAATATGAGATGTATTCAGGATCAAAGAGACAGAAGAAGGAATAACATCAACACAATTACTACGTTTACCACAAATTTTTATCACTTTAATCAAAAAATCTGATATTTGTTGAAATCCCAAAAGAGTATAAGTTATAATTTGATAACTTTAGATTTTTATTATATTTGTTATTGATAAACTTGACCACATCTAAAATGAAGCTTAAATGAGCTTTAATATAGAGAATTATTTTTCGAACCAGACAGACGGTGAAATTATCCTTTTTTATAAGGGTAATGTCGATTCAGATGTAATCAATCATGTACTTGACACAGTTGAAGGAAAGATGGTGGAGGTGAATGAGCAATCAAAACTCCGGAAGAAAGTTTATAATGTATTGGTTGAGAGCCTTCAGAATCTTTATCATCATGTCGACAGGGTGCCTGAGGATTTTTATGATCAGACGTCTGAGAGATTTGGATTGCTTGTCGTAAAGAAGGTTGAAAGAGGATATAAGATTATCACAGGAAATTTTGTACATGCAGACAACATTGAAAAGCTGGAAGAAAAACTTAAAAGGATTAGCCGGTCGAGTCATGAGGAGATAAAAGAGTTATATAAGTTTATTCTGAACCATCAGAGAATTTCTGCAAAAGGGGGAGGTGGTCTCGGTCTTGTTGATATAGCCAGGAAAACAGGGAATAATATGAAATTCAAGTTTGAGGAATACAATTCCCAGTACTCTTTTTTCTATCTTGATATATTGGTGAATGAAGATGAATATGAAAACAATTTTTAAAACTGATAAATATGGAACCGATCATCATTGAAGGAACCCCGAAGACCCCGACTGTTAAGTTTGATGCTGCAGAGGGGGTATTCGAAATCAAAGGACGTTCAATTCCGGAAAACTCAGTAGAATTTTACAAACCTTTGGTTGATTGGCTTGATAATTATAAGGAGTCGCCTTTGCCAAAAACAACTGTAAATATCCGTCTGGAATATTTTAATACAAGTTCGTCAAAATGCATTCTTGACGTATTCAAGAAACTTGAAGCAATTCATAAATCAAAAAACGAAGTGGAAGTAAACTGGTACTATGAAGAGGATGATGAGGATATGCTCGAAGCCGGTGAAGATTATGAATCAATAATACGTGTGCCGTTTAAAATGATTGAGATCATTGAATGAACGTGGAGATTTTTTATTCTGAATAAGATCGGTTATTTCAGATAATACTAAAAAAGAGGCTGCTTCTTCTGAGGCAGCCTCTTTTTTAGTATTATGGTTTACTCGGAACTTCTAACCTTTTTATTCATTATAAACTCCCCTGAATCGAGAAGCCTCTTAAGCAATCTGAAATAGAGTGCAAGATATAAGAGTAAAGTTATTATCCAGAGCACTATTACGTTAACAATAAAAGTGTCGACTTTTGATCCGAATAACAGCTTTTTTGGAGAGTAGAAATGTGCTTTAATAAATTTATTTTCCGGATCCATGTATATGGGTTCAAGCTTTTGAACCAGGTGCCCCTTGTACTCTATTGTTTTGACAGTTTCATTTTTGTCTGTAACAAACTCTTCCAGCGATTTATTATAATAGTCTGACTTGAACTTCAGGAAGCCTTCTTTGTCCTCACTCTGAAGTTTGTTGATGATGGCATCCTTCTGGTTGCTGGCATTATTATAGTACATAATATAATACTTTCTTACAGCTTCAACATAATCAAGTGCGGCCCTGGCAATTTCCGGCGTGATCTTGTCTGTGGTAAGAGAACCGGCAGATTTAAATTCTATGTCAGGCAGTTCGATAAGTTGTTTATTAATCTCGTTATATGCAAGGAGAAGATTGCTGTTGAATTCTTCGCCTCTTGTTCCTTTTTCAAGATCATTAATGACATTGTCCAGTTTTCCTTTAACCTCCACATACCAGTAGTTCTTCTTGAAATTGCCCTTGCTTTTAGCTTTATCAAATTTGTAAAACTGTTTTTCATAATCATTATCAATGAACTGTTTGACTGCAAGAGCTTCATATCCCCATCGGGCAGTTATAAACTCACCATATATCGGGATGGAAACAGGAGATGAAAAATTAGGATTGAGTTTTTCGAATTTTACAATAATGCCGCTTAATATGATTTGAGGAATTACAAGGAAAGGTATCAGTATATAAATTGTCACAACGGCTTTAAAACTGTCAGAAATCACCAATCCCATCATGTTCGCTCCGGCCCAGCATGAGAAAAGAACAAGCCAGTATTCAAACATCATTCCCTTGATTTCTGTAATCCCGTTGCCTATGACGACAAAAGTGAAGGCCTGGATAGCCGATATTGTAAACTGAACAAATACTTTTGACAAAAGATAACTGTTCCAGCTAAGATTAAGAAAAGCTTCCCTCTTAAGTATTTTCCTGTCTTTGATTATTTCTTCGGCACTGACTGTGAGTCCCATGAAGATGGCAACTATTACGGACATAAAGAGATAAACAGGAAGATTGCTGTTCTCATAAAGGGTATAATGCGGATTCTTTGCACTTTCATCAAAATATCTGATAAGGAATGAAAGGAAAATTGCAAGAATTGGAGCTTCAAGAAGTGTTATCAGAAGATATTGTATGTCGGCAATCTTAGAGAGAACATCACGTTTTGTGAAAACAACAAACTGTTTAAAACTGTTTGGGGTTTTGAAATTAATCTCAGGGATTGCTCCTCCCGGTTCCAGGTTTTCTGTCTTCTTTTCAGCTCTGTAATTGTCACACCAATCCTTGGGGGATATTCTTCTTGTGTCGGTCGGCTGGCCACTTTCTGTAAATACTTTTGTTTCGACAATGTTGAAAATCTGCTCCGGATTCACATTTCCACAGACATAGCATTCGCTTTCATTGTAGTTAGCCTGCTCAATTTTTCGCTTGAAATACTCAATTGAATCAATAGGATTGCCATTATAAATTAGGTAGCCTCCGGTATCAAGTATTATAAGCTTATCAAACATTTTAAAGATGTCTGATGAAGGCTGATGGATCACGATGAAAAGAAGTTTTCCTTTTCTGGCCAGTTCTTTCAGAAGGTCAAGGATGTTTTCAGAATCACGTGATGAAAGTCCTGATGTCGGCTCATCAAGGAACATTATTGCAGGCTCACGGATCAGTTCAAGGGATATATTAAGC
>DAOQAX010000035.1:0-13486 GCA_035354395.1 Bacteroidales bacterium | reverse complement strand
GTCCCCTTTAGGCCTGCACTGACCGAAGCGTCAGTGGGATTTAGGGGTAAACAAGAATTTAAAACATTTGAGACAGCCTCTATCATTTTCAAAACCATTCTTTTTTGCTTCCATGGTTTATGATCACTAGTTGTGCCATAAGTTATTTTTATATTTGTCTATTAATAAACTAACATATACTTATGAAAGCAATGATGCTTACCGGAATAAGGCAGATGGAGATGAAAAACATTCCCGAGCCAGAAATAACAAAACCCGATGATGTCAAAATAAAGATCACAGTTGTCGGAATATGTGGTTCTGACATTCATTATTATACCTCCGGGCAGATAGGATCGCAGGTTGTAAAATATCCTTTTACTGTTGGGCATGAAGGAGCCGGGGTTGTTGTCGAAGTCGGTTCCGGAGTTACCAGAGTCAGACCTGGTGATTCCATTGCTATTGACCCGGCTATGCCATGCTGGGAATGTGATCAGTGCCGTTCAGGAAGGTCTCATACATGCCGTCATCTCAGGTTCCTGGGTTGTCCGGGGCAGGCTGAAGGATGTCTCATGGAGTACATCGTGATGCCTGAGGAAAGTTGCTTCCCTCTTACGGGGAGATTGACTCCTGATCATGGATCAATTTCAGAGCCACTCGCTATAGGGGTCTATGCGGTGAAAAAATCAGGATTTGTAAAAGGGCTGAAAACAGGGATATTCGGATTCGGCCCCATCGGAATGAGTGTAATGCTTGACGCAAAGGCAAAAGGTGCAGACAAAATTTATGTTACCGATAAGATTGATGCACGTCTTGGAATTGCATCAAAAGAGAAAGCTGATGGGGTCTTCAATCCACTGAAAGAAAACATAACAGAGAAGATAAGGGAGAAAGAAAAGCTGGGGCTTGACATAGTTTTTGAATGTTGCGGGGAACAGGAAGCCTTTGACCAGGCTGTAGATATACTCAAACCCGGCGGTAAGCTGATTATAGTCGGGATTCCCGGATTCGACAGGTGGTCGATGCCTGCTGATGAGATGCGTCGCAAAGAATTATCGGTCCAATTTATAAGACGACAGGTAGGTTGTGTGGATTCGACACTTGAGATGATGAAGAATGGGATTATCAGTATCGACAACATGGTTACGCACAGGTTCCCGTTTGATAAGACGAAAGAGGCCTTTGATCTTGTAGCCGGATACGAAGATGGGGTGATGAAAGCTATGATTGATTTTTAATATTCAATCAATTAAGATATTTAGAGGCTTGCGGGTTTATCCATGCCGGAGATAAAAAATTTATTATCTCATTTTGCAGAAGAAAGTCAAAAGCAAATATCAAGCATCAAAGAAATAGTTATCTTTAATCAAGTTGAATTAAAATACAAGGTCTTAGTTTAACAGCAGGCGCTATTTAAAAACAGAATACAATGAAGCAAAAATCAATAAAATGCGTCCGGTTAACGTAAAGAATCTTGATGTTAAAAGATTTTATAAACCTTTAAGTGAATGGTAATGTCAAGATCATTTAGCAAATGTTTTTGCGAGTCACTTTTCATATTGTGCCTAGCATCTGGTTTGACACGTCCTGTGTATGCCGGAGAGGCTGAACTGAACCAGAACAATATTGACAACCATCATGATATCAACAAATTACTGTCATGTCTTAATCTGAATGCCCCCGGATTGGAGAAAGTGAAGTCATCAGTTGATGATCCTCAGCTGGCAGCAAAGGAATTATTAGCGTATTACCGGGCACGTGACTTTGTAAAACATCCTGTTGACAGACAAGCAAAACCAGAAATGTTGGGGAAATGTGCCAGCATGAATGATATATCCGAAGCAGAGAATGCGATGAAACACATTTTTGTTGGTCAGCCGGCATATCCGCCTCATTTCTGCGGGGAAGATATAAACTGGAACTCCCGGCCTGTTCCTGACATGGAATGGGTCTGGCAATTAAACCGTATGGGGTTCTGGCAATCGATGAGCCTCGCCTATTGGCATACAAATGACGAGAAGTACGCAAAAGAATGGTGCTTCCAATTTGTTGACTGGACAAAGAAAAATCCACTAGATAAAGAACATGATTATGCGTGGAGATCAATTGAAGCAGGGATACGAGGTCATAGCTGGACCATTCTTTTTCAGCGTTTTCTTGATTCACCCTCTTTCACTCCGGAGGTCCTTGTGGCATTCCTCAACTGTTGTCATGAACATGCTTCATACCTGATGACCAAATACAGCAAGGGAAGTAACTGGGGATTAATGGAAGCCGATGGTCTGGCTTTCATAGCTATAACCTTTCCTGAGTTTCAGGATTCAAAAAAATGGAGAGACGAAGCCATAATGCGTCTTAATACAGAGATAAACAATCAGGTCTATTCCGATGGTCATCAACGTGAGTTGGCCATAGGCTATCATTCTGGTTGCATAGGATGGTTTACACGTTCATTTGATCTGGCAAAGATGAACGGACAGGCAAATGCATTTCCCGAATCTTATAATAAAAAAATAGAGAAGATGTGTGAAGTGCTCATGAAACTGGGCTTCCCCGATGGTACAACTCCGCAATTCGGCGATTCATGGACTGGTACTCCCGGTCATATCTGGGAAAGTCTCAGGAATTGGGCACAATTATACCACAGGGACGATTTTCTTTATGTTGCCACCGAGGGTAAAGAAGGAAAAAAACCGGATGCAACTGCTTTTGCTCTTGAAAAAAGCGGGTTCTATTCCATGCGCAGTGGTTGGGATAAAAACAGCATTTGTCTGGTTCTGAAGTGTGGACCTGACGGAGGCGGACATTGTCAACCTGATAATGGTACATTTGAACTATATGCCGGAGGACGCCATCTTATGCCTGATGCAGGAAGTTATATATATAGCGGCGATCCAAAGAATCGGGAATGGTTCCGTCAAACAAAGGTCCATCAGACACTGACCCTGGACGGAAAGAATTCAACCTTTTCTCCAAAACTACTTTTATGGAAACCCGGGACAGATTTAGACATTCTCGTTGTTGAAAATAAAAGCTATCAAAATCTTACGCATCGCCGTGCTTTGCTGTTTGTGGATAAAAAGTTCTTTGTCATCATCGACGAAGCCATGGGTGACGCTACCGGCCCCGTCGATATCCATTTTCAGCTCGGACCCGGGAGCGTTGTTTCTGATTATAAAAATTTCTCTGCGTGTACCAATTTCCACGACGGATGGAATGTTCTTGTACAATCTATGAAACAGAAGGGGATGAATATGAAAGATGAAGAAGGACAGGTTTCCTTCCTCTATACAAAAAAAGAGCCACGTCCGGCTTTCAGTTACGGTTTACAGAAGAATACAAAAGAACAGGAAACCAGGTTTATAACTATTGTTGTACCATATAATGAATCACAGCCCAGAATTAAGGTCAGATTAACCGGGAAACCAAAAATCGGATCTTCACACATGGAATTGAAAATTGTGACCAATGGTATCTCAAAAAAAATTAGCTATGACCTATAGAGGAATGTTTATAAGTACTCAAATCAGTTTCTTACAAAGCCCCCTTTAGGTGGTTTTTTTTGGGTGAGGCAAAGCAGGGCTTTTAAGACAGCCTCATTGAAGTTATTATGCTCAGTTATTACCCTTTTGTAAAAAATGCAGCATAAAAATCCTTTTCGTTAAAGCAAAAAATAAGAATGAGTAAAACTCATAGTCAAAAGTTTTACTCATTCTTTAAATCTGCTTGTATTTATAAAAATCCCTAAAGATTCTTGTACCTCAGTAAAGCTTCAATAAAATAGTAATCGGCGTAGCTAAGAGGAACATTTACCTCACTCTTTGCAGGTAATGACCCTACGCTATGCATAAGAATGAAATTGCCGTTTTCTCCCCGTTTTGCCATATAAGCTGGTGATGAAAGGCTGCGTAACTGTTTTTCAGCAACCTGTAAATATTTCTTTCCTGTCTCCTGATCAGTATACTTACTCAGTTCTATGAGGGCAGACGCCATGATTGCTCCGGCAGAGGCATCTCTTTCAGCATTGGGAATTTCCGGAGCATTATAATCCCAGTAAGGTATTTTATCCTCAGGCAGGTTCGGATGGTTGATCAGGAAATCGGCAATATGCCGGGCATGTACCAGGTAACGTTCCA
Organism: Bacteroidales bacterium; assembly: GCA_035354395.1. Classification (GTDB taxonomy): domain Bacteria; phylum Bacteroidota; class Bacteroidia; order Bacteroidales; family VadinHA17; genus LD21. The sequence continues at coordinate 9,371 of DAOQAX010000035.1, read as the reverse complement.
GGCCTGTCTCACGATACATCATTGTAAAACCATACAAGCCCCAGCTCTGTCCGCGCGACCATGCCGACTCGTCAGAGAATCCCTGTGCTGTCTGCTTCACCTGGACTGCCCCGGAGATTGTGTCGTATGATACTACATGGTAACAACTGTAATCGGGACGATAATGATTTTTCATTGTTACATCAGCATGGCTTACAGCTATCTTATAAAAACTTGAATCACCCGACTTCTTGAATGCCCACATAAGAAGCTCCAGATTCATCATATTATCTACTATTACAGGACACTGCCACTTGTCTCTGGTTGCCCATGACTGAATTATTCCGGCATTCGGCCTGAAACGGGTGCAAAGCGACTTTGCCCCTGTCAGCAGTACTTCATTGTAGCTCTCCTCACCTGTAAGCCGTAAACCATTTCCAAAGCTGCAATAAAGAATGAAACCAACATCGTGATTATCTGTTGTAAATTTTTCCTGTTCAACACGGGCGGTTATCATTTTTGCATCTTCCTTTATTTTCGGGTCATCAGAATATTCATATAAATACCAAAGACATCCGGGATAGAATCCGCTGGTCCACCATTTGGAGTTCGAAGTGATGAGCTTGCCTTCTGCATCAATAGTCCGTGGCAGCATACCTGCTTTTTCCTTCATCACATCTGTCATAAGACTATATTGCTCCTTTGAAAAAGCGAGTGACTTATTTACGATTTCACTCATGGGTTTTTCCTGAGCACACGAAATGATTATGAGCGGAATAACAAGAAAGCAAAGAGTGAATATTTTTTTCATGGTCAATAAAAGGTTAAGAGTTAGACAAGTATATAAGTTCAGGTTAAACATAATGAATATCTTTTAAATAAAACTATTACTGGATCAAAAATCATTTAAATAAAACTTTCATTGTGTAAATTGCACTCTGAAACCAAAATCTAATATTTATTCCTAATCTATTTAAAAATTCCTGTTATGTCAAATCAGAATGAAAACAAGGTGATCCATGAAAAGGTATCTGCCAATTTTGAAAGAAGTATTGCATATCTCGACAATCTGATGGTTGTTGTATGTGATTTTACAAACGGACCAATGAGCTGTCCGGATCCTCCTCACTCCCATCCTCATGAGCAGATCACTTTTGTTGCAAAAGGAGAATTAACATTTTTTAAAGGTGATCAGGAATTCCATCTGAAGGAGGGCGATGTTATATCGGTGCCTTCCGGTATTCCACACTGTATCATGACATTAAGTAGTCACGTCCGTTTAACTGATTGTTTTTCCCCGGTGAGAAAAGATTTCATAAAATGACTTTGACGCAAGACCGTGAAGCCGGTGACATCCTGATCTAATTCATATAATTATTATATTTATCAAATATTTTAATTTAAAATAAATCGGCATGAAAAAATCAATAAATTTCCTCATCGCGACTTTGATTGTTTTCTCATTTGAAAGCATGTCACAGTACGCCGCGGTGGCTTCCGGGCAGAAGGTGCCTGTAACCAATCGCTCTTTCAATGGTGCATTTAGTGCAAAAAATTTTCATTCGGCACTTGTTGATGAAAACAACACAAAATGGTTTCTGACAGAATCAGGGATTGTCAGTTTTGATGGCAAAAAATGGAAGGCATATGATAAGAATAAAAATATCCCTTCACAGAATCTTAAAAGCTTTTCAGCAAAAGGGCAAAATGTTCTGATTGCTACTCCAAATGGGGTTACTGTAACAACACTGCCTATTAAACCCAAAACCCCGGCCACCACTATCAATACAAAAAACGGCTCTCTGTTAAGCGATAATGTTGTAAGTGTTGCAACAGGGAAAAATGACATACAGTGGTTTGGAACTGATAAAGGAATTTCAGCATGTATAAATAACAAATGGCTTGAAGTGGGATATGAAGATATGTATCCTGGTTTTATGTTCGAAGAATTCAAGATAACCTCAATGGCTACCAACAGAACAGGCGATTCTCTCTATGTGGCAACAGAAGGAGCCGGTATAGCAAGAATATACAAAAATGAAGTGGATGGAATCTCAGGAGCTTCTGTTTACGCACAATGGGGCCCGATAATTTTACCTTCCGACAAGGTATACAGTGTTTTAATTGCTCCTGACGGAACAAAATGGTTCGGTACCGAACTTGGAGTTGCCAGACATACCGGGAACAACACTCTTGAGAACTGGACAGTATTCTCAACAGCCGATGGCCTTGTAAACGACTTTGTACAGGCAATCGGTATCGATAAAAAAGGGACTCTGTGGTTCGGCACAAAAGGAGGACTATCTGCCTTTGATGGTACAAAATGGACCTCATACACCATTAAAGACGGATTGAACAGCAATAATATTCTTTGTGTTGTTGTCGATAAAAATGATGTTGTATGGTTAGGAACCGATAACGGAGCAATGAGTTTCAGTAATGGAGCTTTTGTCAGTTATAAATAATAAACACTTATCATAATCACCGTACAATAAATTAATGTAATTCACTCAACTCCAGGGTCATGTACAAAATATTCTTTTTGCTTGCCACACTACTTGTTGGAAACTGGTTATATGGCCAGGATCGATCTGGCAATTCTCTGAACGGCGAATGGAAACTCTCATATGGCCCTTACGATAAAAAATCCCCGGAAAATCCATTTGAGCTTAAAGATAAGAACTGGCCGGTAATACCGGCTAATGTTCCCGGAAATGTTGAAATTGACTTACTGGCTTCAGGAATCATAAAGAATCCGGAGACAGGAAACAATATTTATGAGCTCAGAAAATATGAAGCTTATCAGTGGTGGTACTCCAGGACATTTGAAACACCTCATCATTCTCAGGGAGAAAGAGTTGAAATTGTTTTTGAAGGTCTTGATTGTTTTGGGACTATCTGGATAAACAACATGTTGATCGGGAAAACTGAAAACATGTTAATCAGTCATAGATTTGACATTACAGATCTTCTCATGCCTGAAGGAACCAACACTATTTCTGTCCGCATTAATCCTGCCGTTCCCATGAGTCAGGAATACAACAACGGAGTGATCGGCACACGTAATGAATTCAGTACAGAATCTGTGCATGTACGAAAAGCTCCTCACATGTACGGCTGGGATATCATGCCCAGACTAATAAGTGCCGGATTATGGCGGGATGTCTACCTTGATGTAAAGAAGACAACAAACCTGAGGCAGATTTACTGGATGACCAGTTCAGTTGATGTTCCCGGTAAAAAAGCAAGTATGATACTCGACTGGGATCTTGCCACAGATTATCCAACTGTTGACGGATTATCAATGGAAGTATCCATAGCGCTGGGGACAAAATCAATATACAGAGAATCATCCCCTCTTTTCTCATACTCAGGCCGTAAAAACATATTGCTCGATAATGTTGACTTCTGGTGGCCAAGAGGCTATGGCGAGCCTGTGATGTATGAAGCTGTTGTGAGAATCATTGATGGAAAGAAGAATATTCTTGACGAGAAGAAACAAAAAATTGGTATCAGAACTGCTGAGTTAGTCTCAACGGAGATCACAACAAAAGAGAATCCCGGGGAATTTGTATTTAAGGTAAACGGCGAGAAGATATTCGTGAGAGGTACTAACTGGGTCCCTCTTGATGCATTGCACAGTCGCGATAAAAGTCATCTGAAGAACGCTATCAGCATGATAACCGATCTGAACTGCAATATGATCCGCTGCTGGGGAGGTAATGTTTATGAAGATCATGATTTTTTTGATCTGTGTGATGAAAACGGTTTGATGGTTTGGCAGGATTTTGCAATGGGCTGCACAACATATCCGCAGGACAATGATTTTATTGAACGAATAAAAAAGGAGGCTCTTGAGGTCGTCATCAAACTGAGAAATCATCCATCACTTGTATTATGGTCAGGAAACAACGAAAATGATCAGTCACTTGAGTGGAGATTTAATAAGCAGATTGACCCGGGGCTTGACATTATCAGCAGAAAAGTTTTGCCGGGGGTCATATGGGAGTATGATCCAATAAGATCATATCTGCCAAGTTCTCCATATTGCAGCGAAGAGTATTTTAAACGCGGCAAGGATCCGGATTTATTGCCGGAAGTTCATCTCTGGGGCCCGAGGGGTTATTACAAAACTCCTTTTTACACAAGCAGTAAAGCACATTTTGTAAGTGAGATAGGTTATCACGGGTGCCCCAACAGGAGCAGCCTTGAAATGATGTTCGACAAAGAATATGTTTATCCATGGACGGGTGATGGAAAATGGAACGATGAATGGCAGACAAAAGCTGTCCGATCACACCATGAATCCAAAGCTTACGATTTCCGCAACGATCTGATGATAAAGCAGGTAAAAGCATTATTTGGTGATTACCCAAAAGATCTTGACGAATTTATTTTCGCATCACAGGCAGTACAGGCTGAAGCAATGAAATATTTTGTGGAACTATGGCGTATGGATAAATTCCGTAAGACAGGGATCATCTGGTGGAACCTTCGCGACGGATGGCCAATAATATCTGACGCCGTGGTTGATTACTATAACAGCAAAAAACTGGCTTACTATTACATCAGACAGGTTCAGCCCAATGCCTGTGTGATGATAGCAGATTCAAAAGATGGTAAACATGCTGTAGTTGCGGTAAATGATACAAGAGAAGAGAAGTCTGGCAGGGTAACAGTTCGTGATGCAGATACCGGGGAGACTCTTTTTACTGCATCGTTTATTGTTCCTGTTAACGGAAAAACCGTTATCGGCAATATTCCGGATAAAGTAAAACAATCGATGTGGCTGATTGATTATACCATCGGAGAAGAGAAACAGACAAATCATTATCTTAACGGGGAAGCTCCTTTTAAGCTGGACGATTATCATCGATGGTATAAAAAACTAAACATAATCAGAGATTAATATGAACCTCATCGGATTAGACATTGGAGGAACAAAATGCGCTGTTCTCCTCGGGGAATTAAGTAACGGAGGTGATATCAGGGTGTTGGACAAAATTGTATATCAGACATCAGAGTATCCTTCACCTGACATGATGCTCCCTAAATTGAAGGCCGGTATAGATGAAATCCTGAAAAGGCGACAACTGCCGGTAAAAAACATTGCATCAATAGGAATAAGCTGCGGTGGTCCTCTCGACAGCAAAAAAGGGGTGGTTATGTCCCCTCCTAACCTTCCCGGATGGGATGACGTACATATAGTCAGTTTTTTCGGCAATCATTTTGGTGTGCCTGTTGCTATCCAGAATGATGCCAATGCCTGTGCACTTGCCGAATGGAAATTCGGGGCAGGAAGAGGAACTCAAAATATGATTTTCCTGACTTTTGGCACCGGTTTGGGGGCCGGACTTATACTGAATGGAAAGCTTTATTCCGGGACCAACGACAATGCCGGAGAGGTAGGACATATACGTCTTGAGAGCTTCGGACCTGTAGGCTATGGAAAATCGGGTTCGTTTGAGGGTTTTTGCAGCGGAGGCGGAATTGCCCAGCTTGCCAGGTTGAAAGCAATCGAACGTTTCCAGATGGGGGAAAAAGTGTCATATTGCAAGGGATTTGATGAACTAATGTCAGTCACAGCTCAGGATGTTGCTTCAGCTGCCAACAACGGCGATCCTATAGCACTTGGGGTATTTGAAACTTGCGGATCATACATGGGAAAAGGGCTGTCTATACTTGTGGATGTACTTAATCCTGAATGTATTGTTATAGGAAGTATATATGTCCGTTCAAGCAATCTCCTGATAGCATCGCTTGAGAAAACTCTTCATTTTGAATCGTTGCCTCTGGCACGAAAAGTCTGCCGTATTGTACCTGCTGAACTTGACGAGCAGATAGGTGATATTGCATCTCTGTCAGTCGCAGCAGATAATTTATAATAAGAAAAATTCCAGTTTATATTTATAGCAGGATAATGAAGAAGACAATCATTTTACTTATTTCACTTGTTCTCGGGAATTGCCTTTATGCTCAGAAGAGCATAAGCAAATCGCTTGATGGCGAATGGAATTTGTACTATGGAGTTTTTGATAAAAACGCCCCTGCAAATCCGGATGAGCTGGTTAGAAAGAACTGGCCAATGATAAAGGCTGTGGTTCCCGGTAATGTTGAACTTGATCTGCTTGCGGCCGGAATAATAAAAAATCCTGAAACAGGAAATAATATTTACGAGCTTCGTAAATATGAGGCTTATCAATGGTGGTATTACAAAAAATTTGAAAAACCTCAGTTAACTGAAGGAGAAAGGGTTGAAATAGTATTTGAGGGATTGGATTGTTTTGGTACAATATGGGTAAACAATAAACCGGTGGGAAAAACTGATAACATGCTTATTGACCACAGGTTTGACATTACTGATCTTTTAAATCCGGGTACCGAAAACAGCATCTATGTCCGTATTGATCCGGCTGTCGCAGAAGCACAGAAATATATTAACGGAACAATTGGCTCAAAGAAGTTTTTTCGTGTCGAACAAGAGCATGTGCGAAAAGCACCACATATGTATGGGTGGGATATTATGCCACGGTTAATAAGCGCCGGACTTTGGAGGAGTGTTTATCTTAAAATAAAACAACCAACCAGATTTGAGCAGGTTTACTGGATGACTGACGAAGTTGATGTTCCAAAAAAGAGTGCCAAATTGTTGCTCGACTGGCAATTTTCCACAGATTATCTTACCATTGACGGATTAACAATGGAGGTCTCCCTCAAACAGGGCACCAAAACAATTTTTGAAGATTCTTACCCTCTTAACGACCACAGCAGTCGGCAAAGAATAACACTTAACAATATAGATTTCTGGTGGCCCAGAGGCTATGGCAATCCTACTCTTTACCAAGCTGTGTTACGCATTGTTGATGACAAAAAAAATGTTCTTGATGAAAACGTACAAAAAATAGGCATCCGCACAGCCGACTTAATTTACACAGAGTCCACCTCCAAAGAAAAACCCGGAGAATTTGTATTTAAGATTAACGGAGAAAAAATATTTGTAAAGGGTACAAACTGGGTCCCTTTAGATGCCTTTCACAGTCGTGACAAGAGACATCTGAAAGATGCTTTTCAGATGATCACCGATCTGAATTGCAATATGATACGGTGTTGGGGCGGGAATGTTTATGAAGATAATGATTTCTTTGAGTTATGCGATCAGAACGGGGTTATGGTATGGCAGGATTTTGCCCTTGCCGGAACTCAATATCCCCAGGATTACCAATTTGCCGAAAAAATCAGGGAAGAGGCTGTTAATGTCATTCTCAAATTGAGACATCACCCCTCTTTAGTTTTATGGAGCGGAAACAATGAAATTGATCAGTCGCTGACATGGAACTTTAAGAAACCCGTTGACCCCCGACTCGACATCATAAGCAGGGAGGTCCTGCCAAGAGCTGTCTGGGAATTTGACCCGTTAAGAACATACCTCCCAAGCTCCCCCTATTGCAGTGAAGAATATTTCAGACAGGGTAATAATTCCGATGTTTTACCAGAAGTGCATCTGTGGGGACCGCGAGGATATTATAAAACCCCCTTTTACACCAATGTAAATGCTCATTTTGTAAGTGAGATCGGATATCACGGATGCCCCAACAGGAGCAGCCTTGAAAAGATGTTCGATCCGAAATATGTCTATCCATGGATAAATGATTGGACATGGAACGATGAATGGGAGACAAAATCTGTTCGTTCACTTCAAAATTCCACTTTAACCTTTGGAAGAAACGATTTGATGATAAATCAGGTTAAAGCCCTGTTTGGAGAATGTCCAAAAGATCTTGATAAGTTTATTTTCGCATCACAGACAGTTCAGGCTGAAGCCATGAAATTTTTTATTGAACTATGGCGTATGGACAAATTTCGAAAGACAGGGATCCTGTGGTGGAACCTGCGTGACGGATGGCCAATCATCTCAGACGCCGTTGTTGATTATTATAACAGCCGTAAGTTGGCTTATTATTATATCAAACAGGTTCAGTACAATACCTGTGTCATGATCGGAGATCCTGAAAACGGTAACCATCCGGTTGTTGCAGTTAATGATACAAGGGAAGAACAATCAGGAACAGTATCTGTAAAAGATGCTGATAACGGCGAGACTTTGTTCACATCTTCATTTATTATTCCCGCAAATGGTATAACAACAGTTGGTTATATCCCTGAAAGAGATAAAAGATCAATGTGGCTGATTGATTATTCAATCGGAAAAGTGAAATATTTAAACCATTATCTGAACGGAAAAGCTCCCTTCAGCCTGGATGATTATCAGAGATGGTATAAAAAGTTGAATATTACCAGAGAATAAAATTTAAAACATCATATACATTAATCACAATAATTAAAACCAAATACTATGAAAAAGAAAATCATTTTAGTTGCAGTTTTTATCGTCAGCTGCTTCTTTACCTATGCACAGAACGTAGGTTCTTCTCCTGAATATATAAAAGCTTTAACATCTGAATGGAAGGGGGAACGTTTTGCTGACGGAAGACCCAAGGTATCCGATGCAATACTCGAAAGACTAAAGAACATATCACTTGAGGAAGCATGGCAGATATTAACTAATAAGGGTTACAAGAACCAGTTCGAGGGAGAATGGACCATCATTAATCCTGATGAACCAATGACAGGACGCGTTGTAACAGCTCAGTATATGCCTCTCAGGCCTGATCTTCAGAAGCAGGTTAAAGAGCAGGGTATTAAAGAGAACAGGTCACAACAGGGCGGAACAAACTCCTGGCCGATAGATATGTTACAACCAGGAGATGTATATGTGGCTGATGGTTATGGAAAAATAAACGGAGGAACTCTTATAGGTGATAACCTGGGAAACTCAATTTATACAAGATCACAGAGAGGCGTAATATTTTACGGCTCAGTGAGAGACCAGGAAGGACTTTCAGAGATCAAAGGATTCAACGGCTGGATCAAAGGATCGCACCCTTCATTTATTGACCAGATGATGCTTACTTCGATAAATGCTCCTATCCGTATAGGTGTGGCTACGGTATTACCCGGAGATGTTGTACTTGCCAAGAAATATGGAGTGCTTTTTATTCCTGCCCATCTTGTTGAGGACCTTGTTATAAACGCAGAAGTAACAGGATTACGCGACGAATTCGGACATCAGCGTCTGAAAGAAAAGAGATATCTCGCCGGACAGATAGACAGTGAATGGACTCCGGATATCAAGAAAGACTTCATGAACTGGCTCGATCAAAGGCCTGAGAAATTACCAATGCCTAAAGAAGAATTGGAGAAATATCTTAAAGAGAGAAACTATTAATTCTGCTTTGACAGATTAACCTGATACATGATTTTTCTCCTGCTTTACCCTTTCCCTAAAGGGAGTCAGGAGAAAAATCTGCCTGTTCCCTTCAGGGTACAGGGTA
>DAOQAX010000034.1:0-13723 GCA_035354395.1 Bacteroidales bacterium | reverse complement strand
CCCTATTAACAATAGGTAAATATTATTCTTAACATATCACTACTGTCCGGGAAAATTTAGAAGATTCTTCGCTACGCTCAGAATGACAATGATTTACAACGATATGGCAGGAGAGTGGGTAACCTGACGCGTAGCGCCAGGTTACCCACTCTCCCTTAAAAATAAACAACTGTCATTCTGAGCGTAACGAAGTGAAGCGAAGAATCTCCTGATGTATTATGTTTTTTGTCGGACAGTAGTGTTAACATATAAACTTCTTCAAAAATCTATAAAATCAAACTGCGGACCCTGTCCCGCAAAAGCGGGATGGTGGTCAGTAATATTTGACTGCCGCAACCACTTGTCTTTTTTTTAGTTAGGTACGTATGCTATTGGATGTAATCATTTGCCAGCATCTGCAAGGCTATGGATATCGTACATGAGACTATGCTTTTATCATATGTGCTATAGTTAATTGCCGGTCCAGTGTACATTAGAGAGTTTCAGCATGTAACATAAGCAGAAGTAACTTGATAGGATAGAGCTTCGAACTCGGCAACAAACCATAGCACTGACCATAAGGCTCCCGATGGATCGGAACAGGTCGTCTAAAGAACTCTTTTATTTGTTAATAACTAATCTAATATTTTATAAAATATCGGAGATATGGACAACTTAAAAAACGAAATCTATTACAGGAATTCAGACGGCAGTTTCTATTCACCGTTCAGCCTGAGCATGGATGAGATGGAACATCTTATCCTGGTCAATTTTGAAAAGGACCCTGATGAGTACTATAATACCTTTGAGTTGCAGCAAGCCAGCGACAAAACCTGCAAAGAATGGCTGCTGGTGATTGCATACCGGAATGATGGCGGGGCTGACGTTTATCATCAGCCGGGGTACCCCCTCGCTTCCCAGGGTAGCCTTTTGAATGATGTGAACTTTACAATATCTCCCCTGGAAGGGGCAAAATTCGTGGTAAATGATGACCTGCTTGATGTATTCTTTGCTTTTACCGACAGGTATGGTCGCAGCATCAGTGTAAAAGTGAATGAGAACAGGAAACCGCGAAAGAATCCATTCTTCCTCCTTGCACCAATAGGCACACTGGCTAAACAGCCAAACTCCTTCCCAATATATTCGCTGTATGGGATGTCGTTCGCAAAGCAAAAACATACTGATATTGAGATCAGGATAGGCGAAGTAAGGCATAAGCCTGACACCTTTCCTCTGCCTCTAGACTGTGCAAAAAACTATTTTTCCCGTTATTCACCTGATACATTCAATGTCGACTGGAATAAAAATTTTCAGGGTCAGTTACTTCCTCTCTTCCCTGGCGAAGACAACAAAACAGAGGACAGTAATGTAATTTATGAGCTAGTAAGTAACGGAGGGCACCACGAAATAAAGAGAATGAGTACCACAAACAGGAAGCACAGGTTAAGAATTGAATTCATGCCACCCGTGCCTGATATTGTATGTTTGCGGGACGGACTGAAAATGGATGGATGTTTTATTATTACCACAGATGGTTCCACAGGATCAATTCGCGGAGGGTATCATGTCAGGCGTCGGGAAAATGAAACAGAGATGAGCATTAATCCTGACAAAGGCTGGATTCCTAACGAAACGAGGTTAATCCTTAAACTACTATTCCTGATTGTAAGAGTGTTTAAAGACTGGCCAAAGAGTTATGAATGGAATTCAGTAATAATCTCCGGTAACACAAAAAATCCGTTGATGAAATCCTCATGGAAAAGGATATAATCCAGACAATTTTTTTGTTTCTTGTCAATTATGGTAGAAGCATTGATTAAAGCTATTTATTTACTCATTGCCATTCCGGTTATTTCAGGAATAAACGCGGATATCAGGCAGGAAGGATCTTCCGGCAGACCGGAGATCTTTATAATCGGATCCATTCACTCAATGCATTATAACCCTGACTATCACTATTCCATTGCTGATCTTATGGAACAGATCAGGGCCCTGAAACCTGATGTGGTTTGCGGAGAGATTGCACCTGAGGCGTTTGAGCAGGCAACGGAGGGATACTTCCCACCCGAGGCAGCTCTTCTGGCAGAGATGGCACCCTTACTGAACTACCGTTTTGTTCCGGTCGACTGGCGACTTGACTATGCAACCCAGACAGCAGCCGACAGCGTTTACCCGGTTTCGGTGAAGGAGAAGCTGGCTCCCTTTGGAAACACATATTTTGCCAGAATGAATGAATCAGCCAGCGAATCGATATACGACGCGATCCACAGCGAGGTAAATATTGCTATTATAGACTCAGTCTTTGAACAGATCATCGGAGCAGATTCAATAGCCGAGATTGCGCACGGTAACTGGCGTGAACGCAACCGGAGAATTGCAGTGAACGGGATGAATGCTGCAGGGGATGCGCATAGAATAGTCTTTGTTTTCGGGAGCGATCATATTCCCCAGATCAGAAGACAGTTAAAAGCCCTTGGATTTGATCTTCAGATACCGAACCGCATGTTTGTTCCGGGTGGCAGCAATAAAGTGCCCGATGCCGTGCTTATACGGTGGAAACGAAACCTGGAAAATCTCAGGTTAATACGCGATAAAAAAATACCTGTCACAGATGATTACTATCATAAAATAATCAACAGCCGGCGAATCAGGGAACTTGAACAGGCTATTCAAAAATCGTTATAACACAGTTGCGCAGGAAAACTATACTCTTTTCATTTACAAGTGATAATCAACATAATAAAGAAAATAATAATTGTCCCGGCTCTGCTGAATTCTGACGATTAGTGCGGTAGACTGTTTCATTTTTATCAGATTCAACAGGCAAAAAGAACGGTTATTAATCAATAAAATGGGAAAAACCAGGAAGATCCCTCATCCCGAGGAATCTTTGCCAGGTGTCACAAGTCAGGAAAAATGAAAAGAATAGAAAACTTTTATAGGTTTACTCATATTCGCAATGACATTTATATCATGCCAAACCAAAACCAAAGACGATATGACTGAATCAAAAGATGCTGTTGCCAGGGTACTGGATGATCATTGGTCTGCATTAAAAGCCAAAGATGCTGATGCTGTTATTGCTTTAGTATCAGAAGATTTTCTATCATGCGGAAGCGATCCGGAAGAATTCTGGAATAAAAGAGATATGTATAATACTGTTAAACAAATGCTATCAAACAGTGAAATAAAGATAGATATTACAGTCGACAAACGTGAAATCAAAATTTCGAAAGATGGTAATTCGGCAATTGCTTTTGAGCAGATGTTTTTGACACCTTATAGCACAAAGATACCAGTACGAACGGTTTATCATCTTGTGAAAGAAAATAATACCTGGCTGATTGATTTTACCAGTACTGGTTTTATACCAAGAAATGAGGACATAGACAAATTAAATAAAGCATTGGAATAATTTGAGTTCTTTCCAAATGCACCTCTATGAAATTAAGCAACATGACGTCCAATAATAAGAATTAAACGTAACTGAAATAAATAATAACACATGCCAGCTATGCTAAAAATTCATAATTTAAAATCAGGTAAGATTGCCGAAGTAATTGAAGGATCGGTCAAGATTACAAATTCAGAAGATATTCTGCAGCTAATGGTTGATGCAGGATATACACATGCTGTCAGAGGTATGATAATACATAAAAATAGTCTGCCATTTGAATTTTTCGATCTGAAAACCAGGATTGCAGGAGAGATCCTGCAGAAGTTTTCGAACTACCGGATGAATCTATGCATTATTGGCGATTTTACAGAAATTAAAAGCAAAAGTCTTCGTGACTTTATCAGAGAAAGTAATAATAGAAGAATAATATCATTTATTCAGGGATTGATGAAGCTTTGAAGATACTTGACAAATAAAAGCTCGGTGTATACTGATAAAAACAGCCTCGTACTACCGCCAGGCACACTACCGCCGGCTGCATTAAGACTGCCTAAATAAATTACAGGTAAACTTCAAAACTAAATAGGGTCTTTTATAAAGTCTTTGTATTTTTGGACAAAGCATAAAAAAATTATGGGGAATGTCATTCACGAAGAAAAGTCGTTCAGGAATATTGCTTTTACTGAAGAGGAGACCAGAAACAGTGAGTTTTATAATTGTTCCTTTATCAGCTGTGATTTTTCAGACAAAGTCTTTATTTCAGCCATATTTGTTGATTGTGTTTTTTCCAACTGTAACCTTTCAATGGTAAAACTCAATCAATGTCTTTTAAATGATATTACATTTAAAGAAAGCAAGTTATTAGGCGTTGACTTCAGTGATTGTATAGATCGTCCTTTTATAGTAAAATTTGAAAATTGCGGATTGGATTACAGTTCATTCGTAAGGAAGAAACTGGCAAAGACATCGTTTACAGGCTCATCGTTACGAAATGTTGATTTTACCGAATGCGATCTTACAAAAGCCACCTTTTCCAATACCGATCTGACCGATGCGGTATTTAACAGGACCATTCTTAAAGAGGCTGATTTCACAAGCGCAACCAATTTTAATATTGATCCGGAATTGAACAATATCAGGAAGGCAAGATTTTCGCTTTACGGATTGGCCGGTTTGTTAACCAAATATGATATCAAAATAGATTGAGTCATCAATCATTACTCTCCAGTGAATTAATTGCCTTTTTAAGCACATCGGCTGAGTGCAAAAGTGACTGCATCTCTTTAGGAGGCAGAGGACTCTCTATTATTCTGATTAATCCGCTTTCCGAAACAATACATTGAACGCTGAGGCAGACATCATTGATACCGTATTCTCCGTTCAGCATTACCGATACTGTCATGACACTGTTCTGTTTACGGAGGATAGCTGCGGTGATTCTTACGAGAGCCATTCCAACCGCAAAATATGTGGAACCCTTATAACTTATTATCTGGTATGCTGCATCTCTGACCTGTTGCTCTATTTTTGAGAGTTGCTCCCTGCAATCGGAGCAGTTCCTGCATACCGGGCAATAGTCTTCCACCTTAAGTCCGGCAATATTAGTCATCGACCAGGCTGCGAATTCACTGTCGCCATGTTCTCCGAGAAAATAGGCATGAACATTATGAATATCTACTCCGCAGTGTTTACTGAGCAGATATCTGAACCTGGCGCTGTCGAGAACAGTTCCTGACCCTATTACACGACTTCTGTCCCATCCCGAACGTTTAAGTGCAACGTATGTCAGAACATCAACCGGATTACTAACTATAAGCATTACACCTTTACAGTTGTTTTTTGAAACTTCTTCAGCAATGTTACCGACAATAGCTGCATTTTTTTTAAGAAGCTGCAAGCGGGTTTCTCCTGGTTTCTGTGAGGCGCCTGCTGTGATAACAACAAGCTGTGCATCTGTATAATCGGCAGGTGATCCTGCATGTATATCAACAGTAGGAAAGAATGGCTGGCCATGTACCAGGTCAAGCACCTGTCCCTGAACAAGATCCTTGTTCATGTCTATGATAACAATCTCGTTGGCAAGACCGCTCTGTGCCAGTGCATAACAATATGTTGCACCGACAGATCCGGCTCCTACTACGACTACTTTTCGCTTCTGATCAGATGATGTTTTGTTTTCCATTGTTTATTGTTTTCAGAGTGGATTACAAATATAGAACAGAATAAAGGCATTTTTGTTTAAGCAATGACCTTGTTTATTAAATGTCCGGTTATAATAAGCTTTTATCCGGAATATGATGCATTTTTCCGGTGAAATGAAAAACTCTTTCATAATTTTGTATAAGTTTGATCTTCCGATACAGAGAACTGTGTTTGGAATGATATGAAAAAGTTATATTTTAGAGGCTATAATTTTAATAATGATGGTATCAAATAATAAAAAGCAAAAGAACATGGCAAACCAAAAAACAATTAAAGGGGTTATTGGTATTCTCACTGGTGGTGGAGACGTTCCCGGGCTTAACCCGGCCATTCGTGCAGTGACAATCCGCGCAAATCGTGAAGGATATAAAGTAATTGGACTTCGCAGAGGATGGGCTGGTATAACAGAATTAATCAGAGACGCCAAAGCAGACAACAGTAATAATTTTCAGGTTCTTACTGATGATATTGTGAACAAAGCAGGCCGTACAGGAGGAACTTTTTTACATACTTCAAGGACAAGGCCAAGTCACATGTCAAAATCATCAGTTCCCGAGCATCTTCAGGGGACCTATAATGCTGAGATGAATGACCTTACCCCGGAAGTGATCAAGAACCTTGAATGGCTGGGTATAGATTATCTTATTCCGATCGGTGGTGATGACACCCTGAGTTATGGAGTGCATCTTTACAAGAAAGGTGTGAAGGTAATTGCAATTCCAAAAACAATGGATAATGATGTTCCGGGAACAGATTATTGTATTGGTTTCAGCACATGCGTCAGCCGTACCATTCAGATGACCAATAGCCTCAGAACATCAGCCGGTTCTCATGAAAGACTTCTGGTTCTTGAAGTGTTCGGCAGGTACGCTGGTTTTACAGCCATGTTGCCAACAATGGCCGGAGCTGCTAACAGATGTGTTATTCCTGAATATGAGTTTAATATTGAAAGGCTGGCAAGCCTTCTGGTTGATGACAGAAACCGTAACCCCAGCAAGTATTCAATAGTCCTGGTTTCAGAAGGTGCAATGTTCAAAGGTGGCGAAATGATTTTCTCAGGCAGCGAAAAAGATGCTTACGGACATGCAAAGCTCGGAGGTATTGGCGATCTGGTATCAGCGCAGCTTAAAGATCTGTCGGCAAAATTTAACCATGGGAAGACAATTAATATTATCAACCAGAAACTTGGTTATATGGTTCGGGGTGGAGATCCGGATGCCCTTGACTCAATTGTACCTATGGCGTATGGTAATCTTGCTCTTGATCTTATCCTCAAAGGAGTACACGGAAGGATAGTGGTTCTGAAGAACGGAAGATATGATAATATGCCTATTGATGTGGTTACAGCAACCAAAAAAATAATCAATGTTAAGGATGATTATAATGTTGACAGGCTTAGACCTAACTACGATAGCTTTGAGATGAAACCATTCTTATTGATGGCTTCAGGCAAATAAAAAACAAGAGAATCCTTTTAAAACAACAGAGACGTTTGATTTGAACGTCTCTGTCTGTTTTTATTAACATATATTTTCATCTTCTGGGACAAAATTCTTTACTTTTGTTTCAAATATTCAAGTTTTTGGAAAAAGGAGTTATATTAAAATCTACAGGAAGCCATTACAAAGTGCTATGCAGCGATGGATCCATCGTGGAATGCTCCGTTAAAGGAAAGCTGAGGATCAGGGAAGTGCGTACCACAAATCCAGTTGCTGTAGGAGACAATGTATCGTTTGAAACCGATGAAAAAACAAAATTGGGTGTTATTACAGAGGTTCTCGACCGCAGGAATTATATTCTGAGAAAATCGTCAAATCTTTCAAAGCATTCCCAGATACTTGCTGCAAATATAGATCAGGTGCTCCTCATGGTTACTATCACTTTGCCGGAAACCCCCGTTGAATTTATCGACAGATTCCTTATTACAGCCGAAGCTTACAGAGTCCCTGCAGTGATCGTAATTAATAAAACGGATCTGTATGATGACGACGCTATGCAAAAGCTGGAATATCTTGAGAACATGTATAATAAGATAGGTTATCAATGCATAAGGCTTTCTTTACAAAATAAAACCAATCTTGAAAACCTCAGACTGTTGACAAAGGACAAGATCAGCCTTATTTCGGGTATTTCAGGAGTTGGAAAAACTACTCTTCTGAATTCACTTGATCCAACCCTTAACCTTAAAACAGAAGAGATATCTGATTATCATAAACAGGGGAAGCATATTACTACTTTTCCAGAAATGTATCAGATGCCTTTCGGCGGATTTGTGATTGATACTCCGGGGATAAGAGGCTTTGGTGTTGTTGATATGGAACGCAATGAAATTTACCATTTTTTCCGTGAAATATTTCAAGTCTCAAAACAATGCAGATTCAATAACTGTCTTCATCTTGATGAACCCGGATGTGCTGTCAGGGATGCTGTGGAAAAGGGGGAAATCGATTTCCTCCGGTACAGGAGTTATCTGAACATCATGGATGGTGATGACCGGAAATACAGGTGATTTGATTGATATTGTTTTATCGGTTATCTTTATATAATTACCTAAATGATGTTTTTCAGATGAAGAAAAATCTTATTATCGTTTACTCAGTCTTTCTGATTATCCTGATTATCAATTTTATCTATTATATAAGCCTTTATAATAAACAGATAAATTACATCGTTAAACTGCTTGACAGACAGGTGCAGATTGTTGGAATTTCAGTCGACAGTACAAACAATGGATTTGCCAGCGAATTTAACCAGATCACATATTCTGAAGACCTTAACATGTTCTTTACTGATCAGGAACATCAATTCAGGGCAAAGGAAAAAATGAAAGTATTCTACTCAAAATACGAAGATTTCGTAACAGGAATCAAATTTTTTGATAATGATAAAAATGAATTTACATTAAAGAAAGACAGTGAGAGCGGAGAATGGCTTGAGCAGCCTTTTAAACTTCATGTTCAGTCTGAGATATTCAAAATGGAACGACTGGTGGAGGAAAACAGGAAGTTTAATTATTACCTGCCTGTAATAAAGAATAATGAAACAACAGGCAACCTTGTTGTTACGGTAGATTATCAGAAATATTTTTCTGAAATATTTTCAAAATTTAATTTGATTGATTATCAATGGCAGTGGGTTATTGGTGATTCAGGCCAAATAATCTACAATAATTACGGGGGGAAAATTGAATACACCCAGCTTGATAAAATAGTCCAAAGAATTGAAGAAGGGTCAGTTGAGAATATTATTCATAAGGCTGTAATAGGAGGGGAAAGTAGAGAAATAATATCATCATATTATTCCACACAGCTCCTGGGAAGAGATCTTGGGCTTATTTTTTCAGCACCCACCGACTTCTTCCAGAAATATATAATCAGGAATTCCCTGTTCATTGTTTTGGTAACGCTCCTCCTTATACAGTTTATCATATTTGTTTTCTGGCGGTATTTTAAAGTACAGAAATCAGAGACTGAACGGCTTGATGCCTCTGAGAAAACTTTATTAAGATTAATTGAAGAGATGCCGGTAGGCGTTATTCTTCATAATCAAAACAGGGAAATAATCAAAGCCAACAAGGTTGCTGCATTTCAGTATTCATACCTGAATGAAACAGAGATGAAGGGAAAGATTTTTCCTGAGACATCTCTGGCCGATGACAACGATTATTTCTCGAAAAACCTTGGAAGCTCATTCAGCCCCGACCAGTTTGTAATAATAAAAAAGGAGATTGGGGAATTGGTGCTGTACAGGCATAGCATACCTCTTGAGTTTATGGGAGAAGAGGCTACCATGGAAATGCTGATCGATGTTACAACTCTTGAGTCGGCCCGAAAACAAGAAGCCAAAGCTAATGTTGCAAAGTCGGAATTTTTGGCACGCATGAGTTACGAGATACGTACACCTCTGAATGGAATTATCGGAATGACTGATGTACTCAGAAAATATAATCTTTCAGAGGAGGTCAGGGATGTTGTCAATCTGCTTCATCGTTCTACGGAAGTTTTACTCAGCATTATCAATGATATTCTTGATTTTTCAAGAATTGAATCAGGCAAGATGATTCTTGATGAGGTTCCCTTCAATATCAGGGAGGAGATAACTTATTGTACCGATCTGGCAAAAACCCATATTTCAGAAAAAGATCTCTCTATTGTCTGCAAAATAGAAGATAGTGTTCCTGAAAGCATTATTGGCGACCCCTTCAGGTTAAGGCAGGTTCTTACAAATCTTATTAACAACTCCATAAGGAATACTGAAAAGGGAGAAATAAGGCTGGTGTGCAAATCGAAGAACAATTCAGATGGTAACGTCATTCTTGATTTTGAACTTCTTGACACCGGTCTTAGTTTTGACAAGGCAAGCCTGAAAAAGATCTTTGGTGATTTTGTGAATATAGAATCAAAGGCTGTCAGGGGCAATGATTCTTCCGGTTTTGGGACAATAATTTCAAAACAGTTGATTGAGCTTATGGGTGGAGAACTGACGGCAGTCAGCCCTTCAGGTTTACTGGGTGATCTGGGGACAAAAGTATCATTTACCCTGGTTACATATTCTAACGATAGACCGATAAAAGATCTATCTTTTGAGAAGATAAAGACCTATGAGAAGATAAAAACTCTTGTTATTACAGGTAACCAGAATCGCGATGAAGAAATACTTAACGCATTACACAAACTGGGTATTTCCATTTCCATCACAACTTTCCAGAGAACGACAGTTAACCAGATAAAAGCAAATCTGAGCTTTCCTGATGAGCGATATAACCTTGTGATAATATTTGATGACGAAGATTTTAACGGATTTGACGCTGCAAAAGCAATCTGGGAAAACAAACTTTCCTCCAATTTTATCATTATGCTGATAAGCTCAAATGATAAGAAAGGAAACTACATGAAATGCATTACAATGGGGATAGACCAGTATCTTATAAAACCATTTAGTATAAGTGATTTACGCGGTGTCATTAAAAGCAGTTTTCCTTTTGTTGAAGACTATGCTTCTCCGGTCGATATTGATACGGTACGTAGCAACATCAGTATACTGATAGTAGAAGACAACAAGATGAATCAGAAAGTGATTGGTACAATGCTCACAAATCTGGGCTACTCATTTGATATCGCTGAAGATGGCTATGAAGGTTATCTGCAGGCAAAGATGAAAATTTACGATCTTATCTTTATGGATCTTATTATGCCCGAAATGGATGGTTTCCAGGCTACCCAGAAGATTCTTGAAGTCAGTAAGTCGACACTAATTGTTGCTTTTTCTGCCGACAACCTGCCGGAATCAAGAAAAAAGGCCGAGATGGTGGGAATCAGGGACTTTATATCCAAACCTGTCAGGATTGAGGAGCTTAAGAAATTATTTGCAAGACATTTTAAAAAATAGAATAAGAGAAAAAGCAGAATCCGGCTTCGTTACTGGTTTACCACTTCTGTTGCATCAACCCATTTATAAACCTTATCGGACCTCCTCAGGTAATCTGCAACTTTTATTGAGCAAAACTCTCCTTTGGAGGCTTTTTCAATAACATTGAGATCTACACGTATTTCATCGACATTATATTCGACAACCCCTGTAGTTGGTCCTGTTATTAGAATGGTATCACCTTTGATCAGATCACCGTTTTCCAGCTTGATTTCGGCAACGTTAAGCTTTTTAAAATAGTTGGTGATCTTTCCTATATAGACTTTTCTTTTTGTGGCACTCGAACCATAGTTTGTATTCCATTCACCAAGTGTTTGCCCCAGATAGTATCCATCCCAGAAACCTCTGTTGAAAACAGTCGACAGCCTTGTTTTCCATCCGTCCGTTTTTTCTTTAGTGTATTCCCCTTTTTCAAGGGCTATGAGCGCCTCATTGTAGCAGGATGACACCTGTCTTACATATTCAGCTGAACGGGCCCTGCCTTCAATTTTAAGCACTCTGACGCCAGAATCAATCATCTTGTCAAGAAAACCGATTGTGCAGAGATCTTTTGGTGACATAATATATTGATTTTCGATCTCAAGTTCGTAACCGGTCTCTTTGTTGGTAACAATATACGATTTGCGGCATGTCTGGTAGCATTCTCCCCTGTTGGCCGATTTGTTGTTTTCGTGCAGGCTTAGGTAGCATTTGCCTGATACAGCCATACAGAGTGCTCCGTGTGCAAACATTTCTATTTTTACAAGATCTCCTTTTGGCCCCCTGATATCCTGTTCCCTTATGCTATTGTAAATATGCCGCACCTGGCCGATATTCAGTTCTCTTGCAAGAACAGCAACATCGGCCCATTGGGAATAGAACTTTAAAGCTTCAACATTTGTGATATTCAGCTGTGTTGAAAGATGAACTTCCATCCCTCTGGAAAAGGCATAGTTTATTACTGATAAATCGGAGGCTATGACAGCTGTAACACCACTTTCTGCAGCAGCGTCTATAATATTGTGCATCTGCTCAATCTCGTGGTCATAAATTACCACGTTTACAGTAATATAACTTTTAAGACCATGTTTTTTACAGGTTGAAGCGATCTTCTTCAGATCATCAAGAGTGAAATTATTGGAAGAAGCAGCCCTCATATTCAGCTGCGCAGCTCCGAAGTAAACAGAGTCGGCACCGCCCTGAATTGCTGCAGTCAGCGATTCATACGAACCGGCAGGAGCCATTATCTCAATATCTTTCCGTTCCATAAAAGAATGCAAAGATAACCATTACGATTTATTCTTGTTCATTATTATTCTGATACATGATCCTTTCCCTATCTCAGAATGTTTTACAAAAATTTTACCGTTGTGATACTCCTCAATGATCCTTTTGGCAAGTGAAAGACCAAGTCCCCATCCTCTCTGTTTGGTAGTAAAACCAGGGTGGAAGATCTTTTTATATGAAGATTTTGGAATGCCTTTACCTGTATCGGCAATATCAACTATTGCGTTCTTTTCTGTTTCTGAGATGGTGACAGAGATCTCTCCATCTCCCTCCATCGAATCTATGGCATTTTTGCATATGTTTTCTATAACCCATTCAAAAAGAGCCATATTTACAGGAATAATAACTTTTTTTTCAGGGTCGTAGCCAATGTTAAAATTAACCTTTGATGATGTCCGTGATTTCAGATAATCGATAGTACGGGAAATAATGGCCGGGATATTCTCATTTGAGAGAGAAGGCCTGGATCCTATTCTTGAAAACCTCTCAGTAACTTTCTCAAGCCTTTGGACATCGAGGGCAAGCTCTTTTGTAATTGAAATGTCAGGATAGTTCTGCTGTAAAACCTCTATCCAGCCAGCGAGTGATGATGTCGGTGTCCCCAGCTGATGCGCAGTTTCTTTTGACATCCCGACCCAGACCTGGTTCTGTTCTGCTTTTCGTGACGAATTAAAAGCCAGGTATGAAACAAGAATAAAAAGAAGAATTATTGCCAGCTGGGTATAAGGGTAGAAAATAAGAAGTGTCAGAAGGATACTGTCCTTGTAATAAATAAGATTAAAATGGTTATTTCCAAGATTGATTATAATAGGTTTATTCCCCTCCTTGATTTTCATCAGGTTTTTTTTCAGATATTCAGGGTCATTAATTTTTTCACTGTTGAAGTTCCTTGCAGAGATAATGCTGTCAGATTCATCCGTAAGAATAACAGGAACAGTGTTATTATTGTCGATGATTGAAGAGAGAAACTCAACATTCTGACTTGTGTCGGAGATAGATAGCAGTTTTGTTGCTTCGGCCCATAATCCGACATTCTCACGTTCCTCAATCTTCAGCTTTCCTACAAGATTATTTGTGTATACCATGGAAACAAAACCAATTAATACTGCAAAAAGAAGCAGTAACAGCTTCCAGCGGTTTTTATGTCGGAAAGTATTCAATTGGTCTATTGTTTAATTCAGTTTAAATTTCATCTTCTTCGGCAAAGGAGTCTGTCACTTTGGAAATATTTTCTCCATTGATTCATCAATTATCAAAAACTACCTTTACTGCACTCTTTTTCTTTTTATTTTCTGGAGCAGGTTTTTCAGGAGTTGCTTCCTTTTTCACATTATCGCTTTCGTCCCATGTGACATTGAATTTTTTCTTTTTTTCTTCAGGTTTCTGCTGAAGAAGAGAATCATTTTTATACCATCCATATTCCTGATTCAGAATTGTTTTTAATGTCTGTTT
>DAOQAX010000033.1:9275-13857 GCA_035354395.1 Bacteroidales bacterium | reverse complement strand
AAACGATGTTGGCCAAAAGATTGCCTACCATAATACCACCTCTTACCCTTGAAGAGGCGCTTGAGACAACAAAGATCCATTCGGTTGCAGGAAAGATAGACGATCACACTGCTCTGATGACACGGCGCCCCTTCCGCTCACCCCATCATACGATTTCTGATGTGGCACTTGTGGGCGGGGGGACATTCCCTCAACCGGGAGAGATTTCACTTGGCCATAACGGTGTGTTGTTTCTCGATGAACTTCCTGAGTTTAAAAGGACAGTGCTGGAGGTCATGAGGCAACCTCTTGAAGACAGGGTGATAACCATCTCGAGAGCAAAATCAAGTGTCGATTACCCGGCAAGTTTTATGCTGGTAGCCAGCATGAATCCATGTCCGTGCGGATTTCATAATCATCCTGAGAAAGAGTGTATGTGCTCCCCGGGTATGGTACAGAAATATCTTAACAGGATTTCAGGTCCCCTGCTCGATCGTATAGATATTCACATAGAAGTTGTTCCTGTAAATTATGAACGACTCTCCGGGTCGGGAAAAGTTGAGCCATCATCAGCCGTACGTGAAAGAGTGGTAAGGGCCAGGAAGATACAGGCAAAAAGATTCGAATCGGTGAAAGGAATTTATTCAAATTCGCAGATGTCGTCGTCAATGCAGCGAAGGTATTGTCAGCTTGATGAATCAGGAGGGAAATTGCTTAAAACAGCCATGGACATAAGAGGACTTTCAGCCAGAGCATATGACAGAATATTAAAAGTTGCAAGAACCATTGCCGATCTGGGAGATTCTGAAAATATTACTGCGGAACATATTTCGGAAGCAATTAACTATAGAAATCTTGACAGGGAAGGATGGGCCGGATGAAGGTCTTTATTTTTAACATTTTTTGAGAATTCAAAGTCACTCAGGTATTTGTATTTTTATCTATCTTTGTCCTGAAGGGAAGAAAAAACAATTAAGGATTAAGTTTAACTAACATTCGATGACTATGATAACAAAAAAAGGAATTCTTCTTATTTGCCTTGCAATGTTTCTAGGGAATGTTGTCTCGGCTCAGACTACCTTTAAATATATCGGAGCAGAGAAATGTAAATTATGCCATAACAAACCTGCTACAGGAGAACAGTATAAAAAGTGGATGGAAGAGCCGCATTCAAAAGCACTGGCAACTCTGAGCGGTCAGAAAGCTATGGATTATGCCAAGAAAAATAACATTGCCGATCCTGCAAAAGAAGAGAAATGCCTTAAGTGCCACTCTACATATCACAGAGCCGATCCGTCCCTGAGAGCAACAATTACTCCTACTGAGAGTGTTTCGTGCGAAACATGTCATGGAGCAGGAAGCTCGTATAAATCGCCAATGATTATGAAGAACAGGGCAATGGCTGTAAAAGCCGGGCTTATCATACCTGACAAGGCATTGTGTGTACAATGTCATAACAAAGATAATCCATTTCCAAAGGAGTTCGATTATGAAGCCAGCCTCAAAAAGGTTCTTCATCCAAATCCTGAAAGGAAAAATTAGCTGCAGATCAGGCATATATCCCCTGTATATATGTTAAACCTTTGCGCTAACAGTACTGGGCAAAGGTTTTATCGTAGTGATTCTTATTACATATCAGTCAGTGGAACAGTATTATCTGTTTCAAAAATAGATACCCGATCAAATCCCGGTCATAAAATTCGGGTAATGTTCAGGTAAGATTTATGAATTCTTCGGAATGAAAATGATTTCATAAATCGTTTTAAAATTTTAAAAACAATGAATTATGAATATAGGACGAAGAAACTTTTTTAAGGTGATCGGGGTAACCGGAGCATCCCTGGCCTTGGGAAAGAAAGCAAATGCAGCACCTAAAAAGGAAGAGGAGATTGAATTCTCAGGTATACTGTACGATTCAACCCGGTGTGTAGGTTGTCAGACGTGCGAAGTATCGTGTGCCGAGACACATGGGCTACCTGCTCCGGTCGATGTACCGACAGCAGGAGTGGTAAGGAAAGCCGATGAATTTCACAGGACTGTGGTTAATGCAGTTAGTACAGAAAAGGGTGAAGTCTATGTTAAAAGGCAGTGTATGCATTGTAACGAACCAGCTTGTGCTTCAGCTTGTCTGACAAAGGCAATGTTAAAGACACATGAAGGACCGGTTATCTGGAGGGAGAAAAAGTGTATGGGCTGCAGGTATTGCATGATAGCATGTCCGTTCGACTCTCCAAAAGCAGAATATGACAGTCCGAATCCTAAAATCGTCAAGTGTGATATGTGCTTTGACCGGCAGAAGGAGGGAAAGCTTCCGGCATGTGTCGAAAATTGTCCTGCTGAAGCACTGGTTTTCGGGAAGAGAAGGGACCTTATCAGGGAAGCACATAAGAGGATAGCAGAAAATCCCGGG
This sequence comes from Bacteroidales bacterium, assembly GCA_035354395.1. Classification (GTDB taxonomy): domain Bacteria; phylum Bacteroidota; class Bacteroidia; order Bacteroidales; family VadinHA17; genus LD21. Next base: position 11,468 of record DAOQAX010000033.1, on the reverse strand, counting down.
CAGTACGTTGATTATATATATGGCGAGCATGAAGCAGGAGGGACAGGTTATCTTTACCTGTCTGGTGTCCCTTTCGATAAGCTTGGTTTCAGTCCATCAGTTCAGCTTAAATCATATCCCGAAATGTCAAAAGGATTTCTTTATGCTGTTCCATCAATTTTTATCCTTTGGCCGGCAATTTTATTAGGTATCCGGGAAGCAACCAAAAACAATCAATCTAAAGAGGAAGGAAATGAGTAATATAAACTACACCAAGCCAAAAGATTATGATGGGAGCAAGTCCATCACAAAATTTCTGCTAGATGAACTTAAACCAAGGGGAAAATGGCTGACTCCGTTTAACATCATTTCAATTCCGATAATGATCCTTGCTCTTGTAATCCTTGTTTATCGTTTCTGGAAAGGGTTAGGACCGGTCTCCAATATATCGCAGGAAGTACCCTGGGGGATATGGAAAGGATTTAACGTGATCACAGGTGTTGCTTTCGCCGGCGGCGCTTACGTATTGACCTTTATGGTCTATATATTGAATATGAAAAAATATCATTCCATAGTAAGGATAACTGTTCTGAACGGATTTCTGGCATATGTGTTTTATGCAGGAGCTTTAATCCTGGAACTTGGACGCCCATGGAAAATATTCAACCCAATTATCGGTAACAGCTTTGGAACAAGTTCTGTTCTGTTCCTTGTAGCATGGCATTTCCTGCTCTATATCTTTGCACAGATGATTGAGTTTTCACCAGCTGTCGCAGAATGGCTCGGATCAAAACGTGCAAGGAAAATTCTGTCGGGGATGACTATAGGTGCCGTAATTTTTGGAATAACCTTATCAACGTTACATCAGTCAGGGCTTGGGGCTATCTTTCTGATGTCTCCGGGAAAGATTCATCCTTTGTGGTACAATGAGTTCATTCCTGTTTCGTTTTTTGTCTCCAGTATCTTTGCAGGACTTTCGTTAGTAATCTTTGAAGGCTCAATCTGCAATAAAGTATTTGCTGATCAGATCAGTGAGAGAAACAAGAAGGCTCAGCCAGGTATAATAATTGGCCTGTCAAAGATCTGCGCATTTACATTGTTTGTATATTTCTTTTACCAGCTGATAATTTTAATTCACGGACAGCACTTCGACCTGTTAAATACACCTATGGGATACTGGTATCTGCTCGAGATGATTGGTTTTGTCCTGGTTCCAATGTTATTGTTTTTCTACAGTTATCGCAGAAACAATATCCTGATGATAAAAGTTGCAGCTATAATCACAATGGTTGGAGTTGTCCTGAACAGAATGAATGTAAGTATAATAGCCTATAACTGGGATGGAGCCTTAAGATATGTTCCGACCTGGATGGAAGCCGTTGTTTCGGTTGCAATTATATTGACACAGATTTGGATTTTCAGATGGGTGATCAACAGGATGCCGGTTTTAAGAGAGTCTCCATCATGGGTAAATGAAAAAGAATAAAATAACCTGCTTTCACATTTTATGATGTGTCTGCATAAATAATAATAAAATGGACGGATTCAGTTATACCAATATTTTTCAGACTAAAGGAATTGAATATCTGATAATCATAGGCTTCCTTTTAATAATAGTTCCATTCTGGTTAGCATTAAACAGAAAAACGGGAAAAGCAAAACAGAGCAAAAGGAAACCAAAAATACTTTCTGAAAACACTTTGGTGATCCCTCAGGGATTATTCTACAGTAAAAATCATGTCTGGTCCTTTTTGGGAAAATCAGGAACAGTAAAGATAGGTCTGGATGATTTTCTCCTTCATATTACCGGTGAGATAAAGATCAATAATTTTAAAAAGACGGGTGACCTTATAAGTAAGGGCGATCCCATAATGGAAATTGATCAGGAGGGCAAATCGCTGACAATATATTCACCTCTCAGCGGAGAGATCACTGACATAAACACAACCCTTAACGACAGTTTCAAAGATCTGATATCAGATCCTTATGAAGAAGGATGGATTTATCAGATAAAACCTTCAAACTGGAAGGGAGAAACGGAATCTCTGTTTTTTGCTGAAGAGGCTGTTAATTGGACCAGGAATGAGATAGAACGGTTTAAGGAGTTCATGATTTCATCTGCCAAGAAGCATTCTCTCGACACTTTAAAAGTCTTCTTCCAGGAGAATGGTGAATTATACGACCAGCCGCTTGCAGAATTATCCGACGAGATAT
>DAOQAX010000033.1:0-9175 GCA_035354395.1 Bacteroidales bacterium | reverse complement strand
CAGGAGAATGGTGAATTATACGACCAGCCGCTTGCAGAATTATCCGACGAGATATGGCAGGAGTTCCAGGTATCTTTTTTAAGCTAGAAAGAAAATAATTACGGTGCGATAAAGCTGTTCCGCTCAATCTTCCGGATCCTGAATTTTCACGGGTGTAACAGAATTATCCCTGAATAGTATTGCTAAATATTTCAGCTTCCGGCGTTTATTTTGGAAGGATAATCAAATTTTATTATTTTTATGAGGATATTAACCCTCATTTGACTCTCTTGCATGGATCTGGTTCGCCTCATTCGCGATAAAATGATGAAAGAACGCCTTTTATTTGTTTACAGAGGCGTAGTAACAAATGAAAACTCTTCTTCCCTCCTTATGCTTCTGGAAAAGGAGATGGAAAGTTCGGATTTTGGTTTTGTCGGAAGGAAAAGGCTTTTTATGTTTGTGCTCGAAAGCCTGCAGAACGTCTCCAGGCACAGTACAGGAAATCAACATGCAAATATGTCACTGGTTGTATTTTCCAAGACTGCAAACAGCTATACTGTGACTACAGGGAATGTTATCTCTGCATCAGAAAGAGATAGTCTCAAATTACGGCTGGATGAAATCAATAATCTTTTAACCAAAGATATAAGGAATGTGTACAGACAAATGCTCTGCACTGCTGAATTCAGCGATAAAGGAGGGGCAGGCCTTGGTCTTATAGAGATGGCAAAAAAGACTGGAAGTAAACTTGATTATGATTTTATTCCGCTCGATAACAATTATTCTTATTTTATCCTGTCTAAAACAGTTGACCCTGGCGGGTCCGGAATACACCCAGAAATAGATGAAAAACCTTTTCAGGGAAAAGAGTTTTCGCAACTGGAGAAACTGCTTGCTGAAAACAATATCTATATGATCTGGTCGGGACATGTCTCCTCAGAGATAGGGAAAGAAGTCCTCTCTTTCACCGAGACAACCCTTGCCGAGGAAGATATTGAACTGAATATGCGAAAGGGAATCTTCAGCATCCTGGTTGAAATGTTGGAAAACGTTGTGAAGTTCGGTCCCGGAACAGAGTACGAAGAACAATTCGGTATGCCTGTTACAATGCTGAGAATGGAGAATAATGTATATTCGCTGACAACCGGAAACCTTATTGCTAATGAGAATATCGCCTGTTTCAGAGAGAAAATTGATAAGGTAAATGAATATGATAAGGCAGGACTTAAAGAGCTTTTCAGATTATCCCTTTCAGAACAGACAGCTAACTCCGACAGCACCGGAAATATGGGGCTTATTTATATGGCTAAGAAATCAGGAAGTAAACTTATTTATAAGTTTGAAGAGATAAATGATATCTATTCTTATTTTACATTAACAGTAAATATAGAAGACGAAGACGCTTAGTCCAGTACCCTGAATGTAAGTTTTTCCCCATCCCATTTGGCAAAACTTCCGTTTTTTATCCAGTCACCGAGAAATACTATTTCAGGCAAACCATTAAGCTCAAACGTCCTTGCAAGATGACGGTGTCCGAATATGAAGTAGTCAATTTTTTCTTTTTCCAGAACGCTCCTGGAATATCTGATCAGATCTTCTTTGTCTTCACCTGTAAACTCCTTAACTATTCCTTTCCCAAGCCGTGAGCTCAATGACCATTTGTGCCCTATGCCTACTCCTATTGAAGGATGAATAGCTGAATACATAGCCTGGAGAGGTTTGTTCCGGAATATTGAAAGAAGAATTTTATATCCGGTATCTTTTGTTCCAAGGCCCTCTCCATGGGCAAGATGGAACTTTTTTCCATTAAATATGGTGGTAACAGGATTTTTGTGAATGATAAATCCACACTCTTCAGAAAGATAATCCTTTACCCACATATCGTGGTTTCCGGTAAAAAAATGAATCGGGATGCCGGAGTCGGTTATTTCTGCTGCAGTACCAAGGAACCTTGTAAATCCACGGGGAACCACGAGTTTGTATTCCCACCAGAAATCAAAAATATCTCCAAGCAGATAAATCTCTTTTGCGTCGGGAGCAATAGAGTTCAACCATCTTACTACCTTTTTCTCCCTTTCGAGGGTCGGCGTTCCTGTTGGTAATCCGAGATGAAAATCAGAAGCAAAATATATATTTCCCGTTTCAGCCAATGCGGAATATTATTTATTGAATAACTGATCCAGTTTAATCTGAAGGTATCTGCCATGAAGATCTGAAGCAATCAGCTGCCCGTTTTTGTCAAAGAGAAAGTTAGCCGGAACAGTCTGTACATTGAATAGTTTTGCATATTTTGGATTTAAAGGATCATCTTCTCTTGTGCTGATCCATGGCAACTCATCAAATTTCACAGCCGATTTCCAGTTTGCTTCGTTCTGGTCAAGGTTAATCTGATATATCTCAAATCCTTTATTGTGGTATGATTTATAGAATTCCTTTAGTTGAAGGTTTTCTGCAACACAATTCTTTGAATTGAATGACCAGAAAGTCACGAGAACATATTTTCCTTTCAACGAGGAAAGGGATGTCCGGATTCCGTTAACATCCTTCAAGTCGGGATTAAGTTCCAGCTCAGGAAGGCTCTGTGCAGCTTTTCCGATCTGGTTCATATACATCTGGTTCATCTCCTTTTTAAAGTCAGCAGAAAGAGCCTGTACATTTTTCGATTTCGGATAACGCGGGGTCAGTGAGTCAGTTACAATTTTCAGGTATTGAAGATCACGGGGTTCATAAAGAACATATGTTTCAGGATTTAGTCTCTGATACAAAGCTTTTATTGAAGCCATTGAGGTGGTGTTTTTTAGGATGAACTCAATATTTTTCATCCGCTGATCTTTCACAAGCCTGCTGTAATCTGCCTCGAGCATCGGACCTTTTACATCAAATCCTGGTTCTGCGGATGCTTTTGAGTAAAGAGAACTTAATGAATCAAGCTTTCTTTTTGTATCATTAAGAACCTGATCGAGTTTCTGAATCTTGGCCGACCCTTCAGATCCTGTTACAGTATACTTTTCATAAAGTGTTTTTCCTTCAAACTTAAGTCTGATCTTTTCTCCGGGTTCAGCCAGAATGGTAATGAAATCGGCTGTTGTAAATCCAATCTGATAAAACTCCGGCTGTGAAGCTTTTACTTTAAACCTGAATTCTCCGTTTTCTTTGATTTTTGCAGAGTCAACGAAAACCGGGGTATTAACTTCCAGACGGTTTATATAAATACTTTTCTCTGTTCTACCTTTTAAGACTCCTTCAACTTTGAATGATGTTTTGTTTTTGCATCCGGGGATAATACAAATAAGAGCCAGTACAAATAAGATTCGTTTCATTAAAGTCAGATTACCAGTTTTAAATATCTTTTGTTATTTATTGAATAGTTCAGCAAGTTTTGCCTGTAATTGCGCACCTCGCAGGTTCGACGCAATAATACGTCCTTCTCTGTCAAGCAGAAGATTAGCGGGAATAGATTCAATTTTGTAAACAGGGACAACTACCGAGTTCCAGTACTGAACGTCGCTTACATGTATCCATTTTCCAAGTTGATCGTCCTGGATTCCTTTTACCCACGCCTCTTTTGTCTTGTCAAGTGAAACCTGGTAAATCTGGAATCCTTTTTTATGATACTGGTTATAAGCATTCACCAGGTTGGGATTCTCCTGTCTGCAGGGTGAGCACCACGATGCCCAGAAATCGAGTAATACTATCGAACCTCTGGTAGAGGAGAGCCTTATTGTGTCACCTTCAGGGGTCGGAAGAGCTATCTCTGGAGCTTCGGTTCCTTCTATTGAAGAAGGAGCGACAGAAGCTTTTGCTTCAACAGAGGCAACAAGTTCCTGAACCTGTGTATGCAGTGACCTGACCGGTTCGTAATCAGGGTAAAGTTTTGACAGTGAGGAATCAACTTTTACAAAGTACCTGATGTCAGCTGTCGGATTAAGGACATAAACGTTAGGTGCCACCTGTTGATATAAAGCAATAAGACTTATAAGTGAAGAAAGATTTTCGTCGATGTATTTTTTAGTATAAAGATTTATCTCGTTCAGATATGACTGGGCCATACTGTCGAGCGATTCTACGACATTTGGTAACTCAGGGCTGTCGATATTCTGAGTATAAGTATGGTTCAATTCTGATAATTTGTAGATAGTATTCCTCAGAGTTTTATTGTAATCTGCCATCTTTTCAGTTCCTTTTGAACCGGAAATGGTCCGGGGAGTATTCAATGAATCATTGTGAGCTTTTACTATGATCTCTTCTCCAGGGGCGACCAGCATTGTAAGAAAGCTGTATTGATTGACTTTCAGAAGGTAAAATGCCGGTGTTTTTACTCCTATTTTAAAACTGAATTTTCCATCATCCTGAACCTTTATTGAATCAACTGCTTTAAGATTGTTGGAATTCAACTCGTCAAGGTAAACGTATTCTCCGTTCACAGGGCTCACTAGCTGGCCTGAAATATGAGCGGTGTTTTTTTTGCAGCCTGTAAACGCCAGCGCTGCAAACAGGTATATAATAAGCTTCTTATGCATCAGGTAATATGTTAATTAATAATTAATTTATATTCTTGAATTGCAAAGTTATTCTTTTTTTTATCCGGCACTAATTTTATGAAATTTTATTAAAATTCTTTATGAAACCCCCATGTTTTAATAAACACAAATACCATAGTAATAAAAATGGCAACATGGGTGTTCCATCATGCCTTAAAAATCAATTTTTATTATGATGAAAATATGACTGTTTGCTATGTTCAATAATTTTTACTAACTTGCATAGGATATTTTATTTCAACCAATTGTTAACTATATGAGTTACATTAAGTTCGAAAAGAATCAGGTTGTAAATCTCGAATATTCACTTTCAAGAGAAATTTTAAGAACTAACAGGGCAGGAACATATTCTTCAACTACCATTGTTGACTGCAATACACGTAAATATCATGGACTGCTTGTTTGTCCTGTTGATGCATTTGGGGGTGAAAGATTTGTACTTCTCTCATCACTTGATACTACCATAGTTAATAATGGCAAATGTTTTAATGTTGGAATAAGAAAGTATAAAGGCGATTATTTCAGCCCCAAAGGACATAAATACATTGAAGATTTTAATGCAGATAATATTCCTTCCAGGATCTACAGAGTTGGTGGAGTAATATTTAAGCAGGAGAGGTTACTGGTTCATTATGAAGAACAGTTTCTAATGAGGTATACCATCCTTGAAGCTTCGGAATCAATGAAAATTCAGCTACGTCCCTTCCTGGCATTCAGGAATATCCATCAGCTGACACATGCCAACCTGGCTGCCAATACGAAAGTCGACTTTATCGAAAACGGGGTCAGGTCAAAGATGTACGAAGGATTCCCGCCGGTAAACATGCAGTTTTCGAGAAATGCTGAGTTTATACATGTTCCCGATTGGTATCTTGGGGTGGAATATCCTGAAGAGCAAAAAAGAGGATATGATTATTCGGAAGATCTCTTTACTCCTGGCTTTTTTGAGATAGAGGCAAGGGAGGGGGATACCATAGTCTTTTCGGCTTCTACAAAGGAAGAGAAATGCTCGGGACTTAAGCAGAAATTTACAAAAACCGTTTCGGGGAAGATCCCAAGAGATAGTTTCGTCCACTGTTTGAAGAATGCTGCCCATCAGTTTGTCGAATATAGGGGTGGAAAGACCCTCATAATTGCCGGTTATCCATGGTTTGGCTCATGGGGAAGAGATACCTTTATTGCACTTCCCGGGCTGGCTTTAGCCAAAACCACACTTGATCTGTACAGAGCAGTACTTGATACACAGGTTAGTACCATGAAAGACGGATTATTCCCGAATATGGGAACCCCCGATAATCCTGCTTTTAATTCAATTGATGCACCTTTATGGTTCTTATGGACCGTTCAGCTTTATGTTGAGCGTGGTTGTGACGATGGTTGGAAGCGATATGGAGCGGCAGCCAAATCGGTACTGAACGCTTATAAAAAAGGTACATCATTCAACATCAGAATGAGAGATAACGGACTTATTTACGCTGATGCTCCAGGTAAGGCTCTTACGTGGATGGATGCAGTTGTAAACGGTGTACCTGTTACACCTCGCAGCGGCTATGATGTTGAAATAAACGCACTTTGGTACAATGCTGTCTGTTTTTCTATTGAAATGGCAAAAGCTGAAGGCGACGAATTATTTATTAAAGAAAATGAACACCTTCCTGATCTGATAAAGGAGTCGTTTCTAAATGTTTTCTGGAATGAAAACACTGGTTATCTTGCAGATTATGTGAATGATAATGAAGGTGTAAATGACTTTGTGAGACCAAACATGGTGATTGCAGTTTCGATGCCCTATTCGATGCTTGACAAAGATCAGATGAAAAAAGTCCTTGACGTGGCAGATAAAGAACTTGTCACTGAACGAGGGCTGAGAACGCTTTCTCCCGGGAATAGATTCTATAAAGGATTTTATAAAGGAAATCAGGAAGAAAGGGATAACGCTTATCATCAGGGAACAGTCTGGCCATGGCTCTATGGTCCTTTTTGTGAAGGATGGCTGAAGGTGTACGGGCAACAGGGAATGGCTAAAATTAAAAAACTGATTTATGGCTTTGAAGCCGTAATGAACGAACATGGGATAAGCACTATCTCGGAGATATATGACGGAGATCCGCCTCACTCCCCACAGGGAGCAATATCACAGGCCTGGAGTGTTGGTGAGGTACTGAGGGTTATTGACTTGATAGAAAACAAATATTCTAATAATTAGCAGGGTATGCGTGTACTTATGTTTGGGTGGGAATTTCCTCCTCACATATCAGGTGGGTTGGGAACAGCCAGCTACGGATTGACAAAAGGTATGGCAACCCTTGACGATCTGGAGGTTATTTTTGTTGTACCAAAAGCCTGGGATGATGAGGATCAGTCGGTAGTCAGACTTATTGGTGCTAACAAAATCCCTGTGGCATCCAGAAAAGTCTTTTATAAAGGCTTCAAACGTCCTCTTGAGACGATTGAAGTATTGTCAAAAATTGTTCCTTATACCGATCCGGAAGAGTTCTGGAAGGTTATTTCATCAGAGGTCTCAGGACATAATATTGTTGTACAGACAAATAGTAAAGGGACGGTTGACTTTTCAGGAAAATATGGGGGCAACCTTATGGATGAAATTAACAAATATGCCATTGTTGCCTCAGTGATAGCAGAAGAAAACGAGTTCGATATCATTCATGCCCATGACTGGCTTGCCTATCCGGCAGGTATAGCAGCGATGGAAGTGTCGGGGAAACCTCTTGTAATCCATGTTCATGCAACTGATTTTGACCGCAGCGGGGGCAATGTGAATCCCGATGTATACCATATTGAAAAAAGCGGTATGGATGCTGCTTCAAAAATAATCACGGTAAGTAATCTGACCCGCGACATAGTAATAAACAGATATAATATCGATCCCGATAAGGTTGAGACTGTTTATAATGCTGTCGAACCCGTTCATGTTTCTGAACACATGACTGTTAAAAAGGGTTTTGACGAAAAGGTGGTGACATTCCTTGGCCGGATAACGCTTCAAAAGGGGCCGGAATACTTTATTGAAGCAGCTTATAGGGTATTGAAGGTAATGGATAATGTAAGGTTTGTTATGGCAGGATCGGGAGATATGCTGGAAAGGATGATAAGAAGAGCAGCAGCGCTGAAAATTACCGACAGATTCCATTTTACTGGATTTCTTAAGGGAGCAGATGTCTTTAACATGCTTGATATGAGCGACGTCTACATTATGCCATCGGTATCAGAGCCTTTTGGTATCTCACCGCTCGAGGCGATGCAATCAAATGTTCCTGTTATAATAAGCAAGCAATCTGGTGTGGCAGAAGTACTTACACATGCAGTGAAAACTGACTTCTGGGACATAGACGCAATGGCCGACGCTATTTATGGTATTCTGAATTATCCTGACCTGGCTAACATGATAATTAAGAATGGCAAAGAAGAAGTTATCAAACTTAAGTGGGATAACTCGGCCAGACATGTCAGAGATATATATTACAGGGTATTAGGGAACAAATAAGCATTAAGATATGACGGCATCAGGAAAGAAAGCAATATGCTTTTATTTTCAGGTTCACCAGCCTTTCAGGCTGAAGCGTTACAGGTTCTTCGATCTGGGTCATGATCATTACTATTATGATGATTATACAAATGAATCTATAATGAGAAAGGTAGCCGAGAAATGTTATATCCCGGCAAATACAATAATTTTAGACCTTATTGAAAAACATAAAGAGAAATTTAAAGTCTCCTTTTCTATTTCTGGTCTTGCAATAAACCAGTTTCGCCTTTACGCGCCTGAGGTTCTTGAATCATTCCGGAAGCTTGCCGAAACCGGGATGGTCGAATTTCTTGCTGAAACCAATTCGCATTCCCTGGTCTCACTAAAAAGCTGGAGTGAATTTGAAAATCAGGTTACACGGCATAAGGAGATGATGAAAGAGTTTCTGGGAGTTGAACCAACGTCATTCCGGAATACAGAACTGATATATTCTGATGAGATAGGGGCATGGGCTGCCGATATGGGATTCAAATCGATCCTGACTGAAGGAGCAAAGCATGTGTTGGGATGGAAAAGTCCTAATTTTTTATATTGTAATACAATAAACCCCAGATTAAAAGTTCTGCTTAGAAACTTCGTACTGAGCGACGATATCGCATTCAGATTTTCCAACAGAGGATGGGCAGAATGGCCATTGACAGCTGACAAATATGCCATATGGATAAATAAGCTTGCTCCAAAAAGCGAACTACTCAACATATTTATTGACTATGAGACATTCGGAGAACATAACTGGAAGGAAACAGGGATATTTGATTTTCTGAATTTTTTACCCGGGGCCATTCTTAAGAAAACTCCTTTCAGGTTTATGACCCCGTCAGAGGTTGCCGATACTCTTCAACCGATATCAGCAATAAGTATACCTTATCCTATCTCCTGGGCTGATGAAGAAAGAGATATTACTGCCTGGCAGGGGAATGAATTGCAGGTAGCTGCTCTTGAAAAGTTATACAGCCTGACACGAAAAGTAAATAAATGTGAAGATCCGCAGATAAAAAAGGATTGGGAGTATCTGCAGTCGAGCGACCATTTTTACTATATGGCGACCAAGTTTTTTTCCGACGGGGCAGTTCATGCATATTTCAATCCTTATGAATCACCCTAT
>DAOQAX010000032.1:0-13908 GCA_035354395.1 Bacteroidales bacterium | reverse complement strand
TAAACTTTATAATATTAAAAAGTATCTGAAATGATTTTTTCGTACTTTTATTATCTGTTTTTTTATATCGCAGATAACATATTCAGATATAAATAATTACAATTAGTGTCTGGAAACGTGTCTGTAGAAATATTTTTAAATTCCGGATAATGAAGATATTAATAGTTGAAGATGAACATAAGGTAGCTACATTTATAAAGGAAGGACTGGAGGAAAGTCATTATGAAGCAGATGTGGTTTATGATGGCAAAAATGCTCAGAAACTGGCTTCCCAGTATGTTTATGACCTGTTTATTGTAGATATAATCATTCCCTTTGTCAGTGGTCTTGATTTGTGTAAAGAGTTCAAGCAGAAGATGCCGGATGTTCCGGTTCTTTTACTTACTGCCCTTGGCACTACCGAAGACAAACTTCTTGGTTTTGATGCCGGAGCGGACGATTACCTTGTAAAACCATTTGAATTCAGAGAACTGCTTGCAAGGGTCAGGGTCCTTCTGAAGGGGTCTGGAGCAAAACATGATTCATTAAACAGATTAATTGTTTCTGATCTTGAACTTGATCTTGATAAAAAGATCGCCCGAAGAGGAAAAGAGGTAATTGAACTTACAGCCAAGGAATTTACATTACTTGAATGCTTTATGAGAAATAAGGGACGGGTGCTTTCCCGAAATGATATTGCTGAAAAGGTATGGGATACCAATTTTAATTTTGGTTCAAATGTTGTAGATGTCTATGTCAATCTGCTCAGGAAAAAAATTGATAAAGGGAATTATAAGAAGCTGATTCATACCAAGATCGGCATGGGATATATTTTTGACGAAAAATAAGATGCAGATCCGCACTAAATTAACATTACAGTATTTACTATTTGGCGGGGTAATAATGCTTATTACTTCATTTGCCATTTATATTTTTTCTGCTCATTTCCAGAAGGAGGATTTCTATTCAAGATTAAAGAACAGGGCAAATGTAACTGCCAGGCTTCTTATTGAAGTTGATGAAATCGACGTGGGAGTTCTGAAGAAGATAGATAGCGGAAACCCTTCAAAGCTTCCTGAAGAGATGGTAGTCGTTTTTGATTATAATGATTCTATCCTGTATAATTCAGACAAAGAAAAGAAGATTATAGTAACTAATTATCTTCTGAAAAAGATTAAGCTACACAGGAATATAAGGTTTGTTCAGGGTGAATATGAAGCCCTTGGATTTTTATACACCGGTAAGACTGATCAATATCTTGTCGTCGCTGCAGCTACTGATGAGCAATATGTGCAACGAATGAAGGATCTGAGGTTTATTCTGATAGTGGTATTTATCTTTGGCCTCATCCTCTTTTCTGTTTCCGGTTGGTTTTTCTCAGGTAGAGCCCTCAGGCCTATTTCAAAAGTTGTTGAAGAGGTGGAAGGTATCTCAATTTCAAGCCTTCATCTGAGGGTTGGTGAAGGTAATGGGACAGATGAAATCGCTCACCTGGCAAAGACCTTTAATAATATGCTTGACCGCCTGGAGGTAGCCTTTAAGATTCAGAAAGACTTCATATCAAACGCTTCACACGAGCTGAGAACACCCCTGACCTCTATATATGGCCAGATGGAAGTACTCGTTATGAAGGAGCGTTCATCTGATGAATATAAATCAGCCATCAGCTCTGTTCTGGAAGATATTAAAAACATGATTGATCTTTCAAACAAGTTACTGCTGCTTGCCCAGGCAAGTTCCACAAGAATGTACTCTGATTATAAACAACTGAGAATTGATGACATAATATGGCAGGCTATTGAAGATGTTCAGAAATTTAATGAGGAGTATAAAATTACCTTTTCAATCGACAGCAATCTTGATGATCCTGAAAAGATGATTATAAAAGGAGATGATTCGCTGGTTAAGGTTTCAATAACAAATCTGATTGATAATGGATGTAAATACTCTGCAAATCATTCTGTTGAAATTAAACTTAATAATTTTGAAGGTTGGATAGTTGTAAGCGTAACCGATCATGGTATAGGTATAACTCCTAATGATCTGGATCATGTTTTTGAACCATTTAGCAGGGGTACCAATGTGGAGATGATCTCCGGACACGGCATAGGGCTTTCTCTTGTAAATCGTATAATGAAGAACCATAACGGTAAGATTGAAATAAAGTCTGAGCCTCAGACAGGGACAGAAGTGCTCCTGTATTTTCCTGTGATATAATCTTTTTTAGCTGAACACTTCAGTAGAAAACTTATCTCTGATAATATACCACCATTCATCTCTTATGAGAGAATAGACAGTGAAATAAGGTTAACATGAGGTTAAAACAGAGGTAGAAAATCAAAAAAAAAGTTAAAATGTACTCATTTTAAACAATTTAATTGATTTTTAATCCTGATTTAATACGATTTTAATATATATTAAATACGTTTGAAAATCGGGAAAAATATTAACCGAAATGAGTTTTTCTACCTAAAAATACTTTGTTCAGAAAATCCGCTTGCCTGGCGGATTTTCTTTTTTTAGTTCTCAAGGGCAGATATTCTTGACTATAACAGCTCTTTTCGGATCAAATCTAAAAGTGGATCAAGTCGAAAAGGCGATTGATATTTGTTGAGTAACTTATTTTTTTGAAAGGATACCATATTTGTATTTTACTTTTTGCTTTTGAGTATTTCAGTTATTGAGTCTGTCTCAAAAGCCTTCCTTACCTCCAAACCCCCTGAAGGGGGCTTTGTAAGAGATTGGTATTCAACAAGTCCCTTTTAGGCCAGCACTGACCGAAGCGTCAGTGGGTTTTAGGGGTAAACAAGGATTAAAACTTTTTGAGACAGCCTTAGCCTCAATAGTGGCGTTATATAATTAACCTTCTGCGATAGCCGGAGGAAATTATGAGCACACTCAACATCAGCCCGGAAAGGGCGTTATAAAACCAGATTTAATTGTATGATTTATGGTAATTTTCCCTGTTTATATTTGGATGAGGATAAGGTTATAAATATATTATAAATCAGCATTAACACCATAAGCAATGGTCTTTATTACGCTCCTCCAGAGCTGTATTGCTGTTGGTTGAGCGTCTCTCCACCGGTTGCCACCGATGGTTATTAATATACGGCACCGGCCGGTGCCGAAAAAAAAGCTTTCTATCCTGATCAAATATTTCGTCTAATTCTGTCAACATGGTTTTCGACTTGATCCCTCTTTTCCTGATTCAGATTTCTTAAACAGGTTACTTTTTATTTTTTTATTTGCTTATTGAGCCAGGCTTGCTTTCCGGTATATTTTTTCATTTTTATTCTTTTAAGAATGTATATTTGTAATACAAACTAATAATCATGAAAATAAAACTCTGCTTACTCGCCTGTTTACTGGTTGTATCATTACCACTGGTATATTCACAACCGGGTTCTGTTAAACAAACTAAGCTTACTCATTTTGATATGCAGTCTTCGTCTCTTGTAAGTTCATCAGGAGAAGAAATATCCTCAGTGCAATACAGGTCAAAAGTATACTGGTTTCCGGTAACAGTACCATCAACGGTACTTACCGGGCTGGTTACAAATAAGGTCTATCCGGATCCTTATATGGGGATGAATAATATGCTTATTCCTGATGCTTCAGATGAGTTTAATAAAAAATATGATCTTGAGAAGTATAGTTTTTTACCTGATGATCCTAATCCATGGAAAAAACCATATTGGTATCGCACTGTATTTACTGTGCCGGCAACAGATAATGGTCGTCATTTTCAGCTGATATTCAAAGGTATCAATTACAGGGCGGCGGTATGGATTAATGGAAAACAAATTTCCGATTCTGCTCTGATGGCAGGTATGTTTTCAGAATATAGTTTTGACGTGAGCAACTATATAATGGCAGGTAAGGAGAATGCTCTTGCCGTTAAGATATATCCCCTCGATTTTCCGGGCTTGCCTGATTCAGAGCAATTAACTGCCCTGGGTGATTTCTTCCTTAACGGTGGTCCCACTGGTGATATTGGAAAGAATGTTACAATGTATTGCAGCGTTGGCTGGGACTGGATGCCCCCTGTACGCGACCGCAATATGGGAATATGGCTGCCAGTCTATCTCAGAACCTCAGGGGATGTGGTAATCGTCAATCCTAAGATTGTTACTGATCTGCCGAATCTCCCCGATACGACTCTTGCAAATATATTTTTAAATATAAAATTGCAGAATAACAGCCAGGATGATGTAAAAGGGAAGCTTACGGTCTCTATCACTCCTGAGAACTTTAAAGGGACTGCCATTCAGTTTTCAAAGAGTGTCTCTGTATCCGGAAAAAGTTCAGAAATGGTTGATCTTAACGCTAAGAATACAAAAGAGCTGAACATTACCAGGCCAAATCTATGGTGGCCAAACGGCTACGGACACCCCGACCTGTACAGGATAAGACTTCAGTATTCTAACGGGGCAGAGATCAGCGACGATACAACTTTTACATTTGGAATACGCACGGTAGGCACAAAAACAACTGATATAAACGGAAGCTACCGTCGCGATTTTTATGTAAACGGAAAAAGGATTCAGATTACAGGTGGAGCATGGGTTCCTGATATGATGCTTAATCGCGACTCTGTCCGTTATGATTATGAAATGCATCTTTGCCGCAACTCAAATATAAATCTTGTAAGGATATGGGGAGGTGGAGTTACTCCATGCGATGAGTTCTGGGAAGCTGCCGACAGGTACGGTTTGCTGGTATGGTCCGACTTCTGGGTTACAGGCGATACCCAGGGCGAATTTAAAGGGTCTCCTGACTGGCCACTCGAGTCTGATGTCTTCAAAAAGAATGTCATCAGTACAATTCTTCGTGTCAGAAATCATCCGAGCCTCCTTGTCTGGACAGGTGGAAATGAAGGACATGCACGCAAAGAACTCTACGATTTTATGAGGAATAGTGTTATCTCATTTGATGGTACACGGCCATTCATTCCAAGTTCTTCGGGGTTTGCAAAACTTCCTGAAGGGTGGTCAGGTTCGTGGCCCGATAATTTACCGACAGGTGTCTATAGCAGCGGCCCTTATACATGGCAGGATCCGAAAGATACCTACAAAAGAGCAATAGCCGGCAAGGACTGGGTATTCAAAGATGAAACAGGTTTACCATCGCTCTCTCCATATAACATCATGCCAAAGATTATTCCTAACCTGGTATGGGACAGTAAATTGCCTTTTCCTCTAAACAACATGTGGGGATATCATGATGCTTGTTCGGGGAATGGTAAATGGGATCTCTACTATAATGAAATGGTAAAGAGATATGGCGAACCATCGTCAATGGAAAACTTCTGCGACAAAATGCAATTGATGAATGCTATAGGATATCAGGGAATCTTCGAAGCCGCCGGACATAAACTTAATGACATCGGAGGGATAATGTTGTGGAAACTGAATGCGGCATTTCCAAGTGTTGTATGGCAGGTATATGACTGGTATCTTTTGCCTAATGCAGGTTATTATTTTATGCAGAATGCATGTCAGCCGGTACATATTCAGCTGAACCTCGATAATTCAAAGGTTACGGTCATAAACAGGACCTATAAATCTGTTCCAAAGCTGACTGCTCATGTGCAGGTATTCAATATTGGTTCCCAATCACTTTTCAGCAAGGAAGTATACATCAGCATGGGTCCATCGGAAGTTAAGGAAACAACTGAACTGGAACCAGTACTGAATAAGATAAAAGGAGTTGCTTTTATAGTATTGAATCTGAAGGATTCTGACGGAAATGTTATTTCACATAATGTTTACTGGCTTTCAGGCGAAAATGATTACAGGTCAATGAATGATATGCCTGAAACCATGGTTAAGGTCAGCGCAGGTAAGGAGGTGAGGACAAAATCGGAAAGCAGCTGGACAATACGGATTACAAATTCATCAGACAAGATCGCTTTCTTCATCCGTCCACAGTTAACTGCTGATGGAGAAGAAGTACTGCCAAGTTTCTGGACAGACAGTTATTTTACTCTTGCACCTTCAGAGACAAAAACAATTGCCGTTAGTTGTCCTGTTCAGAAGATTAATGCATCAGGACCGGTACTTAAGGTTTCAGGATGGAATGTGAAAAAGCAGGAGATAATTTTGACCAGGTAATCTTAACTTTTAAAACAAATTCAGCAATGGCTTTATTAGGGATAGATCTTGGAGGTACAAAACTTGAACTTGCCCTCTTTTCTGAAAACGGAGATATTCAATACAAAGAGTCTGTTGCACTTGGCGACCGCAAAGGTCATGAAGTGGGCAAATGTATTACTGATCAGATAAGAAAGTTTATTCAATATTCCGAATCGAATGGAGACAGTATTATCTCGATAGGTATATCTGTTCCGGGGATAAGTTATATCAGTGCAGGTACCGTATGGGCTCCAAATATTCCCGGATGGGAAGATTACCCGTTGCTTAATGAAGTAAAAGCGGTTTGCGGAGATGTCCCGGTGACAATCGACAGCGACAGAGCCTGCTATATACTTGGAGAGTTATGGAAGGGCAATGCCCGGGGATGCCATGATGCAATATTCCTTTCAGTGGGGACAGGTATTGGCGCAGGAATAGTGATTAACGGCAAGATATTACGGGGAAGTCATGATATTGCAGGTTGCATTGGCTGGATGGCCTTAAGAGATCCATTCGAGAAGAAATATATTGAATGTGGTTGTTTTGAACACTATGCCTCAGGTGAAGGTATAGCAAAGGTTGCCAGGGAATTCCTTGAAGAACAGAAGGACTATGTCGGGGAACTGAGAAACAAAGATATTGACAGGGTCACCTCTTATGATGTATTTGCAGCATATATTAATGATGATCCGCTTGCAGCGAGTGTGATCAGGTTATGTGTGCAGTTCTGGGGTATGGCTGTGGCAAATCTGGTCAGTTTGTTCAATCCTGAAAAAATTATAATGGGCGGCGGAGTATTCGGTCCGGCAATACCATTGATTCCTGCTATTAAGGAAGAAGCTGCAAAGTGGGCTCAGCCCATCGGGATTACCCAGGTGACTCTTGATGTCTCTGCTCTGGCAGGCGATGCGGGCGTTTATGGAGCAGGATTTCTGGCTTTGAAGAATATTCGGGAGTTTGGTATCTAAAAATAAAAATGATGTATAACAAAAAAACAGTTTTTTGGGCAGCCTGTGCCGGAATGTTGTTGTTCGGAATATGTATGATAACCCTTGGCTCGGTTGCTGCCGGTATCAGAGCAAAATTGCAGCTCGATGAACTTTCTGCAGGAACATTGTTTTCAATACTTCCTCTTGGAATTCTTATAGGTTCACTGTTTTTCGGTCCCATAGTTGATAAATATGGCTATAAGATATTGTTGTCGGTTTGCTGTGTTTTAATGTTTATTGGATTCGAAGGTATAGCATTCTCTCCCTCTATGGCGCTTATGAAAATATGTGTATTTCTCTTCGGTATTGGCGGCGGTGCTATAAATGGATCAACCAATGCACTGGTAGCTGATATAAGCGATAAAGATAAAGGGGCCAATCTTAGTTTATTGGGAGTAGCCTACGGTGTCGGGGCTATCGGGATGCCGCTACTTCTGGGACTAATAAATGACCGTTTAAGCTTCGCTGTAATACTGTCTCTGGTTGGCATAATTACAGTGGTGACAGGATTATTTTTCCTTATTATTAAATTTCCGCCTCCGAAACAAAAACAGGGATTTCCTCTCAGAGAGGGTATTAAACTGGTTAAGGACAATATTTTGCTGATTTTTGCTTTTTTTCTTTTTTTCCAGAGCGGGTATGAAGCTATCATAAACAACTGGACTACAACATATCTTACAGAAAAGGGCGCATTTACACAGAGCAATGCATTATTCGGTCTTTCTTCGGTTGTTGCCGGGATGATAATAATGCGAACATTGAACGGGAGTGTTTTGAGATCGCTCCCGGCAAAAAAGCTGATGTTTTCATCTTTCTTAATGTTATTGCTTGGACTGACAGCATTAAAAACAGGAAATTCATTCGTTATGTCCGTTGCAGGATTGGTACTGGTAGGAGCCGGACTTGCCAGCGGATTCCCTGTAATGTTGGGATTTGTCGGCGACCGCTACCCTGAAATATCAGGCACCGCATTCAGTGTGGTCCTGTTTATTTCTTTATGCGGGAATACCCTTTTAAATTATGGAATGGGCATGATAGCCCAGTACTTTGGTATTCAACATTTGATTACCTTTGCATTCGCAGAAACAATAATAATGATAATATTGTTTATAGTGATTCTGCGTAAAACAGAAGACAAAAACTAACTTTTTAAAAAGTAAAAACTTTAAAATAATCAATTATGTTAGCAAAAGAATGGCTTAATAACACAAGGGGCATTATGTCCCGGATTGAGGAGACTCAGATTGAAAACATCCGCAAGGTTGCAGAAGTGATGGCTGATACAATTCAATCAAAACACCTGGTTCATACTTTCGGATGTGGACATGCAACATTACCAATTATGGAAATGTATCCTCGTATCGGAGGATTTGTAGGATTTCACCCCATCTGCGAGATGCCTCTTACACATTTTACACATATCAGGGGAGACATGGGGATTCATCAGTTTCTTTTCCTTGAAAGAGTAGAGGGCTTTGGTGTTGAAATAATGAAAAGCTATAATTTTGACAAAAATGATGTATTATGGATCTTTTCACATACCGGCATCAATAATGTAAACATCGACATAGCTCTTGAAGCCCATAAAATGGGGATGAAAGTAATAGCTTTTGGTTCAGCTGCTGAGGCAAAAGGGAAGCAGACCAGACATCCAAGCGGAAAGACAATCTTTGAAATAGCCGACTATGTGGTTGACACTTGCGCACCGTTGCAGGATGCTGCTGTTACCCTTAAAAATCATCAGGATAAGATAGGCCCTGTCTCAACAATGGCTTTCATCACCACCGTCTGGATGACCATAACTACAGTTGCAGAGATCCTTGCTGACAGAGGCGTTGAGGTTTATATCAATCCATCACACAACGTTCCCGGTGACACTACCTCCAGACAACGTCTCGATAAAGTACTGAATGAGTACAAAAAGAGCGTACAGGGAGTATAATAATATTATAATCTGCAGAAAAGAAAAGAGGGTGTCTCAAAAGCCCTGAATTAAGCCGAACCCCCGAAAGGGGGTTTGTAATATTCTGGTATTCAACAAGTCCCCTTTAGGTCAGCACTGACCTAAGTGTCTGTGGGATCCAGGGGTAAACAAGGAATAAAACCTTTTGAGACACCCTACTCTTTATCGTAAGAGAACATGATTAAACTGATTGTTATTAAAGTAAGATTTCCAAAACCTCATAATCTTTAATAACCGGAAGTACAAAAGTAATGGAACTTCCTGCAGCAGTGAATTTCAGATCTCTCTTTTGCCATAACGACCTCAGACTTTTTACCTTTTCGTTAAGAAGAACATTTATCTTAATGTTTGTACAGGGAATGATTTCTTGTATTGGTCTTCTCATTTCAGAAGTGAAATTTATCAGATACAGGAAGACAGAATTTTCTTTTCTTCTCACATTTACTTCGACAGAAGAAGGAGCATTTTCCAACATAACAAACGGTTTGCTGAACTCACTCACCATATTGAAGAGGATCTGATAATATTCCGGGGAACGGAATTTGTACAGGGATCCTCCGAATGTGCCTGCAAAGTAAATAGATTTTCCTTTTCCAAATTGATTTTCAATAATAAAGGGGAACTCAGAAGCCTTCGGGCTTCCTGAATAACTACCCGGCAGAGGGTTACAGAAAAACAGGGGAACGTTTGCTGTTGTTTTCAGTTTAAGTCCGTAATACGGGGCAATAATATAGTTGTTTTTAATCTCCTTTAGTGAGAAGTGAAGATTGTCTTTTGGATATACATAATCCCACTTTAGCGGTCCAAAGACATCTCCTGAGGATTCTATGCCAAGAACATCATGCAGCTCAAAATTGTCAAGTTTTTCTCCGGTTTCATTATAAAGTGATGTCTCAAAAGTAGAGATAATGTTACCTCCTTCTTTCACAAAATTCCTGATCTTATCTGCCTTCTCTTTTTTAAGACAGGTAAGGTTTGGAAGAATAACCAGATCATACCTGGCAAGATCATCATTTAAACACTCTTCATCAATAACATCAAAAGGGAAGTGCCCCCTTGAAAGCCCGTCGTAAAATCCATAAAATTCTTCTCCTGTGTTCCCCGCTTTTTCCGTAGCTGTTTCTTTTGTGAAGTCAGTTAACGGGACAGAGGAGCCGCTGTAAAAGTTACCAGCTTTCTGAGGCCAAAGAAGGGCGATTTTTGCCATTGATTTTGTCCTGAAAAAAGGATCATGATTCTCATTAATAAACCTGTTATATCTTTTTATTACATCCAACTCCTTATCATGAAAACGGTTCTTGTCAGATATTGCCAGCCATACATTAGCCTGATTGGTAATTGTCTGGCTGTAGAGGATACTGATTTCTCCAGCTGGTAGTGTGGAAAATGCCCATGGGCCCTGTTTCCCCGCATCGAACACAACTGTTGGTTTTCCACCGGCTTGTGCTTCCAGTAATTTAGCCATTGCTCCTGGCTTATATACCGGCTCCTTAAATTCTCCATACAAAAAGCCTCCCTCTGCACCAAGAATATCTGTTTCTTTAATGATTTTCCGGTTGTCTCTTCCTGTTGGCCATGAGGGAGCAAGCGTATTTCCATTCATGTAGAGAAGGATCTGCGGATTAATATTCTTTATAATTGTATTGGTCTCCCTTAGAAAATCAGCGATACTATCTGATTGAAATTCAATCAGATCATTCCAGTCAGAACTGTCGCGTTTTGAAGATAACTCTGTTTTTGAGGGCATCTCTTTCAGGTATCTTTCCCTGAATAATCTTTTGCATGATTCACAACGACAAGTGTTTGAAAAAAATATCGGGCCATCATAAAAAACGCCATCAATTTTATATAATGCAAGCTTTCTGATAGTCTGAAATACCTCTTCGCGCCATGGGCTGTTTATACAAAAGGATGAATCAACACTGTATACATCTTCGATAGGTTTTCCGTCATCTTTAATCTGCTGCCAGTCACGATGCTGTTGTGCATATGATATTTCTATTGCGTGCACATTATAATATATTATTACTCTGATGTCTCTTTTATGAGCTTCAGCCAAATAATCTTCCAGGGTTTTAAAGTTTACTTTCTTTCCTTTAAAAAGATTATGAGCATCCAGAAATGAGGTGCCGGGTGATGTGTCGGTAAACCTTGTAAGATGCTCCATATTTGCACCAAGGTCCTTCAATATCTCAAATTTTTCTCCAAATTCATATCCTTGCTCCAGTTCAACAATTCTTAACGGTTCTTTTTCCCACCACTTTTCTATTGCGATTTTTCCTGTTCCTCCGATAGCCATACTTCCCTGACTCTTATTATTTGCAATAACGTCAGGAATAATTGAAAAAGAGCCAGGAATCAGCGTCATACCTGCAGCAATAGCTCCGGTTGTTCCGATAAAAGATCTGCGGTTAATGTTTTTCGAATTCTTTTCCATTGTCAGACGGATTAAGGTTGAATCAAACTACTTAATTCTACTTTGAAATATTCGAAAAATCTGCCTGTTTTTACCCTGCACCCTGAAGGAAACAGGCAGATTTTTCTCCTGCTCCCTTTAGGGAAGGGGTAAAGCATGAGAAAATCATGTATTAGGTTAATCTTGTCATAGTAGAATTAATATGAATAAATATATAAAATTAAGCAGCAGGCAGCTAATATTTTCAGAAAAATCCATTTCAGGTGATGAAGGAGTTGGTTTTTATGTACTTTCGCAAAGCATGGTTTTGATGTAAAAATCTATCATGGCAATTTTACACGATAAACTATTTGCTGTATAAATTATATGTATTACGGTCAAAAAGTTGGTAAGCGATGATCTGGAGGACAGTATGGTATGGTAGGGTTGATATGAAGATGGTTACCTTTCTGGTTATTCTTTTATTTTCATCAGTTATTGGCATTTCACAAAGCACTGAAACCATAAATCTTGAAAAGATACCTCAGAAGAAAGTCCGCAAATACATAAAGTCAAGGTCTATTGACCGTATGAATGATTTTTCTCTGATACATTCCAGCTGGAAAAAGGATAATACTGAATCGGATTTTAATGTTATTGAAAAGTCCTTTTATCTGAAATCAAAGCTTTCGAGTATATGGAATCTGTATCGGAATGCCACTCTTGCCAGGGTCTGGAATAAAAGATCTGTCAGATTTGGATTACTTATATCAAAACGTTCAAACTCTGTTACATATGCAAACAGTTCTTCTTTCCCTGAAATAGATACAGGTCAGATCTATTTTCTTAACCTAAGGCTGCTTAAGGGACTGTATAATGTACCGGTTGCTTTCGAGATAACAACCATTGACCAGGTACATCAGATAGTGGAGTTTAGCTATCTCGAGAATAATGTATCGAAGGGGAAACAGACCCTTCAGTTTTTTGATAACGGAGAGGGGAGTACAAAAATAGTCCACAGGAGTTATTTTAAAAGCAAGTCATCGCTTCGTGACGAGTTATTTTATCCTCCTTTCCATAAGAAATTTATTAAGGAGTTCCATAAAAATATGCGGCAACAGGTTAAAAATAAAAAGCCTCCGGTTGCTTATTATGATTCTCATGATCATGAGGGAATAGTTCTGTAAATACGAAATACTCAAAATAAAAATTTCAAACTGATATGAAACGCATTATTGCACTTTTAATGATTGTATGGGCGATTACACCGGCATGGGCTGCCGTGGTAGATACTATTACGGTTTATAGCCGTTCGATGCAAAAAAATATCAAAGCAGTAATAGTCACCCCCGACAATTATACTTCGGCAAAAGAACTTCCTGTGGTATATTTATTGCACGGGTACAGCGGGAATCACCTTGACTGGATCAACAAAGCCAAAGGTTTTGAAAAAGCTGCAGATATCCATAATATGATTATTGTATGTCCCGATGGGGGCTACGGCAGCTGGTACTGGGACAGCCCGGTAGATCCGAAATCGCAGTATGAAACATTTGTGTCTGATGAGCTGGTAAAGGCGATCGATTCCAGGTACAAAACAATTAAGAACCGCACAGGAAGAGGAATAACAGGTCTTAGCATGGGCGGGCATGGAGCATTGTATCTGGCCATTAAGCATCAGGATATTTTCGGTGCTGCCGGAAGCATGAGTGGCGGGGTTGATATCCGCCCTTTTCCTGAAAACTGGGATATGGCAAAACAGTTGGGGACGTATGCCGAACAGCCCGAACGCTGGGAAAAGAACACTGTGATCAATATGCTGAATCAGTTAACTCCGAAATCGCTTGCTATTATTATTGATTGCGGATCGGAGGATTTCTTCTTCAAGGTGAATGAAAATCTTCATCAGCAGCTTTTATACCGCAATATTCCTCACGATTATATAAGCCGTCCGGGTGGACACACATGGCCCTACTGGACAAATGCAGTAAAATTTCAATTACTGTTCATGAGCAACTATTTTGACAGCGCAAAGAGATAAAAGGATATCTCTTCTCTGACTATCCTGAACCGATAAATGATTATTCTAATTATTTATCGGTTCAGGGAAGCAGGCCTGTCCTTTAAGAAATGCATCTATTCCGGCAGCTGCCTTACGTCCCGAAGCAATAGCCCTAACGACCAGGCTGGCCCCCTGGGTGACGTCACCGGCTGCAAATACTTTTCTTTGAGAAGTCTCTGAGTATGCGCCTGAGAGTACATTCTTCCGTCCATCGAGCGTTACATTAAGTGTTCCGATCAATCCTTCAAGTACAGGATGAACAAACCCTAATGCAAGCAAGACACAATCGGTCTTGATGATCTCGGTTTTACCCGTATGAGTCATTGTCATTCTTCCGTTCCCGTCTTTCTGCCACATTACAGTCTCTACTTCAACGGCGTTTA
>DAOQAX010000031.1:0-14065 GCA_035354395.1 Bacteroidales bacterium | reverse complement strand
CCCCAGTTCTTCTTTCATTTTTGTGGCTGCTTCATCCTTTGAAACATAGCCTGTCGACTTAATATACGGCTTTGCATCAAGATCTTTCTGCAGCATTCGGATATCAGCCTCTTTTGCCTCATCGTCAAGCATAACGGAAAAAGAAAGGCTTTCCCGGAAATAATCAGATAACTCCCGGGCATTGATAAGAACAAGTCCGAGAACACCTAAAAGAAAAAGCACCAGCGATACACTGACAATTAAAGTCAGATAAGAACTCTTCAGCCGTGATTTATTTAATTCTGTTGCTTTCTTCTTCACTCTTCTTCTGTCTGTTACTTTTGTCTTTCATCTTAATCCAAAACGGTAACCCATCCAAATGGATCGGGTTCATTGCCATATTGAATCGAGATAAGCTTATTGTAAAGTTTCAATGAAGCAGGGCCCGGCTTTCCGTCTTTGCAATATTCATAAACCTTATTGTTAAGAGGATCAAATATTTTGGCTATCGGGCCTATAACAGCAGCGGTACCGCACATTCCTGCTTCTTCGAAAGTAGAAAGTTCTTCAATAGGTATTGCCCGTCTTTCGGTCTTCATACCAAGGCTCTCAGCCACTTCAATAAGACTCATATTTGTAATTGAATTCAGAATTGAGTCGGATTTTGGTGTTATATAGGTATTGTTTTTTATTCCGAAGAAATTAGCAGGACCACATTCATCAATATATTTTCTTTCCCTTGCATCAAGGAAGATAATATTAGAATAGCCTTTTTCGTGTCCGTCAACGATAGCTTTCAGACTGGCAGCATAGTTACCCCCTACTTTGTATGTTCCTGTTCCCATTGGAGCAGCTCGGTCACAATCCCTGCAAATCATCATATCAACCGGGGTCACGCCTCCTTTGAAGTATGGTCCTACAGGTGTCACAAACATAAGGAAAGTATATTCTTTTGCCGGTTTTACTCCAACCTCTGCGCCGCTTCCGAACAGAAGAGGCCTGATATATAAGGTTGCACCCGATTCATATGGAGGAACAAATCTCTTGTTCAGCTCAACAACTTTAAGCAATGCTTCTTTGAACTTTTCAATCGGAAAAGCAGCCATCATGATCCCATCTGCTGAAGATATCATACGTTTTGCATTATCTTCCCAGCGGAAAAGCCTTATCTTCCCGTCTTTGCCCATATAAGCCTTAAGCCCTTCAAATGCTTCCTGCCCATAATGCAAAGCAGTTGCAGCTATATGTATATTAATATACTCCGAAGAAGAAACTTCAATTTCTCCCCATTTACCGTCTTTATAAATGCAGCGGACATTATAATCTGTCGTTATATACCCAAATGGCAGATTTTTCCAATCAATCTTTTCCATAGCATTGTTAATTTAAATAATTGGTAAAAGTACATTTTTAAAATATATCTTATTTAATTTTTATCGGGAAATTGGATTATTCATCATCTGACTGAAGTCCGGCAATCTGATCTTCTTTCGGTACACTCCTTAGAAGCCGGGCTGTAGCAGTAATAAATTCATGCTTGATCAACTGTTGCTTCTGCATCTCGATCCATGTCTTTTTGTCACTATGTTTCCCATATTCTGTTCTCTCTCTCAATAGTTTACCGGTAAGCTTCTTATAGTCAACACGACCCAGGTAATCATACCTGGCGTCGTGCAGAATATTATCAGATAAAGACTCCTGTATATCAGAAAAGGAGTTCTTGATAATCTTTTTTGTATCGTCAATATTTTCCTCCAAAAAGCCATATTTTGGAAGTATCTCCTCAACAAGTCGCAGAGATGCCTCCATTGGTTTCTCGTAATCGGAAATAAATCCGCTGAACAGAAAGATGGATGCAAGCTTAAGGTTTATATACTGGTCTTCAGGAAGTTTCTCTGCTGTGGAAAGCAATTCAACCTGGTTACTGATGCTTTTAACCAGAGCAGAGTTATGAAAATAAAGGTTAGGCGAAGCTTCATCATCAAAGATCTTAATAACCGTTTCCTCAACATCCTGAAGCTTGAGCATCTGCATCTTAATGATAAAACTCTTATTCGGAGTTCCATCATCATTTGATAATCCGGGAATAATACCATTCACGAAATACATCTCAAGTTCTCCTTTGTACTTGACCGGCATCTTTCCTCTGTAATCACAGTCGAAGAACTCTTTCACGAATTCGTAGGTTGTCCCTGAGATATTTATTTTGCCTGCTTCCCCTGATGATTCCATGCGGCTTGCAGTATTGACCGTGTCGCCCCAGATATCATACGATAGCTTTTTCTGACCAACGACTCCTGCTACCACAGTTCCGGTATGAATTCCTATACGTATATCCCAGTACTTCATCCCAACAAGCTCAGATGCTTTTTTCAGATTATTCATATAGGTCCGCATCTCAAGAGCCGCAAGAATAATCTCAACAGGATTAGTCCTGTTTTTCTCAGGGATCCCTCCTGCGCACATATATGCATCACCTATTGTCTTTATTTTTTCAATACCGTATTTCTCCACAACAGAATCAAAATGGAAGAAGAATTTATCCAGTTCGTCTATCAGGACTTCCGGATTCATCTCCTCTGCAATCTTTGTAAATCCCTGGATATCAGAAAAAAGCACTGTGACAAAATTATACTTGATCTTTGTGGCTTTTCCTTTTGTCATTATCTCATCGGCAGTATTTTTAGGAAGTACATTTGCCAGCAATGATTCAGTTTTCTCTTTTTCAACTATAAGATCTTCCGTCCTCTTATTAATAATCTGTTCAAGCATGTACTGTTTCCTGGCAAACCGGAGATTCAACTGGCCATACAGCGACCATATTATTAATGAGAAAATAATGAGATAAAAGACGATTGCTACCCTTGAGGAATACCATAACGGAAGCACTTTAAAAACAATTACCGGGGTAATCATGCCCGATTTGTCAGAAGCAGTGTACCCGGCCTGAAAAGAGTAATGACCGGCCGGAAGGTTTGTATACTCTTTATAGTTGTTGCCTCTCCATGAGGTCCATGATTTATCAAATCCTTTCAGAAAATATTGATAATCATACTTATCTGCTCCTTCTAATACAAAGGTTATATTATTGTGACGGTTATCAAGGACAATGTTTTTAGAGAAAAATAAATTTTTGCCTGCCTCATCATCGGGTATCGGCAGTACGGAATCACCATTTATTATAATCTGTTTTAGTATCGGAAGATCTTCCTTGTGGGAAACTGGCTGGGATGCAGAAGTTTTTGCAATAGATAAAAACAAAAGGATCCAACAAAAAGAATTTAACCTCACTGAATATGACATAAAAACAACTATTTTGCTTTTTATTCATTCAAATGTAGTACTTAAAACAGTCAGGTCAAAAGGAAAGCCCAATTTTGAGTATTTTTACAACCTAAATTATACCAAATATGAATCTGGTTTTTGCTTCAAATAATAAACATAAAATAAAGGAGATCAAGAGTATTCTTGGCAATAGTTTTACTCTTTTAAGTCTCAGCGATGTAAACATTCACGAAGATATCCCGGAGGAGGAGCCTCTAATTGAGGGCAATGCCCTTTCGAAAGCAAGATATGTCTATAATGCAACAGGCATGAATGTTTTTGCAGATGATACCGGATTGGAAATTGATGCATTGGGCGGCCTTCCCGGGGTTCATTCTGCAAGGTTTGCAGGAGAAGACAAGGACTCATCTGCAAACATTGAAAAAGTATTGACGATGCTTGGAAGAAACGAGAACAGGAAAGCACGATTCAGAACTGTCATCGCTCTAATCCTTGATAAGGAGGAGTTTCTTTTCGAAGGTACTGTCACAGGCACAATCATAAGTGAAAAAAGGGGGAAAGAGGGCTTTGGCTATGATCCTGTCTTTATACCTGACGGAAAAACAGTGACGTTTGCCGAGATGGATCTTACAGAGAAAAACAGTATTTCTCACAGGGCAAGAGCCTTCGAAAAATTAAGGATATTCTTGCAGAACTATTCAGCTTCATACAATAAAGAGAAAAACTGACTGTTTATTGGATAATTATTTAATAAAGCCATAATGCAATGCATTTCAGGCACTTTTTTATGAAGAGGATTTTCTTTCTGACCGTGAGTATGCTTTTATTCCTGCCTCTGAATGGACAGACTCCTGTCGGATCGTGGTCAGATCATCTTGTTTATAATACTGCAACTGATGTTGCCGTAGGGGAAAAAGAGGTTTATACTTCTACTGGTTCCTCAATAATGGTTTACAACAAGGAATTTTCTGAACTCAGGAAAATGTCACGTATAGAAGGTCTTACTGAGGCCGGCATAAACACAATAGCCTGGTCGGAAGAAAATAAAACTCTTGTAATTGCTTATACAAGTACAAATGTAGATCTTCTGAAGAATAATATAATCTATAATATCCCCGACATTAAAAGAAAATATATCCCAGGGGAAAAAGAGATCAACCGCATAAGGATTTATGGGAAATATGCATATCTGGCCTGTAGCTTCGGGATAGTTGTCATTGATCTCAATAGTGAAGAAATATATGACACATGGAAACCCGGAACAGATGCCGGCAATCCGGTGGTTTGGGATGTAGCATTCGGTAATGGAAAGATATATGCTGCTACCGGCATGGGAGTTTTTTCGGGTGATCTGTCAAATCAGGGGCTGGCCTATTTTGGCAACTGGTCGCTTATCAACACCCTTACTTATCCTGAAGGGAAATATACATCAGCTCTCTTTTCGGGAAATAAGCTTTATGTCAATCTTACAGGACAGGATCCCAACGATGATTTTGTATATGTAACTGACAATTCGGGATATTCCGTTTTAGCTGATGCACCAGGAGTAATCAATAAATCATTTGATCCTTCAGATAACGGATTTACAATTTCCTCATCAGGTTCTGTAAGATATTACAGCAGCGACGGTAAATTGTTAAAGATAATCTCTGCTTACGGAGATGATATGGGAACCCCGGATATCTCCAGGGCTATCGCCGATAATGAAGACATCTGGATAGCTGATATTACTTCCGGCCTGGTGAGAGGTGAAGAGATGAAGGTCTTTTCCTCACTGACTCTTCAGGGGCCGGTCTCCAATGATGTTTTTTCCATTACCTCTTCAAACGGTAAAACAATAATTTGCGGAGGAGGGGTGACATCATCATGGAATAATTTGTGGAGTCCGTATAAAGTGTCTGTTTTTGAAAATAATAACTGGAGTTCTCTTTCAGCCGGTAATACGGCAGATGAACCTTTTATAACAGCTGATGCCCTGAAGGCCCTGATCGATCCTGACAACAGCAACCATCTGTTTGTATCTACCTGGGGCAGAGGGCTGCTGGAGTACGAAAACAATATACTTGTAAATAAATATACTGAGGCAAATTCACCTCTGCAGACAATAATAGCAGGAAAACCTTTTGTAAGAATTTGCGGTCTTGCCATGGATGATGATAAAAACCTCTGGATCACACAGACTGAAGTCCCGGGAACCATTAAAATTCTTAAACCCGATGGTAAATGGATTGTCAATCCAGTAACTATAGAAGGGCTAACTGTAGGTGATATTATAATTACAAAGACAGGTCAGAAATGGGTTATCCTTCCGAAAGGCCATGGTTTATTCATCCTTGATGATAACCACACTCCCGAAGTGTTTACTGACGACCTTCAGCTTCAGATGCCCGTTACTGACAACGACGAAAACGTAATTTCGTATGTCTATTCAATAGCTGAAGATCTCGACGGGAACATCTGGGTCGGAACTGACCAGGGACCTCTGGTTTATTATAATCCTGAAAAAGTGTTTGATGGCAACCTTAAAGCTTACAAGATAAAAGTTCCGCGTAATGATGGTTCCGGACTGGCCGATTATATGCTTAACACTGAAACCATTACCTCCATTGCAGTTGATGGAGCCAACCGCAAATGGCTAGGGACTTCAGGTTCGGGAGCATATCTTCTGTCAGCTGACGGGACTACACGCCTTATAAACTATAACGAAGAAAACAGTCCGATACTCTCAAACACAATTGTGAGTCTGTCAGTCGATAATAAGACTGGCGATGTCTGGTTTGGAACATCAAAAGGAATTCAATCGGTACGGGGCGAAGCTATTGCCGGAAAAGAAGAATTCTCAGATGTTTATACATTCCCGAATCCTGTCAGGGAAGATTTTACGGGGAATGTTACAATAACGGGACTTATCAGGAACACACAGATAAGAATAACCGATGTCAGCGGAAACCTGGTCTACAGAACAGTATCGGATGGTGGGCAGGCAACATGGGATCTGAAAACATATAACGGAAAGAAAGTCACCACCGGAGTATACCTTGTTTTCTGCTCAAGTGAAGACGGATCACAGTCGCATGTTACTAAAATGCTGGTGATCAGATAAGATCTAATCAGTGATAAGACTTTGTATCCTTTCGATCTGAAGCTGCTTGTTTACTTCCCTCAGGCTTCTTGCAGTCTTCGTAAAATACTGATGACCCGATATAAACTTGACCTGTATCTTATTCCAGTCATTAAGCGAACCCATCTTATTCTGTGCCTTAAGCTCTTCGTAAAGCGTGTTGGAGACAGGAATAAAATCACTTCTCCCAAGATAGTCAAGGTCTGAGTCGCAGATTATATTTTCCAGTATGTTCGTTGGTCGCGGAGGCAGTTGTGTTGACATGATTATCGCACATATCTTTTCGATCTGCTCAGAGGTATAATTGAATTTTGGAAGCATCTCCCTGGCAATCAGCGTTCCATAATACTCGTGATTATCATAGGCAACGGTATGTCCAACATCATGGAATAGACCTGCAGTCTTGAGAAGCAGGATTTCTTCGTCTGTACACCCTTCTCCCCATCCTATAAGTTCAACTTCTGTAACCACATCAACAGTATGTTTCACATTGTGATAGAACAGATATCCGGGCAACTCTCTTTCAAGCTTATCAAGAATGATCTCCTGAATATCTGTAAATTGGATCAGCCCGAATTTGATTCTGAACATTTCATTAGGAAGAAGGCCTTTGCCATCGACGGAAAATTCCGGTTTAAGACCTTTCACTTTATACATCTGAAGATCATCCTTATATTTTACCGGCAACCTGCCAAAATACTCGCAATCGAAAAACTCCTTAACCAATTCGTAAGTCATAACCGATATCAGCACTGATCCGTTGTCTGACACTGCTTCTACGCGGCTTGCCGTGTTGACAGTGTCTCCCTTGATATCATAACTGACTTTCTTCTTACCTGAAATATTTGCAGTAACCGGACCGGTATGAACGCCTATTTTCAGTTCCCATATCCTGTTTTCGCTCCCCCTCTTTTTTGTTTCAAAATTTTCCAGGACATCGCGCATCTCCATTGCGGCCATTACCACGTCAATAGGATTTGTGATGTTCTTTACCGGGATCCCGCCTGCACACATGAATGTATCACCTATAGTCTTGATCTTTTCGATCTTATATCTTTTTACGATTGCATCAAACTCAAAAAGAATCTCATCCAGTTCATCCATCACCGCAGATGAATCCATCCCCTCAGCAAACTTTGAAAAACCGTGAATGTCAGCAAACAGTACGGTCGCCATATTGAACTTGAGCGACCTTTCCTTCTTTTCTCCTTCTCCTGTCTCCTTCTGACTATCAGGTGAAAACTTTTCATTAAGAGCTTTTAATTTCTCATAATCTCTGGAAATCTTCTCATTTATCTTTTCCAGTTTCTTAACCTGTTCCTCTAGTTCCTGATTTTGTTTTGCAAGCCTGGCAATCCTTTTAACTAGCTCATCATTATTGGTTCCTGTCATAATACAGTCGGATTTGTCAGTAAATATAATAATTTTATAAAATAATTATCATTATGCATTATGCTCGAAAAGACCCGTGGAATAATACTCCATCAGATAAAATACACCGACTCAGGTATCATTGCTCAGCTGTATACAAAGAAATTCGGAAGACAGTCATTTCTTATAAAAGGCATGAGAAACAAGAAAGCCGGGAAGCACAATATTCTTTTTCAGCCTCTGTTCATACTTGACCTGGAACTTTATTATAAAACATCACGCGAATTGCAGACATTAAAAGAATTTTCTGTCTCATTCGCACCCTATGATATCCATTCTAATATAAAGAAAAGTTGTGTGGCAATCTTTATCAGTGAGGTGTTAACCTCTGTCTTAAAGGAAGAGAGCCCTAACGAAGAATTGTTCGGATATATTGAAGAATTCATTAAGTACTTTGACAACTGCAAGGGCAACTTCGCCAACTTACATATAGCTTTTCTTGCAGGCTTAAGCAGTTACCTGGGATTTGAACCCGGCTGCAGAGAAGAGATCAACGACTCATTCTTTGATATGGTAAACGGTAAATTTGTTCCGGTACCACCGTTCCATGGCAAATATGCAAATGAGGAGATATCTGATATACTTGCAGACTTTTTTGCAGCATCGTATGACTCTATCGGCAATATCCTCCTCACAGGAAAACTACGAAACGAAGTACTCGAAACGCTGCTCAGCTATTATTCTCTCCATCTTCCCGGATTACGAAAAATGAATTCTCTTAAAGTTCTGAAAGAGGTTTTCAGCTAAAAGCGAAAACGCTGCCTGAAATATTACTTATCTTTATGATCGATTAAAATTCATTATATGCCAATAATCCCTTCAATTATCAAATGGCTGAATACCAAACGTATCGATGAGATAGAACTTTTTAAAACTCATCCTGTTGAAACCCAGGAAGAGACTCTGTATAAACTTCTTGCTAAAGCTTCATTAACAGAGT
Source organism: Bacteroidales bacterium (assembly GCA_035354395.1). Taxonomy (GTDB): domain Bacteria; phylum Bacteroidota; class Bacteroidia; order Bacteroidales; family VadinHA17; genus LD21. The sequence goes on along the minus strand of DAOQAX010000031.1, from coordinate 5,309 downwards.
GGGGTGTGAAATATGGCTATTCATCAATTTCTTCAGTCCGTGAATACCAGTCGCGGTTCCCGATTCAGACATATGAGGATCTTATTCCATTTGTTGAGAGGCTCCGGAAGGGTGAATCAAATCTTTTATGGCCGGGCGAAATAAAATGGTTTGCAAAATCTTCAGGAACAACTTCGACAAAAAGCAAATTCATCCCGATGAGCAACGAATCGTTGGAAGAGTGTCAATACCGGGCCGCAAAAGATATCCTTGCCATTTATACCATGAATAATCCGGGCACCCGTTTTTATAACGGTAAGGCACTGACTCTTGGCGGAAGTCATAAGGTCAATCCATTCAGCAGCGACTCTTTGTATGGCGACCTTTCAGCAATAATGATCGAGAATGCCCCTTCATGGGTTGAATTAATAAGAACCCCCAGGCAGAAAATTGCACTTATCGAAGATTTTGAAAAGAAACTCGAGCTGATAACCAAATCAACAATAAATGAGAATGTAACAAGCTTCTCCGGAGTACCATCATGGTACCTTACCTTAATAAAATATATACTTGCATATACCGGTAAATCAAACCTTCTTGAGGTATGGCCCAATCTTGAAGTCTTTTTCCATGGAGGTATAAGTTTTACCCCTTACCGTGAAATTTACAGGAAACTTATTAAAAGCGACCAGATGCATTACATGGAAACGTATAACGCATCAGAAGGGTTCTTCGGTATACAGGACGATCCTTCAAAATCCGACATGCTTCTAATGCTCGATTATGGGATCTATTATGAATTTATCCCTGCTGATAAAATAGACAGTGATTCCCCTCCGGTATATACAATCGGCGATGTGGAGCCAAATGTGAACTACGCAATGATAATCTCAACCAATGGTGGTCTTTGGAGATATATGATCGGTGATACCATTGTTTTTACCGGTACCTATCCACACAGATTCAGGATAACAGGGCGGACAAGACAATTTATTAATGCTTTTGGAGAAGAAGTAATAGTTGATAATGCAGATAAAGCCCTCGAAGCTGCATGTAAGGCAACCGGGGCAATAATTTCAGAATACACCGCCGGCCCCGTATATATGAGTAAATCATCAAGAGGTTCTCATGAATGGATAATTGAATTTGAAAAAGAACCGGATGATATCAATCTGTTCACATCTGTCCTTGATGATACACTGAAGTCAATCAATTCCGATTACGAGGCAAAAAGGTTCAAAGATATTAATCTTATTATGCCCGTCATCAGAAAGGTCCCTGCAGGCACATTCAACGAATGGCTCAAGTCAAAAGGAAAACTTGGCGGACAGAACAAAGTGCCGCGTCTTGCAAACTCCCGGGAATTTATTGAGGATATTTATTTTATTGCGGGTATTACAAACGAATGAAGACTCTGGACAGTCATAGCAGTTTTTTTTCTTTTGACACTATAAACTCCTGTCAATTCTTATATCAATTTTTACTACTTTTATAACAAAAAATCTTAATATTCTGACCTATGCATATAGCTATTGCCGGCAATATCGGATCGGGAAAAACAACTCTGGCAGGGCTGCTTGCCAGGCAATACGGTTGGGTTGCTCACTATGAAGACGTCGACAACAATCCGTATCTTAACGATTTCTATGATGATATGCAGCGATGGTCGTTTAACCTTCAGGTATATTATCTTAATTCCCGTTTTAACCAGATTCTTGAAATAAGAAAATCCGAGAAGACAGTTGTCCAGGATAGAACCATATATGAGGATGCTTTTATCTTTGCACCCAATTTACACGCTATGGGCCTTATGTCGACCCGTGACTTTGACAACTACTCATCACTTTTTAAGTTGATGAGTTCCCTGATTAAACCACCTGATCTTATCCTTTATCTGAGAGCGTCTGTCCCTACTCTTGTGAATCAGATACAGATCCGGGGAAGGGATTACGAAAGCTCTATCCGGATAGATTATCTGAAAAGGCTAAATGAGCGGTACGAGGCATGGGTTGAATCATATAAACTCGGCAAACTTCTAATTATTGAAGCTGATCACTATAACTTCCCGAATAACCCAGCTCACCTAAACGAGGTAATTGATAAAATAAACGCGGAACTTCACGGACTTTTTTAGTTAAGTGTTTGACATTTACCTGTTAATTGTTTAGTTTTACACATCATCAAACTGCAATCCTGATGAATGTGCTAAATTTCTTTTACTTAACAAACTTTATTTTACTTCAATGAAAACAATAAAATCATTACTGCTATCTGTTACAGTCCTTTTATTGTCCGTCAATGTTTCTGCCCAGATTGATCTGAACAAACAGGCTCCAACAGATCCTGATATAAGAACAGGTAAACTTGACAATGGTCTGACTTACTTTGTACGTAAAAACAAAGAGCCCGAGAAGAGGGCAAGTTTTTATATTATTCAGAATGTAGGTGCTATTCTTGAAAATGATTCCCAGAACGGACTTGCCCATTTTCTTGAACATATGGCTTTTAACGGAACAGCTCATTTCCCCGGAAAAGGGATAATAAGCGGACTTGAAAAGCATGGCGTTGCTTTCGGAAGAGAGATTAATGCCTACACCGGCTTCGATGAAACAGTTTATAACCTAACCAATGTACCAGTCGATGCTCCAGGACTTGTTGATTCATGTCTTCTTATCCTGAATGACTGGTCACACTACCTGACCCTGTCCGATAAAGAAATAGATCTTGAGAGGGGAGTGATCAGCGAAGAATGGAGGACCAGTAAAAATGCATTCAGACGCATGATGTTTGAAGTTATCCCGGTTATACTTAAAGATTCCAAATATGCCACGAGAGACATTCTTGGCGACCTGAATGTTATTAAAACATTCCCCTATGATACTCTACGTAATTTTTACCACAACTGGTACCGCACCGATCTGCAGGCAATTGCTGTAGTCGGAGATTTTGATGTAAATGAGGTGGAAGCAAAAATAAAAACCATGTTTTCATCGATTCCTCCGGTTAAAAACCCTGCACCCCGAAACGAAGTTATTGTGCCATATCACAAAGAAACCAACTTTGTCCTTGCCCAGGATAAAGAAGCTCCGAGAACATCAGTGTCTGTTATTGTACTCCATGATGCAGTGCCACCTGCAGCAAAAAATCTTCAATATCTGCGTGACGGACATGTAATATACCTGATGAATGCAATGATTAACACCCGTATAAGTGAATTACTGCAGAAAGAGAATCCTCCGTTTGTATCAGGATCTGTATCGTTTGGAGGATATTACGCCAGAGGATATGATGCGTTTTCTATAAACGCCATAGCCCGGAAGAATGAAGAATCGTCGGCTCTCGAAGCCATATATACCGAAGCTGCCCGGGCAAGAAAATTTGGCTTTACTAAAGGAGAACTAGACAGGGCTAAAGCCGAGATGCTTTCGGATTACGAGAACAGCTTCAAACAAAAAGATAAAATAGATAATGATACTTATGTAGAAGGTATTCAGAATAATTTCCTCACAGGAGAACCTCTCACATCCATTGATTTTGATTTCGAATTCCTTAAACAGGTGATTGATGGAATTACACCCGAAGAGACTTCAAAAAGATTCAGGGAGCTGATGATCGATGAGAACCGTACTATTGTCGTTCAGGGACTGGAAGGCGATGATATCAGACATCTTACAAAAGAAGAAGCCCTGAATATTATTTCAAAGGTGAATAATTATATACTTAAACCTTATGAAGATAAGGCTCTGGGAGAATCACTGATAAACGAAGAACTTAAAGGTTCTGAAATAGCAAAAACCGTACCCCTTCCACAGTTTGATGCAGAGGAATGGACCCTCGGAAATAATACTAAAGTGATCTATAAGAAAGCTGACTTTGAAAAAGATAATGTCATACTCTCAGCATTCAGCTTTGGAGGTATATCAAAACTTGATAACGATCTTGTATTGTCGGCAAACCTCTTCCCGGCAATAATTCAGATGTACGGAGCAGGCGATTATGATAATATAGCCCTTCAAAAGATGCTTTCCGGTAAAAAAGCAAGTGTGGGTTTTGGATTGAGTGAAACAGCTGAGTCGATAAGTGGCTCATCGACACCTAAGGATTTTGAAACCATGATGCAGCTCCTTTATCTTCGAATGGCACACCCAAGATTCGACAAGGTTGCACATGATGCCATAATAGGAAGATATGCTGCCATGATAGCAAGTATGGAAAAGGATCCCAATAAAATAAAAAGCGACAGTATTTCTCTGATAACCACCGGATATAATCCCAGAACCCCTATCCTTACAAAGGAATCGATAAACAACATCACCCTTGATAAGATTCAGAAAATATACACTGACAGATTCAACGGGGCTGATGAGTTTACTTTTTTTATTGTCGGAAATATCGAGAAGGAAACAGTAATTCCGATGGTAAAAAAATATATCGGCTCGCTGCCATCAAAAGCACGCAAAGAGACATGGATTGACAGGAAAGTTGAACAGCCTGAAGGCAGGATAACGAAAGAGATAACCATTCCTCTTACAATACCCAAATCGACAGTCTTTATCTCCTTTGCCGATGATTTTAAATATAATCCAAAAAATTACCTCGGCCTTGAAGTAATTAACGGGATACTCGACATTGTTTACACTGAAAAAGTAAGAGAGGACGAAGGAGGAACATATGGTGTTGGTGTATCACTTTCAGCTCAAAAAAGACCAGTTGAGATAGGAGAAGGTATGATAAATTTCGATTGCGATCCTGCACGTGCAAACGATCTGAAAGCTATCATCTACCGCGAATTGGATAATATCATGAAAAACGGCCCCAGCCGCGAGAACCTTGATAAAGCTGTAAATAACATGCTGAAAAACAGAGAGGAAAACAAAATGCATAACGCTTACTGGAACAGCATTTTAACCAGATATTACAGTTATGGCATCAACTCCAACGATCCTGAAAACTATGAGAATATCCTGAAATCATTTACTGTTAATGACATTAAAAAGATTGCTTCAAAAATGTTTTCAAAAGCCGATGTGGTCGATCTGATTTTTAAACCGGAAAAATGATCTGACTACAAATAACATAAAACATTAAGGTAGCTTTATTTGATGAACAACAAATGGTACTTTTTTTACGTTTAAAACAATTAACCCTTTGAACCACAAAAAATAAAAAAGACAATGAGAAACTGCACATTAATACTGATGAGTCTGGCTATGGTTATATTAAACAGTTGTAAAAAATCTGACGAAACTCCTGTAATAGTCAGCGATGCTGACGGAAATATATATAAAACCATCACTATTGGCGATCAGGTCTGGATGATGGAAAACCTG
>DAOQAX010000030.1:0-14306 GCA_035354395.1 Bacteroidales bacterium | reverse complement strand
ACCCAATGAAAACAGAAGCCGTTCAAACGACATTATTTAAATTCGTCCCATCATTTTCATATAACTTTAAGTTCTGAACAGATGAAGGGGAAATTATATATAACGCTTTTTGTCCAGGCCATCTTTGTTTTGATTACCTCATGCGAAAGTGTAATAAACCTGGATCTGGAGACATCGTCTCCGCAGATCATCATTCAGGGTAACATTTATAACACTCCGGGACCATATTCAGTTAGAATTACGAAGTCTGTAAACTTTGATGATTTGAGCAGCTACCCGCCTGTAACAGATGCCAGAGTGGAAATATCTGACAACCTTGGTAATAGCGAAATATTAGCTGAAACCGAACCCGGAATATACCTGACTTCGTCCATAACCGGTACCCCGGGCAATAAATATACTCTTACCGTAACTGCTGAAGGAAAAACATATACAGCATGTTCCACAATGCCATCACCGGTTCCTGTTACCAATATATATTTTGATGTAAGCACCTTCAGCAGTGACATTATTACAATTGTATCATTCAGAGATCCTCCGGACACAGACAATTTCTATCGTTCCATCCAGTTAATCAATAATGAACCTCAGAGTGAATTTGTTGTTTTCAGCGATTTTACAATAGAAGGACGATCTGCAAGCTATTCCCTCATACCTTCTGATGGAGAAAGGAAGCTTAATCCGGGTGATGAAGTAACTATTCTGCTTGAATGCATCGATAAAGACGTTTACGAATATTTCCGCACAGCAGGCAGCGAAAACGGGCAATCAGCTTCACCGGCAAACCCCAAATCGAACTTAAGCAATGGAGCATTAGGGTATTTTAATGCATGTTCGGTAAGCAGAATATCTTCAATGGTTCCTGAAAAAGATAATGAATAGGTATTATTAAGATATGTCCTTCAAATAATATCCTGAACCATGCTAAGAAATAGCTGTCACCAATTATCAATGTTCTGACAAGACTCTCAGGATGTTAAAAACTCTTAAAAATTTCCCATTTATTAATTTCTTATCTGTTTATTAGATTTTTACTTTTAAATTAGATGCTTCTCATCTTTAAATTGACAAAAGAAGTTTTATGCGTAAGTTCTTAATTGCCACTCATGGAACCTTTGCTAAAGGGATACAATCTTCATTAGACATTATTATTGGTCATACTGAAAATGTATTTCTTATTCAGGCATATATTGACGAAAATAAATCTATTGAAGATGAGGTTGATGCAGTGCTTAAGCAAGTCTCTGACAACGATGAATTAATTATTTTTACCGATATTCTGGGTGGAAGCATAACCAATCAGATTCTTCAATATGCCATGCGTCAAAATGTGTATGTAATATCAGGATTTAACCTTCCTCTTCTACTCGACATATTACTTGCTGATCAGGAGACTCCGGTTAATGAAGTCATTGAGACAGGCATAAGTAACGCAAAAGAGCAGATGGTTTTTGTAAACAACCTGATAACTGCGAAAAAAAACGAACCAAATGATTAAACTAACACGCATCGACGACAGAATGCTGCACGGACAGGTGGGATTTGCATGGGTCCCTGCATTAGATGTTAATTGTCTTGTTGTAGCCAACGATAAAGTTGCAAAAGACGAATTCCAGAAAATGGCCATGGGGCTGGCCAAGCCTCCTTCGGTCAAGCTTCTTATCCTGACAGTGGAAAATGCTATTGCATTTTTGAATGATGACAAGAGCAAAAACGCAAAAATCCTTCTTATTGTAAATAGTATCAATGATGCTTTTGCAATATCAAAAGAGGTTACTGATATTCAATCGATAAACTTTGGCGGAATAAGGACTAAGAATGGAGCTAAACTTATTTCAAAAGCTATTGCCGTCACTGACGATGAAATAAACATCATCAGACAAATGCTTGAGAATGGTCTTGAGCTTGAGGTCAGGCAGGTACCTACCGACAAAAAACAACTGGTTAAAAGCTTATTATAGAGAATCATTACAAATATAATTACATCATTTTATTATACTGATAACGGCCTGAATATTCCCAATCGACAATTAACCTGATGTTTAACCTAATACGGAGGATGTTAAAGTGGTATTTTCATTTCTCTTAATTACAATCATTGTAATGTTTGGCCACCTGGAAGATTTTCTGGGGGCATCACTTCTAAGCAGGCCTCTGGTTTTAGGGCCACTTGTAGGACTCACGCTTGGTGATCCGGTACAGGGTGTAATCATTGGCGCTACTCTTGAGCTTATCTTTATGGGAAATATTAAAATAGGTGCGGCCATTCCTCCTGATGTAATTACCGGAGGTGTTCTGGGTACAGCTTTTGCAATAATGTCAGGGAAAGGACCTGCCATAGCTCTCGCAATTGCCGTTCCGGTTTCAATTCTTGCAGAAATGATCCTTAGTGGTCTGTTTGTACTGCGTTCAATATTCAACAGCAGTTTCAATAAGTTCGCTGAAGAAGGCAATTACAGGAAAATTGAACTGCTTCATGTCTCCTCCGGTTTACTAAAACCGTTATTGATGGGTCTTCTTACCTTTCTAGCGCTTTTTCTTGGAACCGACATTATGAAATCTTTTCTCGATTCAATACCAGCCTGGGTTCAATCGGGATTACAGGTTGCAGGAAACATGTTGCCGGCCGTAGGTTTTGCCCTGTTGATGAACCTTATGTTTAATCAAAAGGCGGCAGCCTATTTCTTTCTCGGATTCATCCTTGCAAGCTATCTTAAGCTTCCTATGATAGCTATAGGAGGGCTGGGAGTTATTACTGCTATTATCATCACAGGAATTACTCATAAAGAGGAACCATCTGACGAATTGAATTTTGATGAGCCTCCAACAGAACCTGCCAAAGAAGCAAAAAATATGATTTCAAATAACGATCTCCGAAAGGTGTTCTTCCGATCGTTGGCTCTTGAAGCCAATTTCAACTTCGAAACATGGCAGAATACAGGTTTTGCTTATTCGATATTACCTGTTCTTAAAAAGCTTTACACTACCAAAGAGACAATGAGTAAAGCACTTAAAAGACATTTGCAGTTTTTTAACACCACTGCTCACGGATCGACACTTATATTAGGTATAACAGCCGCTATGGAAGAGCAGAACAGACAGAAAGATGATTTTGATGAGGAATCAATTAACTCCGTGAAACTTGGATTAATGGGACCTCTGGCCGGTGTTTTTGACTCATTCTTCTGGGGCACATTAAAAGTTATTGCCGCCGGTGTCGGAATCTCGCTCGCAATAAACGGAAATATTCTGGGTCCAATTCTTTTTCTTCTGATTTTCAATGTCCCTCATTTTATTTTAAGGTATAATCTCACTTTTATTGGTTATAATACAGGGAATATGTTTCTTCAGAATCTTGCAAAAAGCAAAATCATGGATAAGCTTACAGCTGGCGCTTCAATACTTGGATTAATGGTTATTGGCGCCATGCCGGCTATACTTATGCCTGTCACAACGCCTTTGACAATTGGCACTTCAGGATCAGAAGTTGCTCTCCAGGGAATCCTTGACCAGTTGGTCCCAAATATGATTCCTCTGGCAATTACTTTCCTCGCCTACTATTTTGTGAAAAAGAATGTAAAAACAACCTGGTTGTTATTAGGAATCCTTGCCCTTGGCTTTGTTGGAAATATCATTCATGTATTTGCTTAACACTAAAACCGAAATGCAATGAAAGGAACAGGTGTTTCGCCAGGAATTTCAATAGGAAAAGCCTTCATAATCAACAAATTTAAGGCATCTGTTTCCGGGATAAAGCTCAAAACAGAAGAATCAAAAATTGTTGAGATCCGGAATTTCGATAACGCGGTCCATGCTTCTGTCAGTGAAATTGAAACCATGAAAGTCAGCAAAGGTACTGACCTTCGACAAGCAGACATTGATATTCTTGAGACTCAGATCGAATTCTTGAATGATCCCCAGATTAAAAGTGATGTCACTGATAAAATAAATGATGAAGACGCAACGGCCTGGGATGCAGTTATTAAGGTTATCGAAGGCGCTGTGAAGATGTTCCGGGAGATGGATGATGAATATATGAGTGCGCGTGCCGCTGATATTCAGGATGTCGGGAACCGCATCCTGAGACATCTTGATTTCAACGAATCGCCAACCACCGGAGATCTTTGTGAGAATTCAATTATCATTGCAGATGATATCGCCCCGTCAGACACAATTTCTCTCGATATCTCTAAAGTAACAGGTTTTGCCACCCGCCTGGGCGGCAAAACATCACATACCGCAATCATTGCAAAAGGAAAAGGGATCCCGGCTGTGGTGGCCTGCGGGGATGAATTATTGAATATAAGGAATGACGACATTATTATTCTTGATGGCACAACAGGAGAGGTAATTGCAAAACCCGACCAGGGTCAAATAGATGAATACCTCCATAAACAGAAACTGTTTCGTGAGAAACGTCTGCTGCTGGAATCAATCAAAGATCTTCCATCAAAAACAACTGATGGTCATATGGTAAAAGTTTATGCCAACATCTCTGCTCCTGATGATTTGGAACAGGTTTATGAAAATGGAGGTGAAGGCATAGGATTGCTGAGAACAGAAATGCTTTTTATGGGAAGGGATTCATTTCCTTCAGAAGAGGAACAATTTCAATTCTACAGGCTGGTTGCAATAAAATCAAAAAACTTACCTGTCATAATTCGCACTATTGATATCGGAGGCGATAAACAACTTAATTATTTCGGGATACCTGTTGAGAATAATCCATTTCTTGGATACAGGGCAATACGTATCTGTCTGGACCGGAAGGATATCTTCATGCCACAACTCAGGGCAATACTGAGAGCCAGTGCCTTTGGCACTCTGAAAATAATGTTCCCTATGATCTGTAATGTTGACGAGGTAATACAGGCAAAGGAATGTGTAAGGCAGGCAAAAAATGATCTGACTGATTCAGGGATAAAATTTGACAGTGATATTGAACTGGGAATAATGATCGAAATACCCAGTGCTGCTCTTACCGCTGACATTCTGGCCAGGGAGGTTGACTTTTTTAGTATCGGCACAAACGATCTTTGTCAGTACACTATGGCTGTTGATCGTATGAACGACAGTGTTTCAATGTTATATAACCATTTTAATCCCGGGGTTTTAAGACTTATTCAAAAAGTAATTGAAGAGGCTCATAAACAGGGAAAACAAGTTGGGATGTGCGGCGAAATGGCTTCAGATCCTTTAGCCACATTATTGCTCTTAGGGATGGGACTTGATGAGTTTTCTATGAGTCCAGCATCTATCCCTGTTATTAAAAACATCATTATTAACCATACTTTAACTGAAGCCGGAGATATCCTTGGAAGAGTTATGGACATGGACAATCCGGATAGTATAACATCATATTTACAGGAGGTATTGAAATGATTTCAAAAGATTACGTGATTTTTGATCCGCATGGAATGCATGCCAGACCAGCTACAGCTCTTCTAAAGCTTACAAGACAATATAAATCGGTTTTCAGCTTAAAAAAAGACGGAAAACTGATACAGATGAAAAGTATGCTTAACATTCTTTCCCTCACAGTAAAATGTGGGGACACAATATCAGCAATAGTTGAAGGAGAGGATGAAAAAGAAGCTTCTTATGCTTTAGATGCTTTTTTCAATGAAGAGATGAAAAAGTTTTAGCCAGCCATAACAATAATGATATCAGTAATTTCAGATACTAATTCTGCTTTAACAGATCTAACTTATCAGTGACTTTTCGTATATATCAAAGAAGAACTAATTTTATTACAATACAAAGATTATGAAGATTACCATTACAAGAGACGAAGAGGAGTTTGACCGGACTGCAGCGTGGCGTATCATAGCTCAGATACTCGAAAAATCCAATGCAGTAATTGGTCTTTCTACAGGTCAGACTACAATGGGAATGCACAATATTGTCTCAAAGATTTTCAGATCATACCCTTTTGATGTGTCAAAGATCACCCTTTTTAATGTTGATGAGCTTACCAATCTGCCACGTGAATACGCCGGTAGTTGCTACACTATGATTATGAATCAGTTGGCAGGACCATTGGGAATTCCGGAAGAGAATTTCATCATGCCTCCCACTATGTCGGATAATTTTGAAGCTGAATGTTCATTATTTGAGAAACGTCTGGCCGAACGCGGTGGAGCCGATCTGCAAATGCTTGGCATTGGAGGTAACGGGCACATCGGAATTAATCAACCGGGGACACCCTTTGAAAGCGAGACATGGGTATCACCTATGGATCCCGACTTTGAAGCTCGTGTTCGTCGCGAAACACAGGTACCTGCCGGGACTGTCCTTGGCGGACTGACACGCGGAATAAAAAACATAATGCACACCCGCAAGATTATTCTGATAGCTAAAGGCATACATAAAGCTGAGATCATCGAAAAAGCCATTTTGGGCCCTGTAACAACTGATATTCCCGCATCAGTAGTTCAGTTACACCCAAATTGCGAAGTATTGCTTGATGCTGCTGCAGCTTCCGGAATAACAGGAAAAATAAAACTGGCTTAACTTATTTCTTCTCAAATACGTTACCCTTTTTATCAGTAGCAACTACCCAGCGCAGTCCTGCAATAATGAGTTTATTCTGGGTAGGATCACTGAAAATTCCTTTTCCATGCCCCATGTTCATGTAGATCATCCTGTATTTTGTGTTTGTCCATACAACAGGAAAATCGCCCTCGTAAACAATATCTTTTAATCCTAAAGGATAGTTATCCGGAGAAAGAGAAACCAGTACATTAATGTTCTTATTCTTCCTCGGACTCGGATTCCACTGATACCACTCATTTATCGGTGAGATAAAAGAATCTGGCAGCCCTTTTGTAACAGGATGATTTTTATCGTCTATTACAAGTTTGGCAGGCAGCGGGGGCCAGTTGTTCCTGTAAAAGATTCCGCATCCAAGGAACTCATTCAGCCAGGGCCACCCGGTTGTTTTATCATTATAAGCAGCCACATGAAAACCGAACCAGCCTCCGCCATTTTCCATATACCGTCTGAAAGCATCACGCTGATATTGATTATGAGGAAAATCATTAATCATTATCACTACAGAGTAATCCTTAAGTTTCTGATCGTTCAGATCACCCATATTACTGGTTGTATCGACTACCAGGCCTTCTCCTGAAGTCAGGTCCTTAAAAAAAGTTATAGCTTCCCAGGCAAAATTCACGTGATCAGTCTCTACATGTGTTGAATAAAAGGCAAGTGCTTTAAATCTGGGAAACTGAGCTGAAACAACCGTTGATAAAACTGACAATAAACCAGATAGCAAGCTTATACATATTAGTGTTTTTATTTTCATTCTTATATAATTTATTTTTAATGGTTGTGTGGAATCCACACATTTACATACATGTTTGTGTTTTTCAGATATTACTTCCCGGCGGCCCACATGATGGCATTTGCAACCATTTTTCTGTAGTCATCCGATTTAAAAAGGCCGGCATGATGTCCCATAAAAAAATAGACATTCCGTGCTTTCATCTTTTCGTTAACCCATATTACCGGATGATCACCCATTTTAATGTCAGAATCAGGCTTATACGAAGATTCATCCACTGAAGCAAGCACGTGAACATTTTGTCTTGGACTTTTATTATACGTATACCACTCTTCGCCCGGAATGACGAATGATGGGGAAACACCTTTCATAACCGGATGCTTTTTGTCTTCAACATTTACAGTCGCAGTAACCGTAGTAGCTATGTAATTCTGATACCTTATTCCCCCCATGAAATCTGAAAACCAATTCCACATGGGATACCCGTCAAATTCACCAAGTAATGAAGCATGATGAAACCCGACCCAGCCGCCGCGTCCTTCCTCGATATATTTAATAAATGCAGCTTCTGATTTTTCGTCCCAAGTATAAGGAGGGTAATTCAATTGAATAATCAATTTGTATTGAGATAAAAAATCCTCGTCAATTTCAGTTGCATGATTTATGACTTTTATTTCGAAATTTTTCTCTTCTGAATACTCCTTAAGCCAGTCAAGAGCAGCAACCACAAAACCCTCGTGGTCGCCACCACGTTCGGTAAGAACCAGTACTTTAAATTTTGGTTTATTGGCAAAACTATCGGCACTCCAGGTGAGTATTGCCATAACCATACCCGTAAGTACAATTGATTTTATGAATATATTCTTCATGATTACAATATTATCTGTTTATATGTTAGTGAATTAGCTTACTGTTAATAATTACTGTTTATCTGACGACATTGCGGCCACAGCCTGCAGGAACCAACCTGTATGAGGAATCCATTGTTCGCTCCATCTCCATTCATTGCCATTATCTTCCATTTTAAAATCGATCCCAGAGCCATCTCCATTTCCATCCTTTCCTGTAATTCCATTGGATATTCCTCCCCTTCCCGATCCATGTCCATACATCGAACTCATATAAGGAACATTATTGCGACCGTAACCGTACATCATGCAGATATTGTAAGGATTGCAGCCCAGCACCCATGAAATCAGATGGCTTGCATAGTCAGCCAGCTCCCTGGTAACCCCATATGCTGCTGTGCCAGGATAAACAAGGCGTCCACCAACGATAGCCGCAGCTGCAAGAGATCCGAGCCGTGCATCTTCACCCTGCCACCACCATCCGCTCTCGTTTTCGTGAGGAATAAAAAAACCGTTCTGAACCTTCCCTTTATAGAGAAAACTCTGACGCGGATAACCAAAAGGATTTGTGACCTCACCCGTGACTTTAAGATTATAATCAAGTGCCTTTTTAATTGTTCCAAGTGCAATCCTGCGATACTTAATATCAGTTTCCTTATCGAGATAACGGGCGAGGGATATTATTGGCAAACCTGCATCGGCAGCATGCCAGAAAGGACGATCAGCATCATTGGCAATGAAATAGCCCTTTGCTGATAATCTTCCGGCAAGGTTTTTCGCACGCCTTCGTGCTTCATCGCGATAAAAAGATTTATCTGTGGCTATCCAGAGCTCTGAAGCAGCCATCAGTGCACAATAATCGTCAATCACATTATCTTTTCCGTCATCCGCATACTTCGTGCTGTTTTTAAGAAGATGATCAAAAGCCCGTTCTGCTCCTGCAAGATACTGCTGTGAGGTAAAATCACCATCCCTCTTCCACTGTGAGATACGCGCAAGAGCAGCCACTGCCATTCCTCCTCCTTCACGGAAGGCACACTGATAATCAGAAGTTGTTTTGCTGTCGGCCAGCAGACCAACAACCCGGCGTGCTTTCGGATCTTTATTGAAATAGGTAAAAACCGTCATATAAAAATAACCTTCAGGTGACAACGATCTCATTATGTAATCTGCACCATACAGAGCTTCATCCTTCAGAGCCTGCTCAGCATTAATCTCTTTAAGCAAACCGGAGGTTGTCTCGGCAGTATTCACCATTGACCAGGTAACCAGAGGTATCTGCTGCGGCGACATAAAATTTGTATAGGCCAGGTGCGAAAAGTATTTACTTATATCACCTGAAGCATCACACCAGCCACCATGAAGATCGACTGTTTTATTGCTCCCGAAAAGCACGATATCTTTATCAGCCTCCTGCTCCTGAGGTGAGCCAGCCCGCTGGTGATAGAAGAAATTTATGATAGCAGGAATTGCTGTCTTTCCAAGGGCTTTCTCTTCAATTGTAAAATCATAAGAAGAGAATTCCGCTCCGCCTGCTTTAACAACAATTTTATAATTTCCTGGTTTCTGAAATGATGAAAAATCGGCTTGCGAATAAAAGAGTGCAGGATTCCATTCCTTTATCGTTTCGCCCTGTTTGATTGTTCCTGAAAAAACCTTCTCGAAGGATGATGCGTCTACAATATCGAATAGTGCAGAGGGTGGTAATTTTTTGTCACTTTTAATAATGGCCATTTTAGGCCCATTGATATCATATGCCACCTGGTTTGCCAAAATTGTTATCTTCTGCTGAAGAGACCTGTCAAGATCAGCCTGTTCCTTGTTCTCTACCGGAGAAGCAGCCCACAATATGGCATCACGAATAAGAATGGTAAAGTTCGGATCTGAACAGGCTGTTACATCATGACCTATCCCAATAAAGATTGCCCGGTCATAAGAAGGATTAGTCCAGATTATAGGATGATCACCCATTGGAATGGCTGGTTTGTATGAAGTCTCGTCGGCGGTGGCCAGGACATGTACATTTTGGCGGGGACTTCTGTCATACTCATACCATTCATCGAGTATACTAAAAGACTTCGGAAGGTTCTTCATCACCGGATGAGTCCTGTCCTCTACAACCACTGATCCTGTTTGCTTTTCAGGATGAGGTGAATAAACAACATCGCCCATCAGATTCTCGAACCACTGCCAATAATTCATCCCGGGAACAATAAACTGTTTCCCGGTAAGTCCTGCTCCATGAACACCAACCCATCCCCTTCCTTTTGAAATAAATCTCTGTAAGGAGGCCTGTTGCTGTGGTGTCATATCAAACGGAGCCAGGTGCAGCTGAACAAAGACCTGGTAATGAGAGAGGTTTTCGTCATTGATCAAATCTGCATCACGACTGAAATATACCTCAAAATTATTCTCTGCTCCTATCTTCTCCAGAAAGGCTTTTGATTTTATGATCATCGGATCGTGGTCGGGATCAGCCGAAGCCACTACGAGTACCTTGAATAAAGGTTTTTGAGCTTTTCCGTTAACTATAAATCCCTGACAAATAATTACCAGAAACAATAGCTTGGTGAATGTTAAAAGAAGGTTTTTCTTCATAGGGTTTTATCTTTATTTAATACTGATATCCACAGAATATAATCCAGATCGGCCTGTAATAAAAAGTGTCTTATTATCTTTTCCGCCAAATGCAAGTGTAGACGGACGTTCAGGAGTCTGTATCATTCCCGTCGGCTTTCCGTTCTTATCAAAGATAAAGACGTTACCATCAGCAACATAAACATTACCACTATTATCAGGTATGGAACTAAATTCCCCTTTTTCAACGAAATAATCCAGGTTTGAAAGATATCCATGAGCATCCACATCCAGCTTTACTGTTCGTTTATCGTATTCATCAGTTGCATACAGAGGCTTTCCGGGGAAAGCCTGAACCAGAGCACACGACCGGGCCAGATCATAGCAAACCGGGATAATTGAAACTCCGTCGGGGGCAATAAAACATTCTTCATTCCTGTTGAGTGAAACCTTGTTAAAATCATGATAGTCTCTCCACCGGTTCGATGGATATAACGCCTTATATATATTGTTTACAGAGTTCACCGAAACTTTTTTCAGTAATGTTATTGTTTCATCAGGATCGTCGGGGTTAATGGAATAAACCAGAGTTCCAAAACCCGAATTTCCCCAACTGCTGAATGATGTACCTGATGCATCGGGGGGATTGGAATATTTTTCCTGTTCTCCGTTTATCATTAGACCAAATTGCGGATTATATCTGAACACAACAAGAAGATTACCTTTTGAATCGCAAGCCAGCGACAGAGGCTCCCATGGGAAATCGGCAAGCAATGAAAGAGAATTTGTTTCTGATGAGAATTTATATATCCGCTTTAACCTTTGTTCGGAGAAATAAACATTGCCTTTGGAGTCGCTGCATGCCCCTTCGGCAAATTCAAATCCGCGGGCCAGCATCTTAACAGCTCCTTCAGACCTGGCGTAATAATTTTTCTGCGTGTTACCGGTAATTAATAATCTGGCTATCTCAGTAGGACGCACCTCAATATTAGTGTTTATGTCGAAAAGAGGATTATCGGTTGTATATTTTATCTGGCTGTAATTATGCACATTAAGCATTTCAATATTTCTACAGTCCCATGATCGGACCGAATAGGGATATGGTGTTTTGAACCTTATTACCCGGAACATGTAAAGATTTGCGAACACCATATCGCTGCAATCTTCTATCTCCATTGGCTGACAGCTTTGTCCTTCCCTGCTCTCTTCCTCAAGTTGCAAGGCATATACTTTCCAGTTTGATACATTATTGAACCTGACCTCGTTTCTCACATGGTGTTCCACCGACATTGCATAAATACGGCCGGGAGTAGAAGTATTGGACGCGTACATCCCTGAAGTCGCATAACTGTTTGCTGTCCATATATTTTTAAATATTCCGCCCCCTCCGTTTGTGATCCAAAGACTCCAGTATTGGGTATCCCATGCAGGATCAGGGCCCATTACAGGTACTGGCTTCCTGTTCTGATCACCATAACCGCCCCATGGCACATAAGGTCCTTTTTTCATTGTGCCGTGGCCACCAACAAATTTCACATCATCCAATAACGATTTCTCACCTGACATCCATTTGCATGCAACGGCGCGATAATTGTACTCACCTGTTGAAATACCTATCCCTGTAATTATATTTAAGCCTCCCTGCGGAGTCTCTATCATTGGGACAGGTGAACCAAAACCACTGAATGACGGGGTACTTTCACCAAGGATGATCTGGGTTGCAATTGGATGCAGACCTATAAGTGATGTGTTTGATCTCAGTTTTATGGTCTCGCTTACACGGTAAAATCCCTGAGGAAAATAAATAACCTGATATTTTTCAATGGCATCCCGGATGATCTTCGTATCATCATTCTCTCCGTCTCCTTTTGCTCCCAGCTCCTTAACATTTACCCACGATTCCATCGCAGGCAGAACTGGAATATCTGTCGCTTTTACCTGAGGAAGCTTTTTAAGAATTTCCGTTTCGAATACCGTTTCAGACTTTGGGGCGTTATCCAGATCATTCATCTGTAAACCATAAATATATTTATTGACTTTATATATCTGCCCGGGTGCCCTGGTTTGAGTTTTGCTCTTAAGATAACCGACCAGTACAGGAACGTTCTGGCAGACAACGTCCCGGAGGTTGATCTGCATATTTGCATTACCCTCATTGTCAAAAGTGATTGCCGGACCAGCCACATTCACAAGCAGACAATCTTCCATGAACAGTTTTTCCCAATAATTTGAGTCAACATTTATCACCACAGGTACATTTTTAACAACCATTCTGACGATTGTGAATCCAGCCTGTTGAGTTTTTATTGCAGCTTTCCTCTGCCCTTCAAAATATGTATCAAGCATCATAAACTGCCATCCGGGAGAGGCCTTGGTTGTATAGATGCCATAATCGCCACCGAAAAAGCGGACATCTTCCATCTCGTTGCCAATATCAAACAGTCCGGCTTTACCCTTGCCTATTAAAATATCGCAATGAGAAACAAAGCTATGCTGGGCATAGTGAGTACGCAATGCAACTGCTGAAGGATTCCCGTCTTCAATTTTTAAATCTATATTGGATAAGGCACTGTAGAAAGTTCCGGCACCTGCATCATTCACCTGTTTTCCCGGCTCAACAACACTGCTTGTAAACCAGAACATATAATTTGCCTTTCCCTTGTCGGTAGTAACATCTGACTGATAACCAGGAGTATTCTTTTTCAGGACAATCAATGGTCGTTTTTCTCCATAACCGATTATTCTGATGGCTGCCGGTATATAAATTGTTCGCGATATTGTATAGGTTCCCTCAGGTATAAAGATGATACCGAAATTTCTTTCAAGTTTCAATTTATTGATAGCACCCTGAAGGGCATCAGAGATATCGGTTTTCCCATCAGCAGTTATTAAAAAATTGTCGCTGGTGAACCATATCGCTTCCTTGTCATCAGGTTTATTCGTATAGAATGATCTGCTGCTTTTTGTCTCTGCTTTGGTCCCGGAAACAACAAATATTACCAGGACAATTATCAAATAGATACTCTTCTGCTTCATAAAAAAGTAATATAAATACAATGATTAGTAACTAATTAGAAAAATCAATATATAAATATAGAATAAAATTATTTTACTGACCCTGTGAGATTTACAGGTTATGAATGTATTATGTTTTTTTAACACAAAATGAATCTGAAAGACTGCTGAAGTTTCCTTACCAACAGATTAATATAATATGTCTCCTGCACTTCTCTTTACAGATCATTCAGTTCTACAAATTAATTCCTGATTAACAATTTAGATTCATTTCGTTAAGTGTTTTTTTATTTTTTAAGCGTTTTGTTAATTTTATTTATGCCTTTTTCTTTGTTTTGTAATTATTATGTCTACATTTGCATCAATTAATAAAAAAGCAACCTGTATAATAATTAACCAGCAACTTTTATAACAACTCAGTCAAAGTCAGGACGGTTAAGTCAGATTGAAGTAAATAATTAACTAAAAACTGAAGAGGCTGTCTCAAAAGCCCTTCATTACCCCCAGCCTCCCTAAAGTGGGTTTTGTAAGAGATTGGTATTCAACAAGTCCCCTTTAGGCCTGCACTGACCGGAGCG
>DAOQAX010000029.1:5194-14894 GCA_035354395.1 Bacteroidales bacterium | reverse complement strand
TCGGCAGCAATAGTTTTAGCCATTTCCTGAATTAATGCCGGATCCCAGGTACTGCTCTGTCCGATGGATGTCGGGAAAACTGTAGTTCCTATCGCCATGTGTCCATGAGCACACTCTTCAGCAAAGAACATAGGAATTCCGAGACGGGTGTTCTCAATGACATAACGTTGTAAAGCATTTGTTGCCTCAGCAGCAAGAACCGGTGTTAAACCGGTTTTCAGTGTTTTCTGTGTCCATGGATCTGCTCTCAGCGTAGCCCAGAGCATCCCTATATTCTGCTCTTTTACAGCTTTTTTAAATCCTTCAGAAGCAGTTACGTTACTGCCTGATTTTAAATACATCTCCCATCCGAGGAGACAGGATAGCTGTCCTATTTTTTCTTCAACCGTCATCCTCGCGATAAGATCATCAACTCTTTTTTCAACAGGTGCGGAATGATCTTTATACAATGGAATATCCATAGTCCCGGTCACATCAGGTTTTCGTTTGCCTGAGGCACCTTTCTGCATAGGCTCTTTCCCAAAAACAGTGCTAACCAAAAGCAGTAGTATCAGAATCTGAATTTGCTTCATCGTCTTAAATATCAGTTTAATAATAATTACTTTAAATGTGCATATTAAAAATATAATCTTACTTATCAGAAGAGTTTTCGAGTAAGATCACCCTTCCATTATCATTCGTTTTGAAATGGCTTATATCATACCCGATATTGGAAACAACAGGGTGACAAAGTCCGATAACCGCTTTTGCCGGATAGTAAGATGAACCTTTAAAAGTAAAATCCTGTCTGAAACGGAACCATTTATCGTCTGTAAAGTGTTCCACATTATAGTCACCAATAAATAAATTGTGTCCGGGATTAAAAACAACAGGATACGGACAACATTCAATCTCGAGGGTCTGAATTGAACTGCTATGATGGCTGAATTCCGACAGAACTCCGATGGTACAGCAGACCACCTCAACATCCTGCGCTACAAAATGTTCACTAAACTTAATGCCACAGGAATATCCTCCTATTCTTATAAGCCCTATGTTTACCATAGCATGGTTATTCACTTCAGGAGTAATAAGCCCGACACTGCCAGAACCTGAAGGGTCAGGGGACATATTCAGGGGACTCTGAATGTCAATGAGAATATTATCGATACGGCACTTACTTGCATATCGTAAATTAAGTCCGCACATGGAATTAATAACATGTACAGAATCGTTCATGGTACATGTTCTTATACCCATATTAACAAAATAGGGTGTTGTATAATTCCATTGCGACCAATCCTTTCCCGGTCCTTTTACCATTGCTAAAACGGCATTAGTAGAATCACCTGTTACTATGGAGGAAGATAAAATCACTCCGCTTAAGGAGGGATTAACCTTGATGAGACCCTGGGTTTCAAATTCCGGAGCCGATTCCCCTTTAAATGTCAGGATTTTTGTGTGGTCAATATCACTATAAGGGATGTACAGCTGTGAAAAACAACTCTGATCTCCTACCGAATCGATAACTGGTCCCATAATATTATAAACACCTGAAGGAAAATAGATTACCCCCCCACCATTGTTTACCGCCGCATTAATGGCAGCCTGGATTGCCTTGGTGTCATCAGTTTTGCTATCTCCTTTTGCACCAAACTCTTTAACATTATAGTAACCTTCAGGATAGTTAACCTGATATGCTCTCTGACAACAGACAATGCATAAGGAAAATACCAGCAAGGTTGAGATTAAGAGTGTTAACAGTACTTTCTTGTTCATCTTAGTAGTTTTCAGTTTTAATAAAACACCTGACCATACCAGTACTCTCTTTTGCTTAATGGCAATAGCCGGAATTTACAATTCCATAAAATTATAAAAATAAAAGGTAGCCAGTTGTCACTGATTACCTTTTGATTCAAAAATATGTTATAACACATTGAAAATATCTCCGGATGCTCTTTATAGTATTAACAGGATCATTGCCCTAACATCCTCTCAATATGATCCCTGATCCTGGGCTCAGCTCCTTTCATAATTACTGTGGAACGACCTTCATAACCACCGTCGTCTAACATTTTATCGGTAGGGATATACATAATTGTTCCACCCGTCAGACTTATTACCCATGGATTGAGTGGTTTTAGCTTTTCTCGCAGAGCCAGAGTAGTTTCCACCACCACTTCCGAATTCATAAAAACCAGAGGTGTTGAATTTATCTGCAGAACGGAATATGGCATGGGTTTATAACCATTTTTGCGATCTGTTTCACTTACATAACCCAATGCGTAATAAGCTCCCCAATCGAGCCAGTTCAACACATTGGCCAGGCGTCGTATTTCATTCAATGTCCCGTTTGTATTCAGATATGCGTTGTATTCATTTGTAAGCGCTTTACGTATAATTTCTATCTCATTGGCACTCTTTGGAAGTGAAGGGTTGACAGGAATGTCTAATGGCTTGAAGGTGTAATTAACACTGGTAAGTCTGGTAAACTTTTCTCTTTTCAGTGCTTTAACTGCTGCACGGGCAATATCTTCACCGATGCGGTTTGTTTCAGAAAGTAATTTATCTTCGTCAACTGCATAAAATCTGCTTATCGGTCCAAGGTAAACGTTATTGAACTTATAATTATCACTCAACTGGTACTTCACTTTTTCTTTTGGAACAAGGTCGCCGGCTCCTCCCTGAAGGAACAGGCATTGTCCGCCAAGCTCTTTTTCCATAAACCTTCGGGTACGTCCGGGAAAATCGGGATCAAACAACTGGTTTCTGAAAAAAGAGGCCAGATGAGGATGAGCTGAGAAACGAACAATACTTCCAAGCGGTTTATCGTGTAAATCAACAAAATACATGGTCTGTACCAGCTGATCTACATCTCTGTCAAAATACACCTTATCAGATCCGCTTTTATAATTGCCCATTTTACCCATCCAGCGTGATGACATTTCGTTTATTAAGGCAGAAGCTTCAGGCCTGTCGTCACCTTCACTGTATTCATATCCGAACCAGTAAGTCTGGATCCCCAAACCTGTTCCGGTATCGTACCTTCTGTTAACGCTCAGACTTTTTCCAATATTTTCTTCGGCAACTTTTACTTTTGCAGGTCTGGCGGCTGCAATTGCTTCGTTCGCAGCTTTAATCAGCAAAACCCCGAGCTCATGTCTGTCAATCTCGGGTTCTCCCATATTGAAATCTCCCGGGGCACTATGAGTATGTGTGGTATGAATGAGAATTGATTCCGGATCAATATTCAGCTCTTTGCCGATTTGTGTCTGGACATCGCGGCAAAAATCATTTGACACCTCCATAAAATCCAATGCATAAATCAGTGTATTTTGATTATTTCCCTCAAGAATCATACACTTTGCTTCCAGGGGCAACCTATAACCCTTTTTGATATTGATGCAGCTTGCCAGATCAACGGAAGAAAAACCTACTTTTATGGTACTGCTACCTGAATTATTCCGGGCAAATCCGGGAAAAACAAAAACCAATAATATACAGCAGATCAATGCTGAACGTAAAAATACTTTTTGTTTCATCATAATATAATTTTGATTTTAATGGTATGATGGAACACCCATGTTGCCATTTTTATTATTATGGGATTTCTGTTTGTTAAAACATGGGTGTTTCATCATGAGCTCTTTATTTTAATCTATATATCCTTATCTATTACTAAGACAGGTTTCTTTCCCTCAAGATCCTGTTTACTAAACCGGGCAGTAACAATTTTCACCTCACCCGGAAGCAGGCTGAAGAAATTATCGGTCCAGAATGTTGGCAAAACTTCTTCACCTCCCTCTCCTTTTGTTATCAACAGCCGGTTAAAGAAAGCCAGTTTGTCAGAAGGATTCTTCACTTTTACTTCCATAACGCCTTCATCGTTTTCCCAGGTAAGGTTTTGGTAGATCTCCAATCTGACTTTTGGCATTCCGGAAATCTCACTAAGATCAACCCTGTCTTTCACTGAAGAAAACCAGTAGAAATTGTCAGACACAATGTTGCCATTGGCATCCTTCAGCAACAGCTT
This sequence comes from Bacteroidales bacterium, assembly GCA_035354395.1. Taxonomy (GTDB): domain Bacteria; phylum Bacteroidota; class Bacteroidia; order Bacteroidales; family VadinHA17; genus LD21. The sequence continues at coordinate 10,882 of DAOQAX010000029.1, read as the reverse complement.
TACAAAATAGGCTGATGTCAAGCCTTCCATTGCAGGTATTTTGAAAAGTTCCTTGTAGCAATCTTCCTTAATGTCGAATTCTTCATCCTTCTCCCATTTCACTTTCATATCGGAATTCAGTACCCGGACATTTGCAGACAGATTGTTATGCTTTTTATGGAGTGTATTGATTACAGAAACAGTAAAATCGTTTTCATTTAATTGTATATGAACAGGTTCCAATGCTTTTTTAGTATAATAATATGCCGAATTAGGATTCAGGAACCAGTCGTATATCTGCCATAATACCTGAGGCCAGGTAGCATTGAGTTTCCAAAGCATGACACCCGAAGTAATATCCCACATACGATGGTTGGCAGCTTCGAACATAGCCCTGTAACTACCTGCATTAACATATTGAGCATGACGGATATATTCTTCGACTGTTGACGGTTGGCCGTACTGATCTCTGATGGCCCTGTCATAGGCTCTGAAAGCATACCCATTCCCGTCCCAGGCATCATGATATGCCCATTTCTTATCCAATGGATAAATATCATTTTTCTCGCCCTGCCCCAGATCGAATATGTATTTTTTCATACTTGCCATGGTAGAGACTGCCGGAACCCCAAGTTCATCACGAAACATCTGCTTTTTCACCTCCAGAACCTTATTATAGTAATAGGGATGAGGGTACCATGTATAATCAGGTGGTCCGTCATCGGTCATACCGGTTGGAAGATCTGGTTTCATGTACGGGGTTAGTGAATCGACATCCCAGTCATAACTCGAAGTTGCAAGAAAAGGACGTGAAGGATCCATTTCCCTGATATACTCGCGCAAAGGTACGTACAACTCTTCGCGCATAAGTGTCTCACAGGCCCCGGCCCATAATACAAGACTGGGATGGTTGCGGTATCTTCTGACAATATCAAAAGAGTTTTTCAGTGACATCTTTGTATCAAGAGGATTTGCGAAAGATGGTGTGCCAGGATAACTGGTCCAGCATTGATAGAAGGTCTCCCACATCAGTAATCCATATTTATCGTAGATATCCATCACATGGTCGGGTGGTGAGGGCATATCCTCACAGGCGATCATATTGACATTTGCCTCTGCCAGAAACCGGACTTCCGAATTGATCCTTTTCTCGTTCATATCGAGCATCATTTCTGGTTGTATCCATCCGCCACGACAAAAAATCTTTTGGCCGTTAACCCAGAAAATGCGACCTGTCTCTCCATCAAGCTCTTTAAAAGTGCAGGATATCTCTCTTATCCCAAATGTTGTATTGTGAACATCAGAAATTTTTCCGTCGGTTTCGAAGGTAAGGTTCAGATTATGGAGGTATTGTTTCCCGTAACCGTTTGGCCACCATAAGTATGGATTTTTAACACAAAGCTGAGTAAACTCCGTTGGTGAAAAGGATACTGTGATATTTTTACCGGCATCCACCTCTACCTCCTTTTCGAAAGCGATAGTCTTCAAATTACCGGGCATTACTTTTCTATAAGTTTGAAAATCAACCTCTTTAATAAGGTCAATTTTCCCCTTCAGAACACCTTTCTTTGCAGTGTTTCCATTATTCTTCAGTACTGCTGTGACTGTTATGTCGGCACGTGTGGTATCGGGAAGAGCAAGGTCAGTTACAATGTACGGATCTTCAATATCAACATCACCGGTATAATTAAGATAGACATCCTGATATATGCCCATATTCCTGTCGCGGACAACCGGAGCACAATCCCATCCGGCTGAAAACTTAAGTGTTACATCTTTAAAAATATCGGCACCACTTCCCCTTTGCGGACCAAAGACATTAAACTGAAATCCCGGATTTGGTGTTCCTACATGATCAACCTGGTATATTTTGACGGCAAGGACATTTTCTCCGTTCTGATCAATAAAATCAGTTACATCATATTTAAATCTACGGAACATACCTGCCATCTCACCCGAATCAGCTATCTGTCTGCCATTTAGCCATACATCTGCACGGTAGTTTATACCATCAAAATTAAGCCATACCGTTTTGCCCTTGTTTTTCTGAGGAATGGTGAAAGTTGTCCTGAACCAGTAAGGATCTTTGAACGGATTGGGGATGTTTTTCAGGTGGCTGTACCTGTTCAGATCCAATCTTTTACTTAGCTCATCAGAGGCATCAGGAATCTTAAGATCGTTAAGGTCGAAATGCGGATCGGGATATATTCCTGCATTCACCAGGGCCTTTAGTACCGTAGTAGGTACAATTGCATTAACCCAGGCTGTATCATTAAAACTCTTTGAAGAAATGACACCTTCCCTTTCAGGAACCTGTGTTGATGATTCCATTTTCCAGTTTCTCAACTGCTGCTTTTCGTCGGTTCTGTTTACCGATTCTTTTGGTTGATTGCTGCATGATTGAATCAATAAAGCTGCAACTGCAAAAATAATGACAGATAACTGTTTCATCCTTATTTACTTAATTATTCTCTTTAATATCCAGTTTACCTTTACCCCAGACTGCCAGGGCAGTAACATACAGAAATGCAAGAACGTTAATCATCATACCCCATCTCATTGAAGTATGCTGTCCAACGAAACCTACAAGCCATCCGATAAAAGCTCCGCCGGCAATCATAGTCCCCAGGATACCTGAAATAGTGCCATGATTCTCTTCGAAACTATTTATAGCCGCGCTAAATATGGATGTGAACGAAGCACAGGTAAAATATCCTACCAGTGTAAAAGCCACCAGAGAAGTATTTGAATTTCCAAGAACAGCAACAATAAGAGCAATTACAGTAGCCATGCTGTGAAAAATAAATATCTTTCTTTCGCTGAAAAATTTCATCAGTTGCGAGATGATCAGACGTCCTATGGCCTGAAAAAGCCAGAATAAAGATACTACCAGGGCGGTTTTCGATGGAAATGCCGAATACATTATTGAGTTCTGGTTCCAGAATGATTGGGTATTGTTCACATCATGAATCTTGTTCATGTATGTGACAATGTAGGAAGAGACACCCACCTCAGCACCTACGTACAGGAAAATGCCCAAACTGTAAGTAAGTATCACCGGGTTTCCCAGTAAAGACCTGATTTTCGAGTAATTGATCTTCTCATCCTCATTCAGTCTAACCTCAGGGAATTCTGACAAAGCCAGTATTATAAGTATCAACGCGTTTATTATTGCGAAAAGAATATATACCGATTTCCATGAGAATCCGTTTGACTGCATCAAAGGAACCAGTAATGGACTGAATGCATATCCGAATGCTCCTATTCCTATAACAATGGTGAGATTTGCCGTGTATTTATCAGGAGTGTCCAACTCACGGATAAAAGGGTTCCCTGCAACCTGAATGGCAGTTACACCTACCCCGACAAGAAATATCACCATGATAATGATGATGTAATTATTTGTCAGGAAACAGAGAAACGATCCAATCGCCATTAAAACAGTACCTGACAACAAAATACTTTTAGATCCGTATTTATCCATTGCCATCCCGAAGGGTATGGAAACCAGACCGTATGAGAGGTAAAATGCAAATGGCAGCAAAGCGGCAATTGTAAGTGATACATTATATTCCGCCTGAAATCTGTCAATGATAACTCCAATCACAGAAGTAAGAAGCCCGAATGAAATGTATAACAATACTGTAATGAAAAACAGTAACCTGTGCCTTTTCGCTTTTTCCATAGATCATTCTGTTTCAGTAACCTTGGCTCCGCGTGAAAAGCTTCCTGCTTCAAATCCTTTTGATTTGGCATAGGAATCAATGAACAACTGTAAAGGGACAACGCTGTTTACAGAGAACAGATATTCATCCGGTTCATCAATATAGATCTGCATAATATTTTTACCTGAAAAACGCAGCTTTTCATTGGTCAACAAAAGTACTTTTCCACCATAACCTGTTATGTCATCAGCCATTTTAAGGCTCTGACCAAACGTTTTTCCTTTAGCGGCAAACAATATTGTTTTAAATCCTTCTGATACCATTTCCATAGGACCATGTCTGAATTCTCCTCCAAGGATACCAGTTGCCGGAATTTTTGTAGCCTCTTTAAACATTAAAGCAGATTGGCTGGCTGTTGAAAATGCCGGCCCTCTTGCAATGACCTGTATGGTCTTTATATCCCCTAAAAATTCAATAGCTTCCGGCATCCACGAATTATAACTATTCAGAGTGGTTTCGATATTTCCTGCGAGACGTCTGATCATCTTTATTTTATCGTCATTCCAGACACCTTTAAGATACCATCCTAAAATAAATGAGACCAGAGAAGTCAATACATACGTTTTTGTGGAAGTCATATCTTCTTTCCCTCCCTTACAAAGCAACGCTACATTGGCTTTTTTTGCAAGAGTACTCTCTTCTTCATTTGTGATACCTGCACAAAATGTATCTGCAGGGAGTTTTTTGAGAATTTCCTTAACCTCATAACTTTCTCCGGACTGAGAGAGACACACTAATAAGGTTTTACGTTCAAGCAAAGGGAGGTTGTAGTGAAGTAATTCACTGGTATTCAATACGTACGAATTCATTTTAAATTCATTAAACAATATTGAAGCAGCATGGGAAACAAAGTAAGAACTGCCCATTCCCGTAAAAATGATCTGCTCAAATTTCTCCGTACTGATCGCATTTTTAATACTTTCCAAAGAGTTTTTCCCAGCCGCTGAGATATAATAATTCAACGTGTTTTCTATTGCAACCGGCTGTTCAAAAATTTCATCAAGGAACTTTTTCATACTAACTTAATTTTTTTGATCTTCAAACAAATATTATATCAACATCATTATTCTTAAGATTTTCTGTTTCTGTTTCAGATAACTTTTTTGTAGTTATCAGACATTGTATATCCTTTATTTTAGAAATAACACCAAGACTTCTTCTTCCGAATTTTGAAGAATCAACAAGAACGATGGTTTCACCTGAGATCTCCATCATTACCCGGCTTGTTTTTGCCTCCTGGATATTTGGTGTGGTCAACCCTATTTCAAAATCAATTCCATCAACTCCCATAAAGAGCTTATCTGCTGAAATTTTATGGAGTACCTCATCAGCCAGCGGTCCGACCAGAGTAGATGATTGTTTCAGAAGTGAACCGCCTATCAGTATCACGTCTAATTCACTCTCCAATAATTCATTAACGATATTTACAGCATTAGTAATAACTGTAATATCCTTCATGGATCTTATTTCTCTAGCTAATAAACTTGTTGTTGAGCCTGAGTCCAAAATGATAGTATCTCCTTTTGAAATAAGACCGGCCGCTTTTTTCACAATCCGTAGTTTCTCTTTCAGGTTTATTTTTTCTTTTTCGTTCAAAGACAACCCGGGGAATAGTTTTCTTGTCCTGATTGCTCCTCCATGGGTTCTTTTCAATAAGCCTCTTTGCTCCAGAATGATAAGATCCTTACGTATAGTAACTTCCGTAGTATTTAATATCTGAGGCAACTCTTTTGTAACCAGACGATTCTCCTTCTCCAGTAATGACAGAATTTTTTCCAGCCGTTCTTCCTGGAACACTTTATCAATGTTGCCTCTTTTTGGACCTTTCATCCGTTTGCAATTCAGGATGGTAAAAAATAACAATGAAAATTAATAATACCTTTTTTTAGTACTCCTGCTTGTACTCCTAAAGTCAGAATTACTTCATGCAATATTAAATAAAAAAAATAAAATGAAACAAATAAAAAGCAAATAAAAGCAAACG
>DAOQAX010000029.1:0-5094 GCA_035354395.1 Bacteroidales bacterium | reverse complement strand
AATATTAAATAAAAAAAATAAAATGAAACAAATAAAAAGCAAATAAAAGCAAACGGTTATCAGGGTTGCCAAATAAAAAAAGACTGTCTCAAAAGCCCCATATTACCCCCAACCCCCTAAAGGGGGCTTTATAAGAGACTGGTATTCAGCAAGTCCTCTTTAGGCCTGCACTAACCGAAGCGTCAGTGGGATTTAGTGGTAAACAAGGATTTAAAACTTTTGAGACAGCCTCTTGAAACATAAAAAAAGTAAGACTAATAATTTAAAATGAAGCACAACCTTCATTCCGGCAGATATCTGCATACCTCTGAATGCATAGTGTAAAGACTTGGCTTTTTACCGTCAAAAACAAGAATCGGGCTGGAGTGATCGCACTCCACAATTGGGTTGCCCGGATATTTAAACCAATGAATCAAATCGGATGATACAGCCACATTTGAACTCCAGAGAACCGGGCTGTTTGCATGGTGATAATCACCTGAAGTAGCATGGTAATAGATATAGTATTTATCCCTGAATTTAACTACCTGGTTAGCTGCAATAGCTGAACGATCATAATCCTCAGGACCGGGTATCAAAACCGGCTCATCCTGTATATTCGTCCAGGTTATCTTATCATTGGTTGTTGCAATCCAGACAGCCGAATCGTTACGTTCATAAAAGAGATACCATTTATCATTTTCTATCCATACTGAAGGAGTTCCATAAGGTCCGGGAATGGTATCTCCTTTAGTTGACCTGATCACCAGATCTCCTTTTTCTTTCCAGCTTATACCATCCTTTGAAACGAGCAGATGGGCAATATCGTTTTCTCCCTCTGCATACATGTAATACAAGCCGTTGTTTTTAATCACAAACACATCCTCAGTCCATTTTCCACTGAAAACAGGTTTATCAGAATATCTTGCCCAGTTTACCCCATCGGGAGAAGTGGCATAGCCCAGGTATTTCTCCTTTGCCATACTGTTATTGTAACCCGTGTACCACATTTTATAGATACCGTCGTCGAACAAAATAAAGCCCCGTTCCCGTATCTTCTGATCCCAGGTATCTGTACCGGTGCCTTTAAAAACAGGGTTGGCTTCTGATGGAGAGAATCTGACCATTTCAGATGGGAAATCTTCGCTTTTCTTTATCGCTTTAACATTTTTAGGTTTATTATTACAGGCCGGGAAGACCAGTGCTATGCCTAAAAAACAGATTTGAATCAGCCTTTTTATTTTCATTATTCAGGTTTTCTAAGATATTTTCATGAAAGTCTGATTGTGTTTGATAAATGCTTCTGCATATTTACAATAGGCCTGTAATCCCCTGAATTTTTCCATTTGCGCATGGTATTCGCTGTACACTCTTTCCATATCCTGACTCACGTGGCAGTTGCAGGCAGCATGTTTTTTTTCTGCGACTGAGCTTATATCCACAAAATCAGTAGGAGCAAAATTCTGTGTCTGTCCGCCCGATTCAACCTCAAAATAATAAAGTTCGAATTTTCTGTTCATCCTTAACCATGCATCATATACCAGTATTGAACATATCCGGTGATCGCGGTGAGAATCAACCGGCCAGTGTGTAAAAACAATATCAGGGTTTTCAGATTTCAGGAAGTCGCACATTTCAACATAACGGGCAGCTGTTACTTCGCAACTGCCGTCAATCTGTTTCAAAAAGACAGCCCTGGCATTCATCACTTTACATGCTTCCAATGCTTCATTCGTCCTTATCTTTGATGCTTCTGCATACGATTTCCCTTCTATGCCGGCTTCTCCCCGTGTAAGATATGCTGAGACAACTTCATGTCCTTCTGCGGTATATAATAATATTGTTCCTCCACATCCGGTTTCAGGGTCATCCGGATGAGCACCGACAACTACCACTTTCAGCTTTTTACCTGACTCTTTTAAATCTCGGGCGTTAGCCGAAAATGGAGCTAATCCCAACACTGTTGCACCAAGGGGAACTCCTGACATCTTTATCAAATTTCTTCTCGATATTTTTTCCATATAAGTAATATTTTGTGATACAATAACTATTTTCTTAATTCACTTTTGATCTACTCCAAAAAAGACAATTGCAGCGGAAGCTTCACCAAACTCTGTATTAATCTCAGCATATCCATCGTTGATTATTTTTACAGTTGCACCTTTATTATGCCACAAATCAGCAGACACTTTATTCCTGGTGATATATGAAAAATGGCCATCTGAGTTTGAAAATATAACAACCACGCCTTTTCCTGTTTCCGGATTAATCTTTTCCCATATTTCAGGTGTATCGCCAGACGAACCGATTCTTACAGGGCTTGCCATTGCAACATCGTTGCGCACCTGTTTGTATTTTTCGAGAATATCATGAATTGTTGTAACCCCGTCCGGAGATGTTTTAAGTATCTCACCCCATACAGAGTTTTGACCCAGAACCAGAGAGGCCAGGTTGATGATTTGGGAACTCTCGGGATCATCGGGTTGATAATTGGCTAAGAAGAGGTTTGAAGGAATCCATTTGTCATAATCAAGAACAGAACGCATGAACCAGGTTCTGGCAGGCCCTGGTTGGACAAAGATGTTATGGTTCTCATTCTGCAAAAGGCTTTCTCCCAGGTCAAAATTACGGAAATATGGTCCATTGTTAAGGATGAAATACCTTCCGGAAGCCAGAAATTGCAGACCAACTCCTATTCTATCTGATTCAGTGACATCAAAATCAAAAATAACACCAGGACATGATTTACTGACTTTATCCATAATCTTACCTAAATAGACAGGCAGTAAAAAACCGTAACATTGATGACGTTCTTCCGCAGTATTATTATCTGTTCCATGAAAATGGCCGGGATCGTTACATCCTGTTTGCCCAACACCGTCAAGATAAAAGTATTTTATATCAAGTTCTTTATACAACCCGATCAGTACACCAGCGTAATGTTCCCAATATGGGCTCACAAGACACATATTAGTACTCTCTTCAGTCTCCCATTCGGGAGAAGGTGTTGACGGATTACCGTTCCATGTTTTCAGACAATTCTTATTTTCCAAAAGGGCAGTGCTCGAGACCGCAGCTTTAACCGGATTCATCCAAACGCCCAGTTTCATCCCATAACCTTTTATCTTTTCCCGTATCTGTTTAAACCCATCAGGAAAATTCTTAAGGTTGACACCCCAATCTCCTGTCTTATCAAACCATCCTGCATCAAGAACATAGACTTCTATACCCATATCGTGAGCCCTGTCAATTTCTTTTAGAGTGTAGTCGAGATTCATAGAGGAAAGATACCTGCCACCAGCCCATTTCACCCTTTCCTGCCGCCCCCATGTGTTGTAGTATAAATAAGGTTTGCGGCTTTCTGTATTCTCCGACTGATATTTAAGAATGAATGTCCGATACATTTTGGCCATAGCCTCTTCATCACCTGCCGCTCCAGCAAGTTCTAACCATACTGTTGAATAACCATCAACAGGCTGCCCTGAGTAATAGTTACCCCTGATGGCACATAACTTAACGATTCTGCCGGGTTGAAGTTTAAATTCCAGAAAGTTGCCCGGATACATAGAATCGTGCTCGTATGCGCACAAAAAAGTATTATAGTTATTGTTACACAGAAAAACAGGTCCGGTTGCTGAGTCGGAGTTTTTAAAATCGGAATCATACAGCCGGACTTCTTTAAGGTTGCATGAATGGATCATGCCGTTAAAAACCGAAAAGCGGATCTCTTTCGACTGGTATAATCCTTCCAGCGAATAGTTCAGGTAAACAAGTTTGTCAGCCCCCGAATTCTTAGTAAGCTTTTGTCCGCCAGAAGCTTTCAGAGAATAGCAAAACCTTACAACCGGATTATCACAGGCTATTCTGAATTTAATCTTTAATTTTAACGTTGTATCATCCCTGAAAGCTCCTTCAAAATTATATTCTGTTACACCATTCCGCAGATTTTCAGGCATACCGACCTCAACCAGCCGGTTCAATACTACTGATATTTCTTTTCCATCAATCTCAAATTCAGGAAACCTGATATCAACATACTTCCCTGTTTTTTTTATAGTATATCTCCATGAATCAACTGAAGACGATGCCCATGAGATCTCAAAAAACTGATTATCTAAATTTTTATTGGTAATGCTGCAGCCTGTCATAAAAAGAAGACTCATGAGTGCCAATATTGTCTTCAACAATCCGTTACTGATATTTAGCATTCTTTTGTTCATCACACACAAGTTCCCTTTTAGATTATTGCATTTCTACAAGTCAGCGGACAAAGGCATCCGTAAGAGGTTTCCCCGTTACCCATTCATTCAGATCAAATCCAAAGAGCCATGCAACTGTCGGAGCAAGATCATAAGTGAACACAGGATGTTTCATCTCATATCCTTTTTTAACTCCTTTGCCTGAAATAATGAATGGAACAATCATCTCATCAGGTCTGGATCCTCCATGTCCGGTTCCGAAACCACCATGATCGCTGATAACGAAAATGATTGTCTGGTCAATCATTTTTGACTTTTTTAATTCATCAAGAAACACACCAACCAGACTGTCGGCTTTTTCTATCGATCTTCCATATTCTTCAGAACGGTAACCTCCATGATGACCTCCATGATCGATAAGATCAAGATGGACAAAAGTAAAATCAGGATGTTTGTCTGCAATGAAACTACAGGCCTTCTGTGTGGCAACATCCTCAGATTCAGCAGGAATACTGACATCACACACTCCTCTTTCAATAAAATTACCAAAGCTTGACCAATGGTATATCGCCCCTATAACAGCCTGCGGAACGTGTTTTCGTATCTCTCCGAATATCGTCGGGAACATATTGTGTTCACCTTTATATACCGGTTCCAGCTTAATACTATCAACGGTCCATGAGTTGTTCCCAATTCCATGCCGTTCAACCGTAGTACCTGTTATCATTGAACTCCAGGCCGGACCACTGACGCTTGGGAGTATTGTACGGGCTTTAAGTGAATAGCTTCCGTTTTTCATCAACTCGTCCAGATGTGTTGTTTTTGCCATCTGAAGACCATGGGAGCCTAATCCATCGAGTCCTATTACAAGAACTTTCGGGTGTGGCTTAAAAGTTTTATCAGAATCCGGACTGAA
>DAOQAX010000028.1:0-14925 GCA_035354395.1 Bacteroidales bacterium | reverse complement strand
TTCACACCATATTATTCATTAATCAATTGGCATTTTGAACAAAGCGAAGAATTTCTTATTTCACAACTGATTAGTACATAAAGTGATCAATGGTTCGAGTGACTAATGTTAAAAATTAAGTGTCACCAGAATGTGGTTACAGCTTTAAATGTAATTGCTGCCTGCAAAAAGAACTGATTCATTACATTAATTGATTAACTTTAGGCATTACAGGCACTCAAAGCTGAAGACACTGATTAGTTACAGTTCTATATAATTTCTTGGGCAAATGTGCTGGTGCTCAGTTGATAATTGTAAAAGAAAAATAACTATATGATATTAAGTGTAAGCCGTCGTACTGATATTCCTGCATTTTACTCAGAGTGGTTTTTTACCCGGATAAAAGAAGGTTATGTATATACCAGAAATCCAATAAATAAAAATGCTGTCAGTAAAATTTCTTTAAATCCACAGGTTATTGATTGTATTGTTTTCTGGACAAAAAATCCATCTTTAATATTCATGGAGAATTTAGGATTGATTGCTTCATATAAATATTATTTCCAGTTTACTATAAATCCTTACAACGATTCAATTGAACAGAATGTTCCAAAAAAGCAAATTGTAATAAATAACTTTATTAAGTTATCAGAGAAAATCGGAAAAGAAAAAGTTATATGGAGATACGACCCCATCTTATTAAGTAAGGAGTGTACATTACAATATCATGTTCAATACTTTGAGGAATTAGCAAAGAGATTACATCAGCATACTGAAAAATGTATTATCAGTTTTATTGATTATTACAAAAAATGCGAACAAAATCTTAAAGAAGCAAATGTCAGAACATTGGAAAACTCGGAAGTAATAGAGTTATCAAAAAATCTTAAAGACATTTCAGATTTCTATGGGCTTCGACTTGAAACCTGTGCGGAAGAATATGAATTAGATTCCATTGGAATATTTCATGGAAGGTGTATAGATAATGACTTAATTGAGAGAATAACAGGGGAAAAAATAGAAGCAAAAAAAGATAAGAATCAAAGAAGCCTCTGTGGTTGTATTGAAAGCATTGATATTGGGGAATATAATACTTGTAAGCATAATTGCCTTTATTGTTATGCAAACTATAGCCGGGGAAGAGTACTTGATAATTCAAAGATGCATATAACAAGCTCTCCATTATTATTAGGGGAAATTAAGAATACAGATATTGTGAAAGAAAGAGAAATGTATTCATTATTTAAAAAAACACTATTTGACTAAAAGGCAGTGTATATTAAACAGGAATATGAGCGGTCTGTCCATTGCAAACAGGATCCCGTCGATTATTTTGCTTCAGATTACTATATTTAGCCTGTAATTACTATTTTAATTCTGAGAGTCTGCGATTTTACGCAGACTCCTGTTGGTACAAATGAAACGTACTATTTATGAAACGGATATTGATATTATTTGCTGCCTGGATTCTGTTTTTAGAAGCATTTGCACAAACAGATGCTCCGGTTTTTGTTTTGTTGTCCGGATCGGGAGAGACAACTTATTCTCCTGCAAATGGATTTGATTATTCCCATCACACAAACTACAATATGCATTTGCAAAGCATTACTGTAAAATGGGATTTGAGTTTATTGATGGGTGAACCGGTTGTTAACGGTGTTTTTAAATGGAAGGCCGGAAAAGGTACACCGGAAGATTATCTGGATTACCGTGATTTTGTTCTGTTGGAATGTACACCCAAAAAATCAGCAGGATATCTGGTCTATATAAAAATTTTGCCAACAGTACCTAAGTCAGGCGAGGGCTATGGCTTTAATACACCCGGATCTCCTTCGTGGAAATCGGTATTCTGTACCAGAGATGGAAAAGAAATGACAACAAAAGTGCCGGGATTTAATGCAGAAAAAGCCAGAGAAATATGGAAAAACGGTTTCTATGTAACCGGCGTCGTGTTGGCCCGACAAGGCGGAAAAGACGGGTATCTTAATTCTTCCAATGAGCCGCAGTTGCTGGAAGCTAAAAAGCAGGAGGAGCTTATAAAGGTATATAAGGAGAAATATAGTGCGCTGACAAATCCTTTTGCACTGTCAGTAAAAAATAATGATACGGTTTATAACAATATTATCAGACCTGTTCAATACCTTAATCCATACTTTGCAAGTGCCGCTGTTTTGCTGAGCATTGAGAATGATGAATTCACCTCTTCTTCCACATCTGTTAATTCAGATATGTACCTCTCTCCCGGATGGAATAAGCTGACTTATACATTAATAGGTAAGGGAATTGATGCTAAAGGCTCTCTGAAAATATTTTATAGCAAAGAAGGGCAATTCCTTTTTAAAGATGATTTTAACGATGGTATAATCGATAAGAGATGGATTGTTAATAATGAATCTGAAAATAATTATTATGTAAATGAAGAAGACGGAGCATTATTCATTAAAGGCAAAGGAGTTGTTAACGGACCTGTGCTCAAAGTTGACCCCCGTAGAAAACTGATTATTGAAGTTAAGAGCCTTAACAGAGGTCATACCTGTTATTATGCAGATAATGTCCTTGTCCGGATCAATAACCGTTTTGGTTTTCGTTGCCGGCAAAATTGTAATATGCAGGAAAATGCAAAAGTGGTATGCGATCTGATTAACGGCACAGTTGAATGCTATGTAAATGGGGAATTGATAGAGACTTATCAGAAAGTTGATTTTAAAGCAGAAGAAGGGATTCAGGTTGGAATGAGTTGCCGTTACTCTGAAAAATGGGAAATTGATGAGATCTTAATTTATCAATAAGCACATTGGGCTTTTGAAAACTTAATATGAATAAAATAAACAGATAATCATTTTTGTTGGATCAGTCAAAGCCACAATCGTGGAGTTGTTTTTTTAACCTTCGGCGACAGCCTGAGAAAATCACAGACATGTTCAGCATCTTTGGACAAGAACCGGGTTGTAAAATATATTATGAATCAACAGGGACTCTATATGTATAAATCTTTTAGTAAAGAACTCGGAAAGTGGCTGACAGAATTATATATTTACAGGCTATTATAAACCCCGATGAAGCAGAAAAAATTAGTGGCTAGAAACAGAATGCGCAAATATATTCTATCTTTTATTCTTATACTAGTTGTTGGTATAGATTCTTATTCACAGGTAAAACAAGTGTGGATGCTCGGCCCAATGTTACATATGAATTTCAGCAATAAAGAAAAACACACTTCCTTCGGCCTGGAACTTGCATATTGGAATTATGATCATTTCCCATATAGTTTCGATGGAGGATTTGAATTCGAAAAGAAAAAGATCCGTTTATACAGCGAAGCCCAGACAGGATTGGGTTTGTTGGGCGTGTCACTTGGCCCTGTGATGGAGTTACGCACGAATGAACAAAAACTAAAAGCGGGTATACAGGGATCGGTATGGGCCAACTATTTTGGTGGTATCGATATCCGGTTCAGAGAGGTAGGGGGGACATCCTCCTTCAGCCCGGGTGTCTACTTTAAAATTCCTGTCATATATAGTGAAGGATCAGATGATGAACACCACGATTGGGACTGGGATTTTGATGATTAATATAAGAGAATTAGTATCTTATCCCATTATCATAATAAATCTTTGATTTTTCAGTATCATTGATATATGCATATGGAAAGTCATAATCTTCCCGTTGGATTCTCCATGCAAGTTTAAAATTATGTGTAGAATTGCCTGTTCCGGCATTTAAGTCATAATATCCAATTTCACATTGCAGGCAATCGTTTTTAAAATTGTCGCTGGAAAAATGGCCATCTTCATCTACAATATCGAAAAAAAGTTTCATGACTTCAATCTTGCTCATCCTTGGATCTGAGCTTATATCAATTCCCGGAATGATTTCTCCTGACAGAAAATAATATTGATTTTGGGAATTAAAATGAAAAATTACCTCATCACTAAAAACCTGAAGATTATTTGCATATTGTTGACATCTGACATGCCTATGACCCAAATCATCTTTCTGAAGACAATAAACCCAAAAGTTGTCAAGACTCAAATTATTCGTGCTGAATAGCGATTTGACAGTATCATAATCAGATTTGCCAATCAGATCATAATCAGGTTTCCCTTTTATTGTTTCAGTACAAAGATTTGAATCTTCACAAGAACAGAACCAGATAAGAATTAGCAGAACAGGAATCTTTTTCATGTCTTGATGACTTTACTTATGTGAATGTTAATCTATTAGCAGCAAAAAGTGTTCCAAAATGATAATCTGAACCTTAATTTCAAATGATGTTTTGCGTTATCGGAGTTCTTAACAGTCCCGGTGTTTCCCCCAACCCTAAGGGAGCAATTGATTTTATTCGCACCCTTTAGGGCAGGGGTAACGACTAAAATCGATGCATTTTTATGTATATTAAAGATAATCATTAAAAAAAATTAAAAATGTTAGTTATTAATGTGTTATGTTGTTAAATGTTAACCATTACTTCAGCATAACATTAAAATATTAACCTTCAATTAACAATACGTTAACTTAATATTTCATAAAAAGTGAGACATTTGTATAAATAATCCGTCTTTTAATCATGATAACCAAAACAGAATAGCCATGGATCATGTTGTCTGTCTCGACCCTGAAATCAATGAACTGGAAGATCTGTTGAGTGGTATAAAAACCATGATTATCCGCGGAGCGGATAGAAGAAGGCTTCCATATGGCAGCGTAAAGGAAGGCGATATTTTATATTTCATCAGTAACCGGGAAAGAGGTAAGATTGATGCCAGGGGAGTGGTATCTTCAGTATTTTGTTCTGATAATTTGTCAGAAGAAGAATCATTTGAGGTGATAATCAGGAACCAGGATAAACTTCAGCTGCCCGATAAGGAATTTGAAAAATTGGCGGGTAAGAGATGTCTTACTCTGATAAGTCTGAATGATATAAAAGAGGTTGAACCCTTCCAGATTGATAAAAAGGATTTTCAGGGTCCTGATGATTGGTTCCCCATAGGAAAAATAGATAAGATCATATCAAGGTCATTCAATATAACTGGAACACATTCTTTCTGACCAGGTAGAAGAATAGCAAAAACTCCTTGTTGTTTTTTAAGAAGCCGTCTCAAAATCCCTGCATTACCCCAACTTCCTAAAGGCGGCTTTGTAAGATACTGGCATTCAAAAAGTCCCCTTTAGGGGATTTAGGGGTAAACAAGGATTAAAACCTTTTGTGATAACTTCTTTATTTAGTATTATTGTGAATATTATCCATATTCAAATAAAAATAATAATATAAAACTGTCATGACGAACGATCTGCTTAAATTAAGAGTGATATCTTTCATGCTTTTTTTTACTTCATTTGGATGCTCGTTTTCCCAATCGAGGGGTCTTAAGGCTATAACAGAAAAAGAACTCAGGTACCATCTCGATTTTCTTGGAGCCAGAGAGTTCAGAGGGCGGGAAATACCTTCACCAGAACTTGAAATAGCAACTCTTTATATAGGCAACTGGGCAAAAAATGAAGGTCTTAAACCAATAATGAAAGACGGATCATTTTACCAGACAATTCCTGTCACTGTTACTTCAGTCTTTCAGCCAAATACAAAGATCAGTATATCAAAGGGGATAGGGGAGCATGTTTATTACTATGATAAAGCATTCGGAGGTAATTTCTCTACCAGTGGTTCTTATTCGGGTGATGTAGTCTTTGCCGGGCTGGGATACAGCGATCAGGAAAACGGATGGGACGACTTGAAAGATCTTGACCTGAAAGGGAAAATTGTTGTAATCCTTGATGCTGAGAGGCCTGGGACGGGTCATAATCTGGGTGTCACTATTTACAACCGGCTTAATTCGAGGATTGCCGAGATTAAAAAAAGAGGTGCATCAGCGCTGTTCACAATTGTAAGTGCAGAAAGAGAGGCAGAAATGGCTGCCGGGCAAAAAATATTTGAGAATATTCCTGACGGAAGAATGGGTGTTCTGTTCGACTCGCAAAGGACAGAGTTTACAGATAACGCTGCGGACCAGCCAAAGTCAGAAACACGACCTTATCTTCCTTTCGGACAGGCTGAGATTAGTCACGAGCTGGCTGCAGATTTACTGGGTATATCAAAAGGAGAGATAGGCGAAATGTTTGATATGGCAAAAAACGGGAAACAGATACCGTCCTATAGCATATCGGCAGTTCATGTCCGACTGGATGTTGAGGTTGAAACTTATAAATCAACTTCAAGGAATGTTATTGCCGTTGTTGAGGGTTCGGATCCTGCTCTTAAAGATGAATATGTTGTTATTTGCGGTCATCATGATGCACTGGGCATACGCGACGGTGAGATAATCCCTGGTGCCGACGACAACGGGACTGCAACAGTTGCCCTTATGGAGATAGGACAGGCCCTTCTGGCCGAAAGGCCAAAAAGATCTGTGATCTTAGCCTGGTTCACAGGAGAGGAGAGGGGAATGAACGGATCACATTATTTTATCAATAACTGTCCGGTACCGGTTGAGAAAATAAGCACCTGTCTTGATATGGATATGATAGGACGCAATGATCCTGACAGCTTGTTTCTTGTGGGCTCAAACCTGCTCAGCTCAGAGCTTGATGGTGCGATAAACAGGGTGAATAAACGGTCGGGAATTAATTTTAAATTCGATTACAGGTATTCTGATGTATCACATCCTTCCTCAGTATACTTCAGAAGCGATCATTATCCGTTCATTCGTTTTGGCATTCCTTCAGTATGGTTCTTTTGCGGTTTTACCTTCGATTACCATACACCAAAAGATGTACTGGAATATATAGATTACAATAAATTCTGCAGGACGACCAGGCTTGTTTACCTGACAGCCTTAGAAATAGGCAATATGAATAAGCTGTTGAAACTTGACGTCAATCCTGATGTGACTTCAAGGGGGAAGCATAATCTGAGAGAGGTTAGCTTATTTAAAAAAGCTATTAAATAATTATTCCTTAACCTCATTATTGATCAGCCAGTTATAGACCGTATGTCTTATAACTTGTTGAAAATTAAATTTGACTGGGGTCTATTCCTTTCTTAATTTTGTATAAGAATTCACGAGGTTATAATCTGATAGCCTTAGTGATGAAACGGTAATTATTTTGTTCTTTCTTTTTTTGATCCGCATTGGTGTAGTTTATTTTCTAAAATATTAACACTATGATGCCAGATAAATTGAAGATGACAGTTACCATCAGCTTTTTTTTACTATTCACCTTCCAACTATTGGCGCCGGGCAATACAATGCTGGTAGTTGTTGACAGTCAGCCTGTAGAGCCTTACAGACAGCTTATCCAGGCTATAGGAATGGTAGAAACCGGTAAAGACACAATGGCTTACAATCCTATTGAAAATGCAACAGGCTATTTCCAGATACGCCTGATCAGGCTTGAGGACTTTAATGTAAGAACAGGGAGCAATTATACCCAGAGTGACCTATTCAATTATGAGATCTCTGAAAAGATATTTTTGTACTATGCCTCACTAATCGGACCTTATGATTTTGAGCAGATAGCACGAAACTGGAACGGATCAGGTCCGCTTACAACTTATTATTGGGAACAGGTGAAAAAACTATTGTGAGCCGCTGCTGCCTGGTTTTTATAAACCTTGTTTTTGCCTGTTTTTAACAATAATTAATAAAATCGTTGACGGGGAAAGATGGCACTTCTTTCTATATTTGTTACTTCAACAAAAGTGGCAAATATGTATTTAAAGACAACCATATCATTAGTGCTGTTCTCTTTTTCAGGATTATTGATAGCTCAGAAGAATAAATCAATTCCGGTCAGTGATTCAATCCCTTCTCATCCGATTGAAGGAGTGGTGATAACAGCAAACAGGTATGGATCATCACAGATGAACACCCCGGAAGCAATAAGTGTTACTGATGGTAAGTTGGTTCAGAATCTTCAATTACGCACAGCACCGGAAGCTCTTCAGACCACTCCGGGCGTTTTTGTACAGAAAACCAATCATGGAGGTGGGTCTCCGTTTTTACGAGGCTTGACAGGCAATCAGACACTGTTGCTTATTGATGGCATAAGGCTGAGCAACTCTACTTTTCGTTACGGTCCAAATCAATATTTTAACACTATCGATGTCTTTGGAATAGAAAAGATGGAAGTGCTCCGGGGAAGCGGATCTGTACAGTATGGTTCAGACGCCATTGGGGGTACTGTTCAGGTCTTCAGCAAAGAACTCAATAATACAGAGCATTCTCATTGGGGAGGCTCTTTACTTTCAAGGTTTGCAACACAGGGGATGGAAGAAAGCCTTAATGCAGGGTTAAATTACAGTAATAAGAAAGTTGCATTCAGAGGAGGAATAACTGGGCGGAATTTTGGAGATCTTGTAGGTGGCGACACAACAGGAAGGCAATCTCCGACTGGTTATAAGGAGTTTGATTATGATCTGAAGGGTAAGATTCTTCTGTCACCAACATCTACTCTTACAGTGGCATATCAGAATGTCCATCAGAGCGATGTTCCTGTATATCATAAAGTTGCTCTCGAGAATTATGCTGTAAATAAAATGGATCCTCAAAACCGTGAACTGGCATATATCAGGCTTAAACAGAAGCTTGATAAAGGCATATTGGAATCGGCAACCTTCACTGCTTCATACCAACATAGCCTTGAAACAAGGGAAACACGTAAAAACGGTTCAGACGATCTTCGCCTTGAAAATGATAAGATACGCACATTATCATTTTCTGCTGAGGCTTTCACTTCCGGCAACAACAACTGGTCAGCTAACAGTGGTGTGGAAATTTACAATGATCTTGTTAACAGCGATCGTATTGACAATAATCTTTTAACTAATGTATCAGTAGCCAAACGCGGATTGTACCCTGACGGTGCAACCATGACAAGCATTGCTGTCTTTACCATGCATACTTACAGTCTGCCTGTCTGGACGTTAACAGCCGGGGCAAGGTTTAATACTTTTGTAGCCAGAGTAGAAGATGAAACGATAGGAAAAACAAAACTTACCCCTTCAGCGCTTGTAGGTAATATTGGTTTAATGAGGAAACTGAATCCATCATCTAATTTGTTTGTTTCATTAAATACCGGTTTCAGGGCTCCTAATATTGATGATCTTGGTACACTGGGGATAGTCGATTTCAGATACGAAACGCCAAATTTTGATCTTAAACCTGAACACTCATTTCAATATCAGTTAGGGTATAAATTTAATAATGGAAAACTTAACGGAGAACTTTATGTTTATCGCAATGAGCTTTACAATCTGATTGTTCGTAACAAGATAGATGGGGAGTTTATTGAAGGTTACCAGGTTTATACCAAAGAAAATGCAGAGCGTTCATATATTCAGGGAGCAGAGACAGCATGGAATTATGAGCTAAATACATCATGGTTTTTCAGCGGAAGCGTGTCTTATGCTTACGGTCAGAATATCACAAATGACGAACCTATGCGGCGGATTCCTCCGGTTTTTGGACGTCTGGCTGCCGAGTACAGGCATAATCGCTTGTGGATAAATACTGAATGGCAGGCTGCCGGAAAACAGGACCGTCTGGCTGCAGGCGATAAATCTGACAACAGAATCCCTAAAGGCGGAACTCCGGGCTGGAATATTTTTAATATCTGTACCGGCTACACAATGAATCATATTAATATAAATGTCAGCTTCATCAACTTATTAAATGAAGATTACAGGTTTCATGGTTCAGGAGTCAATGGATATGGACGTTCAGCATTCCTGACATTACTGTTTAGTATATAGTAATAGGAGCCGGGGAGATCAACCTTCCTGTACAGGCTGGTATATTTATAACTAAGGAAAGTACTCCCAATAAGAAGTCGATCTGTTAGTAACATCATATATTATGCTTGGTAATGATTCACTGAAATAAATTCGTACATTTGTAAATATATCAGTTTTGCGATTTTACGCATTCAGTATCTAATCTTTTAACCGATTAGATTATCTCTTTCCACAATTGATACAGAGAGCTGATTTTTGAATATCATAACTGGGGAATTAATTTAAAATCAAATATTTATATATGTATGGGAAGATCTCAGGAAACATCCAATAAAAAAGAAGTAAAGAACAAGAAAGACCAGAAAAGAAAAGAGAAAGAGAAAAAACGGCTTTTGAAGAAAGAGACAGGTAAAAAATCAAGTTTTGACGATATGATTGCCTATGTTGATGAATTTGGAAAGATATCATCAACTCCTCCTGATCCTAATAAAAAGGTTGTGGTTGAATTGGAAAGCATAGAACTGGGTGCAACAAAAAACGAACCACTTTTAAAATCAGATTATATCCGTAAAGGAGTGGTTACATTCTATAATGAATCGAAAGGTTTCGGTTTCATCAGGGACATGGAAAGCAAACAGAGTGTTTTTGTTCATGCAAATAATCTTCTGGAAGAGATAAAGGAGAATAATATGGTAGTCTTTGAGATAGGCAAAGGGCCTAAAGGACCTACTGCATTAAATGTGAAGCTTTTTAAAGAATAGCGCTGAAAATTAAAAACATGAAGGCTGAATTCCATTTGGCCATTATGTCGGTTTTCTCCGACCAGCGTCAGTAAAATATAAAAAATAAAAACAGTTAAACCCGACTTTTCAGTCGGGTTTAACTGTTTTATTCAGTTTCATCTGACACCTTAGATAGATATTTTTTACCGTTTGTAAATTCAGACATGCTGTTCGTTGAGTTATCCTTTCCCGGCATTGAACTTTAGCATAATTTCGTTGTGAAGATTGAAAAACAAAGAGATTCTTTGAAAACAATTCTTAAGTAAAACAACAGTTTCACAAGCGTTATTTGAAGTTATAAAATAAATTAATTCTTTAAGCCATGAAAAGAATATTATTCGCCGCTTTACTATTAGTAGCTTTTAGTACAGCTCTGTCAGCACGAGAATTAGTTGGTAGTGGGCCGACCCACTCCTCACTGGGAAACTATAAGATTGAAACTGCCGATCCTGTTACCATAAACGGGGAACAGCTAAAGGCATACACAATCAGCTATGAGAACTCACCCATGACGGTGACAATAGTTGTAAGGAAAGACAAAGAGTGTAAAAAATTCATTGTCCTTTCTGATAAACTTTCTGTTCAGTATGTATGTAATGAGAATTATTTTGGGGTGCAGAAGCTTGACAAATCCTTAGAGAAAGATGGTTATAAAACCGCAGATGCTTCGTTTGACCACAGCGAATATTTCCATCAGAAGAAATTAGCTCCGGGGAAAAGAGAAGAGGTAGAAAATGCACACCTTATTGCAGCTTTCTTCCCAAGACTTATGACAAGTCCGGTATCTATGACCAAATAATAATGAATCTTTCCGGCCATCCGGCCATGTTTAGTTTCAGGTTTTAATTTAACTATGAAAAGACATCACTTCCGATGTCTTTTCTGATTTTTTGTTATTGTCAATGCTGTTTTAGCGCTTCTGAAGTTTCAAGTCTTTCACAGTTTATTCTTATTCCCGCCGGCATCAATAATAAGTCGCAAAGATGAATCTTTTGTCAGGTAATACCATGCCCAGTTGATGAAGATCAGAAGTTTGTTTTTTACACTCAGGATTAGCATTAGATGTAGAAACATCCATATAAACCAGGCAAAGTAACCTTTAAACCGCATGAAAGGCAGATCGACAACAGCTCTGTGCTTACCGATAGTTGCCATTGAGCCCAGATCTTTATATTCGTATTCCCTGAGAGGCTTCCCTGAAATTTTGTTTTTCAGGTTAAATGCCAGGTTTTTACCCTGATTTATTGCAACATTTGCTACTTGCGGATGACCGTGAGGGTAAAGGGGTGTTTCCATATATGCAATGTCACCTATTGAGAATATATTACTATAACCCAATACCTGGTTATATCTGTCAACTATGTATCTCCCTGACTTTGTTGTGCTTTCTTTATCAATGCCATCAATGATACTTCCTGTGACACCCGCTGCCCAAATGACATTTCTGCTCCTGATTGTCTCTCCGTTGCTCAGACTTACCTTTTCGCCATCATAACTTTTTACAAAAACCCCGGTTATTACCGAAACACCAAGCTCTATTAGATATTTCATTGACGCTTTTTTAGAAGCATCGCTCATATTATTCAGAGTATTTGAGCTTCCTTCAAGTAGTATTATCCGGAGTTTCGAAAAATTGTTATGGGGATAATCTTTAGGCAGAATATTGTTTTTCATTTCGGCAAAGGCTCCTGCCAGTTCCACTCCCGTTGGGCCTGCTCCGACAATGACAATGTTCAGAAAAGAGTCCTTATCATCTTCTCTGGTTGAAATGTATTTCTCAAATCCGAGAAGTATCCTGTTACGTATCTCGATAGCATCGCCAGTGGTCTTCATTGGGAGACAGTTGTTTTCGAGTTCCTTGTTGCCGAAATAGTTAGTCTTGCAGCCAGAAGCTATAACCAGAAAATCATATTTGAAATTTCCAATTGAAGTAGTTATTTCATTTTCGCCGGGATTAACACTGATTACTTCGGCAAGTATAAAATCAAGGTTGGGAAACTTCTGGAATATTTTTCTGAAAGGGAATGAAATTGTAGAAGGTTCAAGACGGGAACTGGCAACCTGATAGAAAAGAGGTTGAAACTGATGGTGATTCTGTTTGTCAAAAAGTAAAATTCTGAAATCTGTTTTCCTGAGTCTGCGTGCAAGTTGAAGACCGCCGAATCCGCCTCCGATAATTATTATTGTTCTCTGTTTTTCCATGAATGACCATATTCGCAGTATCAAATATATGACAAATAATTTGTTATATGTCAGGAGCGGGAAATTATGAGATATGATGATCAGACAGGGTTGCCGGTAACAAAACAGGGACGTTTCATGTAACGTCCCTGCTCAAAACTATATATGTAAGCTATTATTATCTGGCGATATCAATTTTTACTGATGTTGTTTTCAATCCTTTTGATTCGGCTTTTACTATAAATGAACCTATAGCACCTTTATCAGCTTTTACAATGACAAGACATAAGCCATTAAAAGCTTTTTTTGATGATATCGTGAAAGGATCATGACTTGTTGCATCGCCATTATCAACAGCAACTATCTTTCCTGCTCCTTCAATGCTGAAACTGATCAGGTTATTGCTTCGCGGGACAGTAAGTTTCTCTTTATCTTCAATCCGTACAGTTATATATATAAGATCTTTTCCGTCGGGATCTACTGCTGACCTGTCAGCAGCCATTGAAAGCTGGTATGGTCTCCCGGTGGTTTTCATCACATCTTCAGCCCATTTTTGGCCATTTATGTATGCAACAACCTTTAATTCACCAGGTTGGTAAACAACATTATCCCATCTGAGACGGTATTCATATTCACCTTTCTTCTTCTTTCCCAGTGATTTTCCGTTGAGGAACAATTCAGCCTCATCGCCTGATGTATAGACCTGTACAGGTGTAACCTGACCTTTTCTTTCCGGCCAGTTCCAGTGAGGAAGGATATGAGCCATAGGAAGGTCTGATCTCCAGCGTGACTGGTAAAGATAGAACCGGTCTTTCCGGAACCCTGCAATGTCCATTATTCCGAAGTAACTGCTGCGGGAAGGTATTTCACGGGTACCAAGTTGTTCGAGCCATTTGTTGATATGATCCTTTCTTTCCTGTGTCTGTGCTTTTGCCAGGTCGGTAACATCATCATAGTATGGTGTGGTCTCGCCAAGATAATCGAAGCCTGTCCAGACAAATTCGCCCATTACGGCAGGGAATTTATCGAGAAGGGTCCATTGCTGATCAGGAGTGGCTGCCCATCCGGGATACGCGACATCAAATGATGAAAGCTGGAATATTCCTTTTCCAGGAAGGCTGTTATACAGGTCGCCTTGCTTAATCGGGAAATAGTATTCGCCCCTGGAGCTTATGGTTGAAGTTGATTCTGTCGATATCATCCCCTGGAGAGCATTATCTTTCAGGTCGAAAAACCTCTGGTAGTTGAAGAGATTGTAGTTAATGCCAAAAATATCAAGTGATTTCTGAAATCCGTTTGTTCCTGATTCCCCATCATTACACCCTGATGTTACCGGTCGCGTATTATCTTCATATTTGATTATGTTGTTCAACTCTTTAGCAAGGGCCGGGTTATTCTGATCGGGTACTTCATTTCCAATGCTCCACATAAATACCGACGGATGATTACGATCGCGGCGTACCATCGATCTCAGGTCCTCTTCATGCCATGCATCAAAATGAATATGATAGTCTTTATCTTTTTTACCTGTTCTCCATGTATCAAATGCTTCTACCTGAATCAGGAAGCCCATCTTGTCGCACAGATCTACAAGTTCAGGGGCGGGGGGATTATGACTTGTCCGGATCGCGTTACATCCCATCTCCTTTAGTATCTCAAGCTGGCGCTCTGCTGCCCGGGTATTGAAGGCTGCACCAAGTGCTCCAAGATCGTGATGGTTACAAACACCTCTGACTTCCACTCTTCTTCCGTTCAGGAAAAATCCGTCACGGGCAGTGAAGTTGAGTGTTCTGAAACCAAAATTTGTTTCATATTTATCAGCCACTGTTGTCCCCTGCAATACAGTAACGACAACCCGATAAAGCTCAGGATCATCTATATCCCATAAGACCGGTTCAGGAACAGGGATGTCAAGTCTGAAATAGTGACCTTTCATACACTGAACATTTGCAATGACATCTTCTGATTCTGCAACAGGTGCTGAAGCCGGCTCAAATCGATTGTTTAACTTAAATACTGAGGCTTTAACTGTGACAGGAACAGACTCGTTTAAATGATTTTCCACTTCAGCACTTACGCTCAGGACACCTTTCTCTTTTTTTATCTCGGGAGTAGTGCAGAATACTCCGTTGAATGCAATATGCAGCTGGGAGGTCTTAACCAGCCAGACGTTCCGGTATATACCGGCACCGGGGTACCATCTCGAGTCAAAGTTCTTTGTATCGAGCCGTACAGCAATAATATTTTCCTTAC
>DAOQAX010000027.1:0-15313 GCA_035354395.1 Bacteroidales bacterium | reverse complement strand
TCCCTGAAAACAGATCCATTATAAATCCTGCCGCAAATGATATCAACAGCAATAGCCATGATGGTATTTCAAAAGGCAGGATAAGAATGAACATAACATATATATACGGATTGATATATCCGCTGATCTGAATATTATCAAATACCAGAATCTGCAGCAGCATCAGCAGTATAAAAATCAAAGTATATCTTAAAATTGAATTAATCATTGAAATAATTTTTCTAATCCATGCTGTTCGGTCTTTTTCAGATTTCCTATTATATTGACGAAATGCAAAGTATTAAAATCTGTTTTAAGCTTAACCTTTATGGCATAAAAGTCTCCGCCTTTCTTTTCAAAATCTGCCACTGTTCCGACCATCACCCCTTCAGGAAATATCGCAGAATAACCTGTGGTTTCGATTGTATCTCCGATTATAACTGAAACATGCTGGGGAATTTCTGAAAGAAGGGCATAGCGGTAATCTCTTCCGTCCCAGCCAAGAGAACCGAAATATCCATTCCTTTTTATTCTGGCACTTAATTTAAAATTAGGGTTCAGTACCGGCATGGCAACAGAATAGTTTTCTGAACATCCTATAATTACTCCGGCTACTCCATCGCCGCAGATAACAGCCATATCGGTTGTTATTCCATGCCGTTTTCCTTTGTTAATCGTAAAGAAATTCTTCTGCCGGTTTATAGAATTATTAACTATCTCTCCGGAGGTATAATAATATTGCTGATTGTATATGGTATCTGTAATAAGGGCAAAAGGAGTATCCACACTCTTTACCAGACGCCCTATCCTGTTCCTTAGAGCAATATTTTCTGCAGCAAGATCTTCATTTATTTCACGAAGATGTAAATAATTCCTGGTATTGCTGATTTTTGTTTCAACCCCGTAAGTAATGCTGTTCAGACTATTAACAACCCTCGAGTTATGATAACTGTTGCCTGTCAGCAATAAATATATTGCTAAACCCTCAAGAAAGAGAAAAATTATCAGGTTATTGTATCTCGCTAAAAAATTCAGCAGATTCCTCATTTAACCAGTAATTTATCTCATTAGGAATTTAAACTTGTCAACATTTTTAAGAGCTACTCCTGTACCGCGTGCAACTGCATGTAAAGGATCCTCAACAACATTAAAGTTGATGTTGATCTTATCGGTAAGCCTCTTGTCAAGCCCGCGGAGTAATGCTCCACCTCCGGCCAGATATATACCTTTGTTTACTATATCAGCATAAAGCTCAGGAGGTGTCTGTTCAAGAACACTCAACAGCGCTGCTTCAACTTTCGACAATGATTTGTCGAGACAGTATGCTATTTCCTGGTATGAAACAGGAATTTCTATGGGCAGAGCCGTCATAATATTAGGTCCCCTTACTACAAAATCTGCAGGAGGATTTTCAATATCGGGAAGAGCGGCACCAACGGCGATCTTTATATCTTCAGCAGTCCGTTCTCCAATTTTTATATTGTGCTGATGACGCATATATGCCTGAATATCAGCTGTAAATCCATCACCTGCTATTCTTATTGATTTATTGCATACAATTCCGCCTAAAGCAATAACTGCTATTTCTGAAGTACCTCCTCCGATATCAACTATCATACAACCTTCAGGTGCTTCCACATCAAGTCCTATACCAATTGCAGCAGCCATTGGCTCATAAATCAGATAAACATCACGGCCTCCTGCATGTTCGGATGAATCGCGTACTGCACGTATTTCCACCTCAGTGCTGCCCGATGGTATGCATACCACCATCTTTAATGATGGAGAGAAAAGATGCGGTCCTTTATTGGTCATCTTAATCATCCCCCTTATCATAAGCTCGGCAGCATTAAAATCAGCTATCACACCATCGCGTAAAGGTCTGATAGTCTTTATGGTTTCATGTGTTTTTCCCTGCATCTGCCTTGCCTGTTCTCCTATCGCAATCAGTTTTCCCGTGCTGTTGTCAATTGCAACTATTGAGGGTTCATCAACAACAACTTTATCATTATGAATAATAATGGTATTTGCTGTTCCCAAATCCATTGCAATCTCCTGTGTTAAAAATGAAAAAAGTCCCATTATAAGAGATAATTAATTAAATATCAATGTTTAAAATGCCTTACTCCTGTAAATACCATTGCAACCCCGTTCGCAGTGCAATAGTCGATAGAATCCTTGTCTCTTACTGATCCGCCAGGTTGCACTATTGCCGTAATGCCTGCTTTATGAGCTATCTCAACACAATCGGCAAACGGAAAGTAAGCGTCTGAGGCCATCACAGCTCCGTTCAGATCGAATCCGAATGCATGTGCTTTTTCAATAGCCTGTTTCAGTGAATCAACCCTCGAGGTCTGCCCTATACCGCTGGCACACAGTTGATTGTTCTTAGCCAGAACAATCGCATTCGACTTACTGTGTTTTACAATTATGTTGGCAAAAATAAGATCTTCAATTTCAGCAGTTTTAGGAACCACCGGGGTAACAGGTTTCATGTCCGATGCGGACTCTGTGCTCAGATCCTTCTGTTGATAGAGTACTCCGTTAAGCAACGACCTGTACATGTAATCTTTTCGTGAAGATTCTTTTCTGACAAGGATTATTCTGTTCTTTTTTTGTTCCAGAATTGCAAGTGAAGAGCCTGTATAACCAGGTGCAATAATAATTTCAAAAAACAGTTTGTTTATCTCTTCAGCCGTAGCTTCATCAACAGGAACATTGGTAACTATCACGCCTCCATAGGCTGACACCGGATCACATGCAAGAGCATCTTTCCAAGCATCAAGAGCATTCCTGCGTGAAGCAACACCACAGGCATTAGTATGTTTAATGATAACAAATGTCGGTAAAGTAAATTCGTCTATAAGCCCCAGAGCGGCATCGAGATCTACAAGGTTGTTGTATGAAATCTCTTTCCCGTGCAGTTTATCAAAAATCTGGCTTGTATCTCCGTAAAATACCCCTTTCTGATGAGGATTTTCTCCATACCGCAAAGGATATGATGAGTTAATGCTCTCTCTGAAAGCAGGAATATCAGCCTGCCTGTTAAAGTAATTGAAGATTGCCACATCATAATTTGAAGATGTCTGAAAGGCTTTTGCAGCATAATAACGTCTATCTTCAAGAGAAGTAAAGCCCTTCTTTTCATTAAGCAACGAAAGAAGGTCAGAATACTGATCTGTTCCCGAGATAATGAGGACATCATTAAAGTTTTTAGCTGCGGCACGGATGAGGGAAATCCCTCCGATATCGATCTTCTCAATGATCTCTTCCTCAATATCCACCGACTCAACTGTCTTTTCAAAGGGATAAAGATCTACAATCACCAGGTCTATTTCAGGGATCTTATACTTTGTCAGCTGTTTCAGATCCTCGCTGTTGTCTCTGCGTGCAAGTATGCCTCCGAAAACTGACGGATGAAGAGTCTTTACTCTGCCGCCCAGTATTGAAGGATAAGTTGTAAGGTCTTCAACTTTTTCGGCCGGTATGCCAAGTCCGTCAATAAAATTATATGTGCCCCCGGTGGAATATATTTTTATGTCCAGTTTACGGAGCATTCTTACAATATCTTCCAATCCGTCTTTATAAAAAACTGAAATCAGGGCGCTGTGTATTCTTTTGTCACTCATTATTTGATAATTACGATTGGTTTTTGAACTCCCAATGAAGGGGTAAAAATAGATATTTTTTTATTAACCTCCATATAATATATTTATGAATATCATTGATTTTTAGTTAAAACAGACTTCAGACAGGGCCTGATCAGCTGTTTTTAATAAAAGCAACCCTCTGTATTATTAAGATAGATTCACTGATTTTCGTATATTTGACACTTACTAAAAGTGAAGTTATATGTTTTTACGGCTTTTAAAAGAAGGTTTCACTTTTGCTGTTAACTCTATTTTTGTTAATAAGTTAAGAACTTTCCTTTCTCTTTTCGGAATTACTATTGGCATCTTCTCAATTATTTCTGTGTTCACAGTACTTGATTGGATGGAGAATTCGATTCGCGAAAGTATTTCTTCACTCGGAGAAAATGTGATATATGTCGATAAATGGCCGTGGGGACTAAATAACAATATCCAGTGGTGGGATATTATGAAGTGGCCCGCCATCTCACAAGATGACTATCGTGCTGTTTTATCAAAATCTTCAAAAGCTTCTGCTGCATGTTTTTCAGTAATGCAGCCTAAACAGATAAAATACAGGAAGAATCTTGCAAATGACATATATATATGGGCAGTAACGCATGAATTTGAAAATTTAAGATCGTTCGAGATTGAAGATGGCAGGTACTTCTCTCCGGAAGAATCGGCATCAGGAAAAAATGTAGCAATCGTAGGTGCAGAAATATCAGAAAAACTGTTTGAAAAAGCCAATCCTGTCGGTAAACAAATAACAATAGATGGTAAAAAAACCTATGTTATAGGGGTATTTAAAAAGGAAGGCAAGGGAGGATTGAGCGATAACGGAATGGACGAAATGGTTCTGGTCCCCTTCAACTATGCGAAAACTTTCATCAATATGCGGAATAACTTCCTTGATGCCAACCTTATCATTAAGGCAAAAAATGGAGTTACGGTACAGGAACTGAGCGATGAGACCACTATGATCCTGAGAGCTGCAAGAAGGCTACAACCCGATGAGATAAACAATTTTTCAATTAATCAGGCCAGTCTGATCACACAGAGTTTCGACAGTGTGTTTGCAGGAATCAATATTGGAGGCTGGGTGATAGGAGGATTTGCAATACTCGTGGGTGGTTTCGGAATTGCAAATATCATGTTCGTTTCCGTGAGGGAAAGAACAAATATTATAGGTATTCAAAAAGCCCTGGGTGCAAAAAGATTTTTCATCCTTCAACAGTTCCTTGTTGAATCGGTTCTTCTTTCAATAATTGGCGGACTACTTGGGGTATTGATGGTATTCATTGCCACCTTAATCATCAATTATTTGTACGAAATAAATATTTACCTCACATGGGCAAATGTGTTTCTGGCAGTATTTATCTCAGGAATTATTGGCATAATAGCCGGTTATGCACCTGCTTATTCTGCAGCTAAGATGGATCCCGTCGAAGCCATGGGGTATTCATTCTGATACCACCCTGTTTGCATCGATCCAGTTAGTCAACTTAACAAACTGATCTACCGATAACTGTTCTGGACGTAATCCAAAATCATCGTAATCATCCTTCTTCAGATCAAAAGCCGACTTTACCGAATTTCTTAATGTCTTCCTCCGTTGATTAAAACAGGCTTTCACAACCCTGAAAAAGAGATCCTCGTCACAGTCGAGGTTTTTCACATCGTTCCTTATTAACCTGATTACCCCTGATTTTACTTTGGGAGGAGGAGAAAAAACATGCTCCGATACTGTAAAAAGATATTCCGCTTTATAGAAAGCCTGCAACAAAACGCTCAGAATTCCGTATGCCTTTGATCCTGGACAGGTACAGATTCTTTCTGCAACCTCTTTCTGCAACATTCCCGCTACCTCAACAACCTTTTCGCGATGATGCAAAACCTTAAAGAAAATCTGCGTTGAGATATTATAGGGAAAATTTCCGATTATGGCCATTTTACCCGTGAAAAGGGAATCAAGATCTATTGAAAGAAAATCGCCGGTGATAATGTTACCCAGTTCCGGAAAATGAGTCTGAAGATAAAGTACCGATTCATTATCTATCTCTATGACTTTAAAATCATCAAATTTTCTCTCCATGAGATAACCCGTAAGCATCCCCATCCCCGGACCAATCTCCAGCACTGAATTGTAACCTTCACCTGTAAGGGTTGAAGCAATTCGGGAGGCAATGTTTTTATCCTTAAGAAAGTGTTGCCCAAGGCTTTTCTTTGGTTGAACTCTGGTCATCTGTTTTGTTTTTTACCTCATCCCAAGTTATTTCTCCCTGACTTTAATTCCCGCCTCTTATCTCTTTTCCCTTCATAAAGGGATGATGAGGTGAAGTGAGACTAGAACTGAAGCAGCTCTCTCCCAAACTTTCTTCCTATCGGTAATTTTAAACCTTCCAGAAACATAATGAAACGCTTAAGAACATTATAATATAGTGTTACGAACATAACAATTGTCATGAGCCAGATAGCAAGAAGATTAAAGACCAGAGTTTCAATTCTCATATTTCCTATTTGTTTATAGGGAGCATAGAAATGAGCCCGTCCTGTTTTTGAGAGCGGATGCATGAAAACCGGATCAGCCTTTTGTATAAACCGACCTCCCGCATCATATATTTTATTAATACTCATCCTTTTAAGTAATATATTTACAAGGCTTTCATTGTAATTATCGTCTCTTATCTTAATAAAGTTCTTCTCCCCTGTTTCTGATTCAATTTTTTTGTATAACGTATCACGCCGGTATGTAATTACCCTGTTTTTAATCCTGAATGAACTCTTAAGACTATCAAGGTATTGCTTTGTTTCAATTGCAACAGATTCATTAAAATCATTATAATTCAGGTTATTAACCCATCCTGCCGGCATTATTCCTGATATACCTGAAAGATCATTTATATGGTAATTAAGCTTTTTGAAGTTTTCTTCAGAGCTTTCTCTGTAAACAGGATCTTTCCCGGCTGTCAGACATTCGTCAACAGCTGTTTCCAAAGCAGGAAGAAGGAATGCTGCATACCACTCGTTCTGGCTCAGTTCCATATCATATTCAAAAAATGGTCTTTCAAATTTGTTGCTTTTAAACTGTTCCACGCTTATTGCCTCATAGGCCCAGCGTGTTACCATAATATCTCCAATGACCGGTACATATATCTTTTTACTTAACGACTTGTGAAGTTCATCAAACTGTATCATAGCACCCCCTAAAAGCAACTGTGGTACAAGAATAAGGGGAATAAGAATATATATGCTGACAGCAGTCCTCATACCGGCTGATATATTCAGACCTACCAGATTGCCAAAACAGGCGGTTGAAAAAAGGATCAGCCATTGCTGTAAAAGCATCCCTTTTACTCCCAGGATAAGGTTAGCAACAATTACGAACGATAATGTCTGAATCGCCGATAAGGAAAACAAAAAGTTGAGTTTTGAAATAAGGTAGCTTAGCCTGCTTAAGTTCAAAAACTTTTCTCTTTCAAGGATTTTTCTGTCCCTGAAGATTTCTTCAGCGCTTACCGTCAACCCAAGAAACAGGGCCACAATAACTTCCATAAAAAGGAATACCGGATAATTCTTGTTTTCAGCAAAACTGTATACTCCGTTTTGGCTGTATTTTGAGATATATCCCAGTATGAATGCCAGAAGAGGGGCTTCAAGAAGATTAATTGCAATGTATTGGGTATCGGCAAACTTTCTTGTCAGGTTTCTTTTAACAAATGTTATTATCTGGTTAATCCTTCCGGGAACCCTGAAATTACTATCGGGGATTTCGGTCTTTTCGGGTTTGCCTTTAAGGGCAGGCATCATCTTCTTCCTGTACTTTTCGTACCATTCCTTTGGGCTCGACTGCCTCTCTTTCCCGGGATGACCCGAATTATCAATAACCTTAACCTCAACGATATGCAAAATACTGTCGGTTTCTACATTTCCGCAGTTCGGACATTCGCTTTCAGCAGCATTGGCCTGTGATGTTTCCGTCTTAAAATATACCAGGGCTTCTACGGGATTGCCATCGTAGATCATGTAACCACCTTTATCGAGCAGCCATAACCTGTCGAACATCTTAAAGACATCAGATGAAGGCTGATGAATGATTGTAAACACCAGTTTCCCTGCCAGGGCCTGGTTCCTCAGTAAAGTCATTACCTTTTCCGAGTCGAAAGAGGATAACCCTGATGTTGGTTCATCAACAAACAGGATCACCGGTTCCCTGAGCAGTTCAAGTCCGATATTAAGTCTTTTTCTCTGTCCACCGCTGACCTTCTTATTAAGCACATCGCCAACCTGCAGATCCTGTATCTCATAAAGATCAAGATCCGTGAGTACCCTTTCGACAGCCTTTTTTATCTGCTCCTCATCATAATCACCAAAACATAATCTTGCATTAAAATAGAGGTTCTGATAAACCGTAAGTTCCTCTATAAGCATATCGTCCTGAGGAACATAACCTATCAGGCCTTTCAGCTTGTC
This sequence comes from Bacteroidales bacterium, assembly GCA_035354395.1. Lineage (GTDB taxonomy): Bacteria > Bacteroidota > Bacteroidia > Bacteroidales > VadinHA17 > LD21. The sequence continues at coordinate 7,232 of DAOQAX010000027.1, read as the reverse complement.
AACTTCGGTATGGATATCAAAACCGTTTATATAGATGTTCCCCGAAGTTGGTTTGATTTTTCCGTGAAGCAGATTAAATAATGTGGTTTTGCCAACACCGCTTCCTCCCATTATACCAATAAGGTTGCCCGACTCAACCTTGAAGTTCATCTTTTGAATCCCGTTTTCTGTATTCTTGAAGAGAAATTCTATATCATACCCTTCAAAGGTGATCTTGTCAGAAAAATTCCTTGAAACAAACTTCTTATATATCCGTGAGTAATAGATCGGTTCGATACCCTGACCCTTTATATTCACTCCGCGGTCAAGGAGATACGGCCTGCAGGCAATAATATCCCGTCCCTTAAAATAGAGTGTAAGTGATCCATCATAAGTAAAAAGAAGAGTACCTGTGCTCTCAATATGTAATACAACAAGCTGCCCTTTGAACCCTTTTATCCTGATATGCCGCCAGTTGCCATATTTCTTATAACTCTTTTCTCCTGACAATTCAGGCTGATCGCTTTCAATTATGAGAATACATTCCGGAGACACCTTGTCATATTCCCTGCCTATCATGAAAGCGATGGCGTTGTCATATTCTTTTTTAGGAATGCTGAATGTCCTTGCAACAATATCTATTATAGTCCTCTCCTGCTCAGAAATCATGCTGTCGTCATAGGCAAACTCTATCAGCTGAAGAAAAACTATCATTCTCTCCTCCAGGAATAATCCTTTCCTGATCTGTCTGCAGATATTAGTTATCTGAAATGAGATAAGAGAATCCTCATCGGCAAGTTCATTTTTATCAATACTTTTAAGCTCATTTGAATAAAACTCAAGATTATTCTCAAAGAGAGTCATATACTCTTCTTCAAGGTCCCGGTTCAGATACCTCCTCAGATAAGTTCGCAGAATCTTCTTACCTCTCAGTGAAATCCCGGCAGGATTTATTGTAGAGATGATTGCAAAAATGTGGATTAACGCAAGAAGTACAGATTCTCTCATAAAAGCATTTAATAAAAAAAGACCGCAAAGCGTTTGGCTTTGCGGCCCGGTATTTATGAACCAATTATTTTATTACCTGCGCTCTTACTTCTTCAATAACCTTGGTTATATCCTTAATATTCTGTTCTGTAAGGCTGGTCCCTATTCCCGAATAAACATTCTTGACAGGATCAAGCATCTTTACAAAATCACTTACACTCGGATCAGATGAATATGGGCGGGTTATTTCGAGGAAAAGATCGAATGATTTCTTCTGTTCAAGAAGAACTTTAGAAATGCCTGCAACCTGGTATGCTGCTTCAGATACATGTGTAGTCAGATACATACCTTCAACCCAGGCACCACCTACCACGAGGAGAGCCAAAGGCTGCTGATCGTTCTCACTAAGGTATGAATAGGTATCATTGAATGCCTCTGTCAGAATCTTCACCAGTTCATCCCTGTTGTCAAAATTCTGTTTTATCCTGTTGTATAATCCTTCATCGTAGATCTTCGACATGTTGAGTTCATTCGCCAGCATCCTGATAGAATTCAGGTAGTCCATTACGTCCTGTTGCTTGTTGTAGAGAGTTGCATAACTAAGATCAGCTCCGTAAACACCCATGTTTATTGCCCTTGCAGTGCTGCTGAAATAGTTCTTGGCATTACCAACAGGATTGGATATACCCACTATATAGCCCACTTCAAGCTCGGTAAGCATCTTGATCACGGCTGCTGATGTAGGTAAAGGATATACACTCGTTTGAATCTTATCTTCCACATTCTTCACCTGTTCTTTCTCAATCTTCTTCTGATTTTTCTCAGCGGCTCTGTTTTTGCATGAAGACAAACATGCGATACTTATTATCAGCATAAGAGATATGACACTGGTAAGGATCTTTTTCATTTCAAGTCAGTTTTAATTAGAAATTTACTATTTAAAAATATTTATAAAAATAGTAAATAATATTTAATTAAAACGATTGCTGATGCCAATTTTGGATGTTGTAGCAACTCAAAATATCAGGCCTTTCTTTCGGCCATGCAAACGGTCACTTTATCTTCACCATTTTTTATTTATCTTTGAGCCCCTGAAAACAAACTGTTTATTTATGTGGAATTTTGATCAACCTGACAGGAGGGAGGAAACCTACTGCATTAAGTATGACCTTAGGGAAGATACATTCGGAGTAAATGATGTTATACCTATGTGGATAGCTGACATGGATTTCAATGCTCCTGATTTTGTAGTAGATTCACTTAAAAACCGGGCCTGTCATGAGATATATGGTTATTCTTTCCGTCCGGCTGAGTACTTTTCAACAATTCAGGGATGGCTTGAACGCAGACATAACTGGAAAATAGAAAAAGAATGGATATGCTTCAGCCCCGGGATTGTTCCGGCTCTTAACTTCTGCACTATGGCTTTTACCAATCCTGGTGATAAAGTTGTTGTTCAGCCTCCGGTTTATAATCCTTTCTTTTCTGCAGCCCAATCACATGGCCGCACCCTTGTTTATAACAGGTTGATTGAATCTGAAGGAAAATGGAAGATGGACTACGACAGCCTGATTTCTTCCATTGACGAAAAAACAAAGATGATAATAGTCTCCAATCCGCATAATCCTGTAGGCCGGGCCTGGACTCCTGAAGAATTAAGAAGACTTGCAGATATCTGTCTTAAACATAATATCCTGATTGTCAGCGATGAGATCCACTCTGATCTTGCTCTGCCTGGATTCAGGCATACTCCAATAGCATCACTTTCTGAAAAAATTGCAGAAAATACCATTACATGTATTGCCCCAAGCAAAACATTTAATGTTGCAGGCCTTTCGACCTCATCAATCATTATTCCGAATCCGGATCTGCGAAATTCTTTTAACAGGTTTGTTGATGATTTTCAGGTAGGTAATGGGAATCTCTTTGGTACAATAGCCTCAATAGCAGCATATTCACAAGGGGATAAATGGCTGGATGCTTTACTTGACTATATCGACAGTAATGTTGATTTTGTGACTGACTACTGTAAAAAACTAATCCCTGAGATTGTTCCCGTTCAACCGGAAGCAACATACATGATATGGCTCGATTGCCGGAAGATGAGGATGTCAGGAAAAGAACTCCAGAGATTTTTTGTGGATAAAGCAGGTGTAGGCATGAACGAAGGTTCTCAGTTTGGCCCAGGAGGTGAAGGGTTTATGAGAATGAATATTGCCACAACCCACCAGATAGTTATGAAAGCTCTGGAACAAATTGAAAAAGCTGTTTCATCCTTAAGATAATAATACCGATTCCAATGAAAAACAGATTAAAGGTCAGACTGACACTCGAAGATGGAACCATATATAATGGCTTTTCATTCGGAGCTGTTGCACCCTCCGCCGGAGAAGTGGTATTTAACACTGCCATGACAGGTTACCCTGAAAGCTTAACAGATCCCTCCTACCGCGGACAAATCCTTTGCCTTACTTACCCTCTTGTGGGAAATTACGGGGCCCCGGTTAAATGCGAAGAGAACGACCTCTATCGTTTTTATGAATCTTCCTCTATTCATATCTCAGGACTAATCGTGTCGGATTATTCTTTTGAATACAGCCACTGGAATGCTACCGAAAGCCTGGATGAATGGCTGAACAGTAATAATGTGCCGGGTATATACGGCATCGATACAAGAGCCCTTACTAAAAGGATACGTGAAAAAGGAGCCATGCTTGGCAAGATTGAACCGGAAGGAACTGAAACCGGCTTTTACGATCCTAACAAAGTAAACCTTGTTGCTGAAGTAAGCACACATGAAAAGAAAGTGTATGGTTCAGGAAAGTACAGGATACTCCTTGTCGACTGCGGCGTAAAGAATAATATTATAAGAAACCTCCTTAAAAGAGATACTACTATAATAATGGTACCATGGGATTATGATTTTCATAAAGAAGAATTTGACGGATTGTTTCTTTCTAATGGCCCCGGTGATCCAAAAATGTGCGGAATCACTATCGGAAACATCAGAAAAGCATTTTCAGGAGATAAACCCATATTCGGTATCTGCCTTGGTAACCAATTGATGGCTCTTGCATCAGGCGCCGATACCTATAAACTGAAATACGGACACCGAAGCCACAACCAGCCTGTTCTTCAGATTGGTACCGATAAAGCTTATATTACATCTCAAAACCACGGGTTTGCTGTCGATAACAAGACTCTTGGGGAAGAGTGGGAACCGCTTTTCATAAACATAAACGACCAGACTAACGAGGGAATGAGACATAAGACAAAACCATTCTTCTCAACCCAGTTTCATCCCGAAGCATCAGGAGGTCCGACAGATACTGATTACCTATTCGATGCATTTATTGAGAATATTGTTAATTCAAAAAAATAGTTGCACAGAACTCCGCTGAGAAATACACTGTATTTTCTATGTGCCTCTCTGTGGTGCTCTATTTGACATAAAAGAACTGACACAGAGTTCCACAGAGAAGACGCGGAGGATCACAGAGGAGAACCGATTAAAGTTCCAATATTTCTCAGTGTTCTCTGTGTCTTCTCCGGATTTCCTCTGTGAGAGTTCTTCTTTTAAAGAATATTATAATAAACTCATGTCTGTATTGTGAAATAACCCTCCCAGCACTTCAGGATTTGGGAGCAGAATTTACTCCGTCACATATTTCATCATCTTTTCTGCAAATTCTACAGCAGTGGTATTTTTAAAACATTTCATCCTTTCTTCGAAAAGATCAGATATCTCTTTATTGCATAGATTTCCAATACTTCCTTCATGCACATAGTCTGATATCGCAGTTCTGGAGAATGAAGAGTTCTTGACCATTGCACCTACTGCTTTATATGCATCTCTGAATGGAATTCCCTGCCGTACCAGACGGTTAACCTCTTCGGTGCTGAATATGGTATTATACAACGGATTCTCCGTAATATTTTTCTTCACCTTAATATTATTAAGCATAAGAAGCATAATCTCAATACATTCCCTCACCTCGCCAAATGCATTAAATATCAGCTGCTTGAGTAATTGAAGGTCCCTGTTATATCCCGACATAAGGTTACTGGTCAGCATTGCAACCTGGTTAGGGAGGGTTTGTATCACATTTGATCTGGCCCTGATAAGCTCAAAGACATCAGGATTTCTTTTCTGAGGCATAATGCTTGAACCCGTAACATATTCGTCAGGAAAATCGATAAACCTGAATTCTGCACTCATGTATATACAGATGTCCATAGAGAAACGTGAAAGGGTCTGTGCCACTGATGCCAGAGCTGCTGCAACTGCCATTTCAATTTTCCCCCTGCTCAGACTGGCATAAGATGAGTTGTAAAGGAGATCATCAAATTCAAGAAGGTCAGAAGTGAGCTTCCTGTTTATTGGCAAAGTAGTGCCATATCCAGCGGCAGTCCCCAGCGGGTTCTGATTATCCAGTGCTCTTGCTGCACGAAGCAATACGATATCATCGGCCAGGCATTCGGCATATCCTCCAAACCATAAGCCAAACGACGATACCATGGCAGGTTGCATATGAGTATAACCTGGTAAAAGGACCTCTTTATATTGCTCACTCAGCGACTGAAGCTTGGTGAAAAGCATACGGATCAGAGCAGAGAGCCTGTCGATTTCCTCCCTGGTATACAGACGTATATCCACCAGTACCTGATCATTTCTTGAACGTCCGGTATGAATCTTCTTACCCGTAGTACCAAGAATTGACGACATCTCCTTTTCAATCTGAGTATGAATATCCTCAGAATCCTTCTCAATTACCAGGCGCCCTTCCTCATCCAGTACAAAAAGAGAATGAAGAGCTTTCAACATACCATTCTTTTCACTTTCTGAGATAAGCCCTACATCCTGAAGCATTATTACATGCGCCATTGATCCGATTATATCCCATTTTGTCAGGGCCAGATCGGTCACTCTGTCTTTCCCTGCAGTAAATTCAATAATTGCAGGTTCAGGATTAATCCCTTTTTCCCAAAGTTTCATTCTCTGATAGTTTAAATTACTTCTTATTGCTAGCTTCAACAATGGCATTATGTGCCATAAGTCTTATTGCATTTATTCTTATAAATCCCTTACTGTCTGTCTGATCGAAACCACCTCCTATGTCCATACTTGAAAGCTTCTTGTTATAGAGAGAAGATGGTGATTCACGCCCTTCAATAAGTACATTGCCTTTATACAGACAGAGATGTACACTTCCGTCAATAAGCTCCTGGCTCTTTTCAATAGCGGCCATCAGGAAATCCATTTCCGGACTGAACCAGAAACCGTTGTAGATGATCTCTGCAAACTTCGGAGTCAGCATATTCACAAGCCGCATAACCTCCCTGTCCATTGCTATCCCTTCAAGATCCATATGGGCAATATGGAAAACAGTAGCGGCCGGAGTCTCATAAACACCTCTCGATTTAATGCCAACGAACCTGTTTTCAACCATGTCGAGAAGACCTATCCCGTTGTCGCCTGCAAGTTTATTCAGGTAAACATACATTTCATAAGCGTCCTCCTTTATTGTTCCATCATCTTTATTGATAAGCTTTACAGGAATGCCATTCTTAAAATGAATGACTATCCTCGTTTCTTTATCTGGTGCATCCTGTGGCAGAACCATTTTCTCAAGCATATTCTTGTTCAAAGTATACATAGGATCTTCAAGGACACCGGCCTCATGACTTATATGCATCAGGTTATCGTCTTCACTATAAGGCTTATCGATACTTGCTTTTACAGGTATCTTTTTCTCTGATGCATATTTCAGAAGATCTGTTCTTCCTTTAAACTGCGCAAGGAACTCCTTGTCTTTCCATGGAGAAATAACCTTGACCCCGGGCATAAGTGCATAGTAACAAAGTTCAAACCTCACCTGATCATTGCCCTTGCCTGTGGCACCATGTGCTACTGCAGTAGCCCCCTCCTCTTTTGCAACCTCAATCTGTCTCTTTGCAATAAGTGGTCGTGCAAGCGATGTCCCCAGCAAATATCTTCCTTCATAAATAGCATTTCCCATTATAGCTTTGAAAACATATTTTTCAACAAATTCTTTTTTAAGATCTGCTATTATTACTTTGGAAGCACCAAGAAGCTTTGCTTTTTTCTCACATTCCCCGAAGTCTTCTTTCTGACCTACATCACCAATGAAGGCAATTACTTCATAGCCCTTTTCGATTAACCATTTCAGTATCACCGAAGTATCTAAGCCACCGCTATATGCCAAAACAACTTTCTCTTTCATTTTTATAGAATTTAAATTTAT
>DAOQAX010000026.1:5375-16172 GCA_035354395.1 Bacteroidales bacterium | reverse complement strand
CAAAAGAGCTGACATACAAAGGTATATATCCTGATTTTTTAAATATTACCGATGTTCAGCTTAAATTCCATATCAGGGATCCTAAATTCACTCAGAATTATTTCGGGTCAGGTAATGAGACAATAAAGTCAGACACAGCAAGGGATTATTACAGGGTAAGGATAGGAGAATTTTTCATCAATCCGGAACTTAGTTTTCCTTTTAATTCACGAACTAACTTTTATGCAGGCATTTTTTATCAGAACAGCCGCGTCGAAACTACTAAGGGTAGGTTCATTTCGGATCTGAATTCCAACGGACTGAGTTCCGATGTTTTTTTGAGAAAGGAATTTATCGGAGTCAGCGCAGGGATTAATCACGACAGCCGGGACAATGCAATTTTTCCCTCAAGCGGTTTTTATTGGGAAGCCAGGAACCAGTTCCATTATGGATTGTCAGGATCGGACAACATATTTGACAGGGTAAGCGGTGAAATCAGATATTATGCACATCCCTGGAAATCAGCCGGTCATGTAATCGCCTTCAGGGCCGGGGGAGCTGTCAATGCCGGCACCTATGACTTTTTCCAGGCCAATACTATCGGGAGCCTGTCGGAACTGCGGGGATTTGCCTATAACCGTTATTCAGGTTACACCTCATTCTATCAGAACAGTGACCTGAGGATCAAGCTTTCCAGGGTCAGAAGTTACGTCACAAGAGGATATTTTGGACTTATCCTTTTTAACGACCTGGGAAGAGTCTGGGGAAAAAATGAGGACTCACATAAATGGCATCATGGTTATGGAGGTGGCTTATGGGTATCGCCTTATGAAATGGCAATTATTACGGCCATGTATGAGTTTTCTCAGGATGAAAAGGAGGGGATGTTTTCATTGCGGCTTGGTTTCCTGTTCTGAAATTCATTTATGGAAAGATATTTTTATGGCATTGATTGGTAATTTATAATTCAAAAAAAAATTCTTGGAGTTTTGGATATTATTAATAATAAGTTTTATTTTGCGAGCGAATACTAACAAACAAATATACTCTTATGTTCAGCGACAGACAACAACAGATAATCGACGAATCGATAAAACTGATAGATACCAGGGGTATACAGGGTTTTACAATAAAAAACCTTTCTAAAAAGGTCGGGATTTCCGAACCGGGCATCTACAGGCATTTCGAAAGCAAATTTGCTATTCTTTCTGCCATCCTCGATTCATTCAAAAGGGATATATTTGAAAATCAGGCTTTGTCACTGAATAATGCAAATGATCCGCTGGTGAAGCTGAAGTCGTTCGGGGATAAGATATTTGAGATTTTTGTTCATAACCCTGCCCTGATTACCGTCATCTTCTCTGAAGAGATCTATATGAATGAGAAACAGCTTTCTTACAGGATAAAAGAGATCCAGACTTTCAATGAAAACCTTATTGAATCTTTACTCATCGGATTAAGGCGCGACAAAAAACTTCCGGATCATGTCAATATAGGCGCCTTTATTTTAATGTTTTTCGGTTCGATCCGGCTTCTTGCAAAGAAATGGAAGATGTCGGATTATTCGTTCGACATTAAAACCAGGGGGGACGAATTGTTATCTTCTCTTCTGGATATTATTAAGTAAGTCTTCACAGATATAAATGCAAAATATCTGAAGGAGCACGGAAAATCAAAATCATGAAATTTAAAACAAGACCTTCGATGGATAAAAAAAAATTATTTTATAAGTTAGTGAACATAAACTAACATTTAAATGTTTTATGCATGACAGGATGTAATTATTAATAAAACGATGGGAATGATGTTTAAAAAATGGAAAAACGGAATAAGAAAGACTCTCCTGGGAATATTCGTTGTTGCAACACTGATGACGGCGGAAGTTGCAGCCCAGGCCCAGTCATTGACTCTGGAGCAGTGCATCGACACAGCCCTGCAATATAACCGGAGTTACAGGATGTCGCAACAGGACGCGGACATGGCCGAAGAAAAATTAAAAGAGGTAAAATCAAGCCTGATCCCCAAGTTAAATGCTATGGCTGACTACCGTTATTACACAGATCTGCCTTATCAGCTGATGCCTGCATCTGCTTTCGGAGGACCTGCAGGTACCTACAAAGAGGTGCAGTTTGGTGTTCCAAAGAATCTGAACGCCAATATCCAATTGATGGTACCTCTTTACAACCCGGTCGTCGTAAGCGCAATAAAAACAGCAGGCATCGCTGGTGAGCTTTCTGAGATTCAAAAGAATAAAACAGAAGAGGAAGTTGTGCTGGAAGTATCAAATGCCTACTACAATGCTCAGATACTGACAAATCAGCTGGATTTTCTGGATGGGAATATCATAAATACCGGAAGGCTTGTACAAACCACGAGCCTGTTGCATCAGGAGCAGGTAGCCAGAGGAACCGATGTGGACAGGCTTCAGCTGCAGCTGGAGCAGTTAATGACACAAAGGAGTACCCTTGCCTCGAGGTATCAGCAGGTGTTGAACGCCCTTAAGTTTTTAATGGGTAAACCCATTTCAGATTCCATCGCAATATCAATGAACGATATGACGTCTGGTGAACCGGAATTCAAAACAAAAGCAACTGTTGATATGCTGCTGATCGACAAGAAAATAGAATTTGTCAGATCAGAGCTTAAAGGCCTGAAAAACTCAAGATTGCCGTCATTAAGCGCCTATGGGGTTTATGGTACTGCGGGTTTTGGCAATACCGGCGCCGACAGTTTCTTCAATTTCCATCCGGTTGGGTATGTGGGTACCCAGCTGTCAGTTCCCTTATTTAACGGCACTACTACACGTCATAAGATCAGTCAGAAAAAAATAGAATTGAATAAGGCCAATATTCAAAAGGAACTGGTCTATGAAAGGTCCGCACTTGATATTAATAATGCAGCAATGCAATACTCGCTTGCGAAGAGAACCACCGGTACCGCCTGGTCACAGATACAATTAGCCACAAGGATATATGAAAACACTGTGCTTCAAAACAAACAGGGGACAGCCAGTATCACTGATTTACTTATGGCTGACAATGCACTTCGCGAAGCGCAGCAGAACTATATAGTTGCGCTGATAGAGCTTCGCAAGGCAGAACTGGAATACAAACGCGTTACCGGAAATCTTATTAATCCCAAAAACAAATAGTCATGAAACCCACATGTATCAAATACACAAAAAGGTATTTATATAATTTTCAACCATGTGGGTTCCATCATACCATTAAATTTAAAACTATATTATGATGAAAAAGAAGATAATTTACATTGTATTGACTCTTGCGATAATTGCCATCGCTGCAGTTCGCCTTAAGAGCAATAAGGAAACCACCGCCGAAAGAGTGTATCATTTTGATAAGGAGCAGGCCATAAATGTCCAGGCCATCCACCTGAAACTTGAAACTGCTGATAATGATATTTCCTACACGGGAACTTTTGAACCCAACAGGGAAACCAGGCTCAGCGCTGATATCCAGGGTAAGGTAAACTCTGTACTGGTCGATGTAGGAAACTATGTCAGAAAGGGCCAGGCATTAATTCAACTGGACAATTCCCTTCTGAAACTGCAATTGCAGGCTGTTGAAATACAAATAGAAGCGCTGGAAGCCGATGTAAAACGATATACCGTTCTTACAAATGCCGATGCAATTCAGGGTGTGCAGCTTGAGAAAGCAGTGTCGGGTCTTAAATCTGCCAGGGTGCAGCAGGCGACTTTAACCGAGCAGATCAATAAAACAACCATTGGTGCCCCTTTCAGCGGGGTTGTTACCGCCAAACTTACTGAAGTAGGGGCTTTTGCGGCGCCTGGGATGCCCCTGCTTCAGATTACGGATATTTCGCTTTTGAAGTTTACTGTAAATGTACCCGAGCATGAACTAAGTCAGTTTGAAATCAATGAGGTATATCCCGTCAGCTCAGATGCCTGGCCTGAAGCCTCATTGCAGGGGAGAGTCATCATGACGGGCAGTAAGGCCAACATGGGGAACAGTTACCCGGTACAGTTTTCTGTAAATAATACTCCCGATCTGAAGATCAAATCCGGGATGTTTGGAAAGGTACAGGTGAAAAGTGCTGCGGAAGAACAACACATTATAATTCCGGCTTCTGCAATTATCGGAACGAATATCCGGCCTCAGGTTTACACCGTAGAAGACGGCAAAGCCAGTCTCAGGGACATAACCATTTCAGCCAGGTATCAGAACAAGGTTCTGGTTTCAGATGGATTGGCACAGGGAGAAATGATAATTACTAACGGATTTATTAATCTTTTTGACGGAGCTAATGTAACAATCAGTAATTAAGGAATCAATCATGAATATTACAAAAATATCGATCGATCGCCCCTCACTTATCATAGTACTTTTCAGCGTATTCACCCTTTTGGGGATCATAGGCTATAAAAACCTGGGGTATGAACTGTTACCCGACTTTAACCAGCCGGTAATTGTAATAAAGACAATGTATCCCGGCGCCGAACCGGGTGAGGTTGAAACTTCTGTTTCAAGAAAAATCGAGGATGCCCTGTCTAATCTCGAAGGAGTGGATTATCTCGAGACCAAGTCTATGCCCAATGCCTCGGTTATTATTGCCAACTTGAAATACGGCACAAATCTGAATAATGCCATGCAGGATGCTCAGCGCTACATCGACAACATCCGTAAAGATCTTCCGGCCGATATTCTGAGTCCCGTCATGAGTAAGGTTTCTCCCAATGACCTGCCAATCATGTCTCTCAGTGCGACCAGTAATTTGCCGGCAACCGAATTTTATCAAAAGATGACTGATAATTATCTTCCGCGGATACAGCAGTTGAAAGGGGTGGCTGAGATTACCCTCCTCGGTGGGGAAGAAAGGGAAATTCAGGTGAAAGTGGACCAGGACAAGCTGAAACTTTACGGGATATCTCTTTTCCAGGTCGCAGAGGCTATTAACAGGTCGGGAATTGATCTGCCGGCAGGAAAGGCTCAGACCGATAAGGAGAGCAATTCAGTAAGGTTAACCGGCAAATTTTCAAGTGTCGGCGACATCATGGATGTCCAGGTGGCAATGCCTTTCCCCGGAACACCTGTTTATGTCAGGGATCTTGCCACGGTTATAGATGGTGTGAAGGAAATTACTTCCGTCAGCCGCTACAACGGGGTTAACGGGATAGGCCTTCTGTTAAAGAAACAAGGTGATGCCAATGCTGTCGAAGTATCAAAACTGGTTCGTGAGGAACTTGCCCTGATTGAAAGTTCGGAATCAGAAAGCGGAGTGAAATTTACCGTGGCCGACGACTCGACTGAAATGACGATTGCGGCGGTAGATTCAGTGATTGAAGATCTGATCCTGGCTGTAATCCTGGTATCACTTGTCATGTTCCTGTTTTTGAGAAGTTACCGGAACTCACTGATTGTCCTGATTTCAATTCCCACTTCACTGGTTACAGCCTTTGCTGTGATGTGGCTCATGGGGTTTACGCTGAACCTTATGACCCTGCTTGCCATGTCGTTGATCATCGGGATCCTGGTCGATGACGCTATTGTTGTAATTGAGAACATTCAACGACATCTTGAAATGGGAAAGGAAAAGCGGACGGCATCAATTGATGGCCGGATGGAAATTGGCATGTCAGCGGTTTCCATCACCCTGGTTATTGTGGTTGTTTTCCTGCCTATTTTGTTCCTTCAGGTTTTCGTTGCAGACATGTTGAAACAGTTTTCGATCGTGGTAATAACTTCAACACTTACCAGCCTTCTTGTCTGTTTCACCTTAACTCCATGGCTTTCATCGAGGATCGGGAAAAAGGAGGAATTGCAGCCAACCAACTTCATGAACCGCTTCCTGCTCTGGTTTGAAAAGCAGTTGAATACATTCATTGAATGGTACGGCCATCAGCTGGAATGGGTGTTCAGGCATAAACTGCTCTTTACAGGGATAGTTATTTTACTTGCCGTCTTGACTATCGGGATAATGAAACAAGGCATTATCGGGAAAGAAATGATGTCGACAGGTGATCAGGGGAAGTTCCGTTTGAACCTTGAATATGACAAAACAACAACTGTTCAGGAGAATAATATCAGGACTCAGAGAATAGAAAACTTTATCCTTCAGCAGCCGGAAGTTGCTACCCTTTTCAGCAATATTGCCGGTCCATCCACAGGTATCGGTAGTCTAGGGGTAGGTTCTGCGAATCTATCTGAATTCACTATTCAATTAAAACCCGAAAAAGAAAGGAAAGTCAAGACTGAAGAGTATATGATATCGCTGCGTGAAGAACTGAAAAGACAGTTTCCGGGAGTTAGTTCTTCGATGGCTGTTCTTGGTCTTTTGCCTAAACAGGCACCCATTAAAATCACCCTTACCGGAAGCGATCCGGATCTGATATTAGAAACTGCAGAGGACCTGAAGCTGGCTATTGAGGAAATACCTGGCGCCGATAATGTCAGGCTCTCCGTTGAAGCAGGCAATCCTGAATACAAAGTGATTCCGGATAAAGACAGGATGCAGCGGCTGGGATTAACCACAGCTTATGTTGGAATGAATCTCAGAACCGCTTTTACCGGAAATGAAGATGCCACACTGACTGAAAATGGAACAGAATATCCGGTAAGGGTATGGCTGGATGATTTTGACAGGAAGAATTATGAAGATGTGCAGCGGCTCTCCATTGTGAACCCCATGAACATCCCGGTTGAGGTATCGCAATTTGCGCAGGTCAGGCAGGATAATTCACCTTCGTTGCTCGAAAGGCTCGACAGGCAGCCATCGGTAACCCTTACTTCGGAATCGTTGGGCCGGCCCTCAGGCACTCTGGCTGATGACGTAATAAGCTATCTGAAAACCCGACCTCTGCCTGATGGTATTGAACTGGTATGGGGGGCTGATATAAAAACCCAGAATGAAAGTTTCAGGGCTCTGGCTTCGGTTCTGCTGATATCCTTCATACTCATTTACCTGATCATGGTAGCCCTTTATGATAATTATATCTATCCGTTCGTGGCTCTATTCGCGATACCGATGGCTGCCATAGGCGCCTTTCTGGCCCTGAACCTTTCATTAAACCAGATAACCCTGTTTGCACAGCTTGGATTAATCATGCTGATGGGTCTGGTGACAAAGAATTCCATTCTTATAGTTGATTTTACCAATCAGTTAAAAGCCCGGGGGAAATCTTACAAGGAAGCTTTGATCATTGCAGGAAAGGAACGTTTGCGTCCCATTCTGATGACTACAGTAGCAATGGCTGTCGGGATGCTTCCCATCGCTCTGGCCAAAGGCACCGCAAGTGAGTGGAAAAACGGGCTGGCCTGGGTTATTATCGGTGGTTTAATATCGTCAATGATCCTGACAGTTTACATAGTTCCCATGGTATATTATGTGGTTGATTCTATCGGAGAAAAAAAACATAACAGGATAAAAAAATGAAACTCATAATCACCTCCGTTGCATTCCTGTTTGTGATTTCAGGCTTTGTCAGAGGACAGGAAGTGACAAAAAATGATCCGGTAAATCTTCATCTGATCTCAGACATATCAGGAGGCAACAGCTATATTACCTTCCCGACTGACATCGGTAATATAGAACCACTGTGGTTCGAGGCCGGTCTCAAGCCTGCATTCCGGCTGAGAAAAAGCCGTGACTCAAGGCTGATGGGGGTGCTGAATCCAAATGTGATCCTGAGGATGTACAGGGAAAGATCATACCCGGTGAGAACACCCAGCTACATGCCTCAGGTGACAGTCTATTATTTGCTGGACAGAGGATCAGATGGAAGAACCTTAACACTTTTTGGCAGGTATGCCCATCACTCAAATGGGCAGGACAGCAGTTTCTACCTGGGAAACGGTGAGATAAATCTGTTGTCAGGCGATTTCGCCACGAACTATGCTGAAGGCGGAATGATACTCTCCCGGAAGATGACAAGTCTCAATGCTTACCGGTTCTTCAGCAGTTCTCTGGAAGTACATCCTGAATCAATGGTGGCCGATGAGTTGATCGGTCATTACAGCAGGTTCAGGTGGCACAATGTAATAACAATTATGAAATTACCCAATTCGGCTGGCAATGAGACAGAAAAAAGGCCGCTATTTTCAGTCAGGGGGGAGGTGATCTGGCAGGCAGGAGCTTATAATGATCTGACGGCATTCTCGCCTGAAAGGATCAACCTGTCTGCCACAATATTCTATCATCCTGCCTTCCTGGAGGATCTGGGACTTTTTGTATCCTATTACCATGGGAACGACTATTATAATATCTATTTTAATCACCGTATCGATGTACTGAGATTTGGACTGATGACCCAGAATTTGAGATTTTAAAAGAAACCTTTAATTTCAAAAAAGATGCCATGAGACAGATTCTTAAAAATATCTACTCCCCTTCAATTAACAACTCCCGGGAAATGACTATCCTGGTATCCGCAAGTGTGGTATTCCTTAAATACGGATACCACGGAACTACTCTCAGCCTTATTGCCAGGGAGGCTGGAGTTAATAAAACAAGCATTCATTATTATTTCAGATCAAAAGATAATCTTTATAAGAAAATACTGGAACTTATTATTGATCTGCTTGTAAAGACTTCATTTGAGATAAGTTCAGAGAGCAAAGGATTTGGCCGCTTCAGATGGTTTCTGATGACCGAACAGTACAATAATAAATCGCACTTTGAAAAAACTCTCAGGGAAATTTTTGCGACAGATTATGAGCAAAAGCTGGATCATATCAAAAAATGGCTTAACTATCCTTCAAATATTAATCTTTAAAGAAAGTAGTTTAAATTTATGGAGATCAGAATTCCGTACAAAAGCCGGTGACTCTTATCACTCCTGGCTGATACATTAAAGCTGTTTTATTCATCCAAAGAGGAAAAATATAACAACTCCGCAGTTTTGAGAGAATTTTTTATAGAACCGGATGTTTAATCCTGATACAGCTTTTTAGTCTTATCTATAGACCATCCTGTTTTTAAACCAATCACGAAAACAGCCAGCGCTACAGATCCGGCGGCAAATACAGTATCGCCCACGATCCTCAGCCACCGTAAGGTTTGTAGTGTTGGATCCTGCATAAGTTCGGATGAACGTGCATACCACATTCCGAACTTAATACTTGCAATGGTTTGCAGAACCCCGACAGGAAGAAGGCTTAAAAGTAACATCAACAGTAATCCAGCATTTAACGACCAGAATGCGAAACTCAGAAATTTTGTATTCCACACATATTTAATAGTCAGACCCTTAAGTACAAAAAGCATCAATCCTATTCCCAGCATTCCAAAGACCCCAAATAGTGCTGCATGTCCATGTAACGGGGTTGTGTTAAGGCCCTGCATATAATACAGAGCAATTGGTGGATTAATGAGAAAGCCAAATAAACCTGCACCGACAAGGTTCCAGAAGCTGACTGAAATAATAAAATAGATCGGCCATTTATAAGATTTTACCCATGCTGTCGCCCTGCTAAGTTGCAGGTTATGATAAGCTTCAAAGCCCATGAATACAAGCGGAACAACCTCAAGAGCGCTGAAAGATGCACCAAGTGCAATAATCGCGGTTGGTGTTCCTGCAAAATAAAGATGATGGAATGTACCAATGACTCCGCCGACCATATAAACAATAGTTGCAAAAAGTACTCCTGTTGTTGCATATTTAATGTTCAGCAACCCCATTCTTACAAACAGGAATGCTGCGATCACAGTAGCAAATACTTCAAAGAAACCTTCTACCCAGAGGTGAACCACCCACCAGCGCCAGTACTCCGCAATTGATAAATGCGTCTGTCTTCCCCACATAAGTCCAGCCCCATAGAATCCTGCTATAGCAACTGAAGCTATAATAAACATAATTAAAAGCTGACGGCTCTCCGACGGTTTTATCAGTGCAGGCCACAGGGCACGGAACATTAAAAAGAGCCAGATTATAAAACCTGTAAAAAGAAATATTTGCCAGAATCTTCCCAGATCGACATACTCATAACCCTGGTGACCAAACCAGAAATTCTGGATAAGACCAAGTTTTTGCATTACACCCATCCATTCACCGGCTATTGAACCAACAACAATAACAAGGAGAGCTAAGAAGAGTATGTTGACACCCAGCCGCTGGTATTTTGGCTCGTGTCCGGATACCGCCGGAGCAATATAAAGTCCGGCAGCCAGCCATGAAGTGGCTATCCAGAAAAGTGCAAGCTGAACGTGCCATGTTCTTGAAACGGAATAAGGCAGGATATTGTCAAGGCTTATACCATAGAAACCTTTACCTTCTACCCCGTAATGAGCTGTTACAACACCAAAGAGAATCTGAACAAGGATAAGGCCAACCACTACCCAGTAATATTTAAGTGTCGCCTTCATCGACGGGGTAGGATTTAAACCTCCAAGAGGATCTTTCTGGGGTAACAGGGATGTGTCAAGGACATCCGACCTGTTCCTCGCGTTATAATAAGCCAGAAGGCCTATACCCACAAGCAGCATGATTACACTGAATCCTGTCCATAACACAATCCCGGCTGAAGGAGTATTTCCGATAACCTGGTCGGGCGGCCAGTTACTCGTATAGGTGATGTCTGATCCGGGTCTTTCGGTAATGCAGGCCCATGCTGCCCAGAAGAAAAAGGCATTCATATATTGCATCCGGACAGGATCTTTTATCGAATTGGCAGGTATGGCATAAGAAGCTCTCTCCTTATCAAGTGAAGGATCATTCATAAAAAGTCCCCGGTAATGGTTACTGTTACTTCTGATAGCTTCAGCCCTCTCATCTGAAACTGTAAGGATTCCCGTTTTGCTATCATAAGTATTTAAACGTAAAGCTTTCCGGATCCTCACTTTTAG
>DAOQAX010000026.1:0-5275 GCA_035354395.1 Bacteroidales bacterium | reverse complement strand
CTTTCTGTCAAAACCTTTTCGGGGATAGGCGGCTTTTCCCTGTAAATCTCATGACCGAAAAATATCAGGACAGAAAAACAAATTGCCGTGATTAGCGCAAAACCGATCCAGAGAGTTTTCGTTTTCATATTTAACGGGAATCAGGTGAATAAAAGTGTTCAAATCGTTTATGCTTATAAAGTTAAAAAAGATTCCTGTTTTAACCTATTATTTTATTTCCTGATTAACTAATGACAACTAAAAAGCTCCCTGCCTGATTATTGACTAATTTTGGATTAGGGAACTTTTTTCAACTGAAATTGTTTATCATACAGAAGGATTCGTTCAAAATAAATGTTATCAGGTTGTTAAGAACAATTATTCAACAAGAAGGGATTGTGTAACGCAAAATCATAAATACTTGCAAATGTCAACCTTTTTAAAGGCTAACTCCGGGATAAAATCGGTCAGCCTTTTAGGCACAATAAATATCCTTCTTAATGGGCACTCAGATCAAGTATTTATCCTTAAGTGTTTCAAGCAGAATATGAAGCTCCTCATGTCTTCCCTTACCAATTACTTCTTCCTCATAATTTTCAAAGTTTCTAAGGAGCTCAGCCTGTTCTGAGGCTGACATTTTTACTTCAATAAGCGGAAATAATATTGTATTTTCCTTTTGGATATGAGCTCTCAGAAGCATGACATATGATTTTGCCGCTTCAATAAATCCCTGGCTGTCAACCTTATCTTTCCGCAGATTATCCTGCATCTGCTTAATTAAGTCCCTACCAAGTGTATGTTCTGATAGCATTACACCGATCGGTCCTCCCTGGTTTCTTACGCCTGTTTTTTCGAGAGCCGGGAATAAGAAACCCTCTTCTTTGCCATGATGGCACTTATCAGCAAATTCCTTTAAGAATTCTATAAAGCCATTGATATCCGAATAATCAATAACACCATTATTTTCAATCCGTTCACTCATTCTTTCCAGTATGTTCAGAGCGTGCTCAATGGCTTTGTGTTCATGGATTAAGTCTTCTTTAGCTGTTTTCATATCACTTATTTTTGAAGTATAACAATTTCAATACTGCAATTATACAGATCCTTATTATTGGTTGAATGATTAATTATGTGACTCCTGATGAGCATGTCCCTCTTCCTCTCCTTCAGCAAACTTAAAGAATTGTACATAGGCTTCAATATATTCTCTTCCAGCTTTTACATCATTCACATCAAAACCTTTAAGAGACATTACTTTCTTAAATCGGGACTCCAATTCAGGGAGCATTTCTTTGGTGACAAGACCTTTAAGTGGGGATAATGTTCCTGATTCAATCGACTTATCTGCAGCCACGATTTTTTCATCAATTGGTGTTCCAGAGGGTTTAACTCCCGTAAAAGGAACTCCTTCTCCGCTTCTGTGAACCCTTACCACTGTTTCAAAAAAATACTTGTCAGCCAGGATCCTGGCATCAGAGCTCAGATTCCTTACTTTCATTGTAAGAATGAAAGCATCTTTAATTTCAGTTTCATATTGTGGCTGTACCCATTTAAGAACATAATTCATATTGTTTTTTTCAAGAGCAATCTTTGCATCTTTTACTAATGGACCATCCATTGTGTCACAGTGGGCAAAAGTTACATTTGTCGAAAGAATCAACAGAAAAAAAATAAATAATGGAGCAAAGAATATTTTTCTTACTCCCATTCTGTAAGATTTTCTTTTAAAGTTTTTTGTTACAAGTGTTTTCATTTTATGAAGGTTTAATTAATAATTAAAATTCCAATTAAATTCATATCGAGACAAAAATACTATGTAGAAAAAGGGAAATCGTCCAAGGTTATAAATCAGGACATGTGAGACCTGTTTGACAGGTCTTGTTTTATAAAACAGGACGGACGGAATTAAGAGATTAAGATCCTATACCTTTGATTATAAAGTATTTTTATATTGAGATGGAGTAAAGCCTGTTTTTAGTTTAAAGATTCTGTTAAAAGCCGACTTTGAGTTAAATCCACATTCAAACGCAATACCCAGCAATGAAAAATTCCCATATCTGGGATCAACTATCTTTTGTTTAAATGACTCCACCCGATAATCGTTTATGAAATCAAAAAAATTAACACCTAACTTTTCATTTATTACCTGTGAAAGGATATGGCTTGAAATCCCCAGTTCGCCAGCAAGTTGTGAAAGGGTGAGCTCTGGATTTAAATATGGTCTCGATGATTTCATATAATCAGTCAGTTTTTCTGCATGCAGTTCCGCCTCCGATTCAGTAAGTCTTGAACCAGCATATTTTGCTGACGGTGTTAAACTATCTCTGGAAACCAATATATCTTCAGAAGAGAATATTACTTTCTGTTTCAATCCAAAATAACCCATAAGGATAACAAAAACAGATAATGAAAGAAACAATCCATCTGTGCAGAAAATCATTGAGAACAATCTGAAGACATGATGAATTACAGTGATAGTTATCAATACTGTCCATATAATGCCAAAAATAAAAACAAGCCACCTGAGCCAATTCAGGTCAAGTTCAGCAGAATAAGAATAATTATTGAATATCCTTATATCAAGTTTTCTGAATAACCTTATTGTCAGGATAAAATATAATGTTCCTGAAAGGGCTGTCAGTAACAGAAAAAACAGAAACAAGAATGGAGGATCGAATTCCCTTGCTAATCTTTCAATATTTAGTTTTTCTGATGCAACGGGAAGAAATGAACAAATAAGGATGTATAAATTGAAAAGAATGAACGGGATTATATGGAAAAGGTCTCTCATTGACAATTTTTGTCTGTTTAAGACAAGGGTTTGAATATAGAAATATAAAAAGGGCCCATGCAGCATTAAAAGTGAAATCAGGCTTATTGAAAGTAATTTATAACTGGTAAATATTTCATGTGAATAAAAGGTGTATACACTGATATACAGTCCCAGATATGCTAACCAGCAAATCAATATGTTATCGTGAAGTGCCCTTTGTTTTTTCTGAAACAACAGGACGATGAACAATAATGCATTAAATACAGCTATAAGGAATATGTACTTCATATATACAAATGTACAATCTTTAAAAATAATTCCGGAATGGTTGAAGTTTGAGCTGTACAAGAGATTGTATCAGTTTCTACCCTCACAAAAAAATAAGGCATCAGGAAGTCCTGCCAAATTAGGACACATAAGTTTTCAGTGGCTCAGTTTATATGGATTTGACTTGTTTCAATAATATCTCATATCAAGCATAAGTTAAACAAAAATCTTACCTTCCGCCATGCAATCTAACATAAGCTCTTGACAGACAATGTGTTGATTAAAAAACGTTAGTTTCACTATTTGTAAAAGTGAAACCTTATAGAATTTTAAATAAAAGAAAATCTTACTATAAATAAAATTCACATAGGGTTATCTTCCGAATTGTTTAATTAGCATCTAGTTGACCATAGTAAGTATAAAGTATACTTAGATCCTTGGGTTGTACGGTCTATTCTCTTTTATTACCTTTAAGCTTCATAAATAAATAAGAATGTTCAGAATCACTTGGGATAAGGATATTAATGGGGTATTACTTACGACAAAGAGTAATGGTGAGGATTTAAACATTTCTCCTAGGCCTGTATTTTTTGAAGAGTTAGACTTACTTGGATTTAATAAGTACTGGAAATATCCAAAATCAAAAGAACCATTGCTTTGGGCTATAGATAGAAGATATGTTTATAAAGGAGAAGTAGTTGCGGAAGCTAAAGGCGGAAATATATTTGATGATCCAGAAATTACGATATTAAGCTATGGTCAAGGACTAAACCTTAAACCCATTAGCATACAGAATGTCGTTGAAAGAAATAGAAAGCTACTTTTTTTACTCGAACAAGAAGCTATTGAATTTATTGAACAGACCTTTCGTACATATAGTTTAAAAAAAATACGAAGCAAAGCAAAAGCTAACGAGGAAATTGATTGGGCATTACTTGCAACGATGTACGAAAAAAGTACTAAGGTGAAACATGCCGTTGTAAAACAAGACTGCGATAGTTTTGATATAATTCCTCTTGATTTAGCCCTCGAACAGAATAGGAAAGTATATCTGAATACGAAAATTGATCGTTTTATTACGTCTTTTAGTGGAGGAAAAGATTCACAAGTAACTCTTGATCTTGTAAGTCGTGTAATACCGCCGGATAATTTCACAGTGATCTACTCAGATACTGGAATGGAAATTCCACCCTCACTTGAAATATTTCACTTGACGAAAGAACATTATACAAATCAATATCCTGAACTTAAATTCTTTTTATCCAAAAACCATAAAGGTATTATTGAAAATTGGAAGGAGTTTGGAGCGCCAAGTCGACTTAATAGATGGTGCTGTACAGTAGCCAAAACTGCACCACTTTACCATTTAATGAAGAAAATAAATGGCAATGGAAAGCAACCAAACGTTTTGGTATTTGAGGGTGTTAGAGCTGAGGAAAGTAATGCAAGAGAAAAATATGCTCGAATAGGAAAGGGTGTAAAGCATAATAATGTAATAAATGCAAGACCAATTTTTAATTGGAATGCAACCGAGGTTTATCTATATCTTTTTAGCCGGAAGTTACCATTTAATAGTGGTTATAGAAATGGATTATCTCGAGTCGGATGTTCGATATGCCCATTTTCATCTGAATGGTCAGAACATATTGTAAATAAGATATATCCTAAAGAAATTAACAATTTTGTAGACATAATCTATAATCAAACAGATAGTATTGGAATTGATACTAAGGAAAAGAAACTTAATTATATAAAAACCGGTAATTGGAAAAAAAGAGCTGGTGGCAAGTTAAATGATTCAAATAGTTCAAGAATAGACTTTATTCATTTCAAGCCTGACTTTAAGACTATAATTACTAATCCTAAAGAAAAGATTACAGAATGGTTAAAAGTCCTAGGCCCCTTAAATCTCACAGTTTTAGGTGATAACATATCAGGTGAAATATTGATAGACAAAATTCCATTTACTGTAAACATAACTTCGATAAAAGGGAATCTAAGTACCAAACAGGTAATTGTCTTTAAAAATATCAATGAAGATCCTATACTAATAAGCAAAATAAAAAGAGTTTTGTACAAAGTTACATTCTGTACTCACTGTGAAGCTTGTGAAGTGGAATGCCCAACAGGAGCTCTTTCTGTTAATCCACAAGTTATTATCAACTCATCTAAATGTGCATACGCCGGACAATCTGACCACATTCCGCCGGAGTAAATTGACCACATCGGAGTTGGTGTTTTAAAAAGAGCTTTCTC
>DAOQAX010000025.1:0-16216 GCA_035354395.1 Bacteroidales bacterium | reverse complement strand
GGTATTTATTCTTCGGAATGGTTCTGGTCAAAGATTCTTCATGTCATGAGGAACAATGACAGAGTATGTGAAAGTGTGTTTTCGTGGGTTGAACACTGCGACTGGATACCGGCAATGCTTACCGGCAATACTAATCCTCTTCAGATGAAAAGAAGTCGTTGTACTGCAGGACATAAAGCAATGTGGCACAATGATTTTAATGGACTTCCTGATGAGAAATTCCTTGTAAAACTCGATCCGGTATTGTCAGGTCTCAGGGACCGACTTTACAGAGAAACATATACCTGTGATGTTGTTGCCGGCAACCTGTCGGAGGTGTGGGCAAAAAGACTCGGACTTACAACTGATGTGAAGGTGGGTGTTGGTGCTTTAGATGCACATATAGGAGCTATAGGAGGTGGAGTGAAACCATATCATCTTTTAAAAGTGATGGGCACATCAACATGCGATATGCTCGTGATACCAATGTCTGAAGCAAAAGAGAAACCAGTGGCCGGCATTTGTGGACAGGTTGACGGATCAATCGTCCCGGGGATGCTTGGACTGGAAGCAGGGCAGTCGGCATTTGGCGATATTTATGCATGGTTCAGCAATCTGTTGATGTGGCCTGTGAATAATGTAATATCAGAAATGAGCTGGATCGATGAAAAAACGAAAAATAAAATCATAGAGGAAACAGCCGGCAGAATGATTGCTGAACTAAGCAAAAAGGCTGAATCAATTTCTCCTGATGAGACTTCGGTAATTGCTCTTGACTGGATGAACGGCCGGCGTACACCTGATGCCAATCAGTCACTTAAAGGAGCAATAACAGGTTTGACACTTGGTTCTGATGCTCCCAGAATATTCAGGGCTCTGGTAGAAGCCACGGCGTTTGGCTCAAAGATGATTAATGAACGGTTTATTTCAGAAGGTATCCGAATTGATGAGGTGATTGCTATAGGAGGGGTGGCTAAGAAAAATCCATTTGTGGTTCAGATAGTTGCCGATGTGCTTAATGTTCCGATAAAGATTGCAAGTTCTGATCAGACCTGTGCACTCGGTGCAGCCATGGCAGCTTCGGTTGTTGCGGGTGTCTACAAAGATATCTTTTCCGCACAGGAATCAATGGGATGCGGGTTTGAGAAGATCTATCAGCCCAATACGGTCATGGTTAAAAAATATGAGACTCTGTTCAGAAAATATCAGAGGCTGGGTTCACTGGTGGAGAAAGAGTTGCAATAATCGTTTATTCCTTTTGTCTTTGTCTCTTTTACAAGAGATATTACTCACGATGAGAATTACATCCGTAAATAATTTATATTGTAAATTAAGATTGGATGAAACATACGTGTTTGAAAAATATTTTTATACCTGTTTCTGTTTTTCAGAAACAGGTGGTTCCCATATTTATTAAATTAGCCGATGAAAATTGTATTCCGTTGTAGATAGGATGGCAATAAAGATGGTGTTCTGACCGTTTCAATGCCATCAAAATCAGGAATCGTTTTAGAATTGACAAAACAAAGAATTGATGAGAATATACCTTGTCGGAATAATTGTAGCATCTGCTGCTTTATTGATTACTGGATGCACCAGTAAACAATTATCAGGAGAGAATTATCCGATTGAGCCTGTTCCTTTCACATCCGTCAAACTTGCCGATGATTTCTGGGCCCCAAGGATTAAGAAGAATGCAGAAATTACTATTCCCATAGCATTCAGATATTGTGAATCGACGGGGCGTATCAAAAATTTTGAGATTGCTGCCGGACTTGACACTGGAAAATTCCAGACTATGTATCCATTTGACGATTCTGATGTTTATAAGATTATAGAGGGAGCCAGTTATTCACTCCAGACCTATCCTGACCAAAAGCTGGAGTCATATCTTGATACTCTTATCAAAAAGATCAGTCTTGCACAGGAGGATGACGGATACCTATATACCAACCGTACAATTGCCGAGAAGCATGGGGGCAAAGGATTGCATGAATGGGCTTCTGTAAACAGATGGGAACTCGATACTGTTCTGAGTCATGAACTTTATAATCTGGGACATCTGTACGAAGCTGCTGTTGCTCATTATCAGGCAACAGGTAAACGGACTCTTCTCGATATAGCAATAAAATCGGCTGATCTGGTTTGTAAAGACTTCGGGTACGACAAAGTAAAAGTATATCCCGGACATCAGGTGATTGAAATGGGGTTGGTAAAGCTTTACAGGGTTACCGGTTGTAAGAAATATCTCAATCTTGCCCGTTTCTTTCTTGATATCAGGGGTCCAAACGGGGAACAATATAATCAGGCCCATAAAAAAGTTATTGATCAGGATGAAGCTGTTGGCCACTCTGTGAGGGCAACGTATATGTATTCAGGTATGGCCGATGTGGCAGCTATTGAAAAGGATAAGGATTATCTGAATGCAATTACAAAGATATGGGAGGATATTGTTTACAGGAAAATGTATCTGACCGGCGGTATCGGGGCGACAGGAGGAAATGAAGGATTTGCTGATCCTTATGTATTACCTAATATGTCAGCTTATTGCGAAACCTGTGCATCAATAGGTAATATATTTACTAATCAAAGACTTTTTCTTTTACATGGTCAATCGAAATATATCGATGTATTGGAGAAAACTCTGTACAACTCCATGCTTTCCGGAGTGTCATTATCAGGGGACAGATTTTTTTATCCCAATCCTCTGGAGTCGAATGGTCAGCATGAGCGCAGTAAATGGTTTGGTTGTGCCTGTTGCCCTTCAAATGTAGCCAGGTTTTTACCTGCTATCCCCGGATATATTTATGCCGTAGGTGATAAATCTCTTTACGTTAATCTTTTCATCTCAAATGATGCCGACATAAACATTGGCAGAAAGAAAATTCATATAACTCAAAATACAAATTTTCCATGGGACGGGAAAGTATGGATATATGTCAATCCGGAAAAAATCGGGAAGTTTAGTCTTATGGTCAGGATCCCGGGGTGGGCACAGAACGAAGCCTTGCCCGGAGGGTTGTATAAATTTGCAGATCATAATGATGAGCAGGTAAAACTGAGAGTAAACGGTGAAGATTTTGCGGCTAAGATATCAGACGGGTATGCTGTGATCCAAAGAGAGTGGACCCCCGGTGACAAAGTAGAGGTTGAGTTTCCGATGCCTGTCCGCAGAGTTGTTGCAGATGAAAGGGTTAAAGATGATTTGGGCAAGATTGCTGTTCAGAGAGGGCCGCTTATTTATTGCATGGAGTGGCCTGATAACAGCAAAGGAAGTATACTTAGTTACATGGTAAGGGAAGATGCATCATTTACAACTGAGTTTGTTCACTCACTCCTGGAAGGTACCCGGGTTATTAAGACAACAGGATCTCAGACAAGGAAGACTCTTGAAGGGAAAATAGAAACGCTTGGAGAAGACACTATTACTTTAATTCCTTATGCTTTATGGAATAACCGTGGGTCAGGACAAATGAAGGTCTGGCTGCCTACTTCAACACTGACAACACATCCATTGCCTGCTCCTACCATTGCTTACAGAAGCACTGTAAGAGCCGGCAAGTTTACCAAAGATATTCCTTCAATAAATGATCAGTTTGAACCTTCCAGTTCAAATGATCCCTCTGTTCCATACTATCACTGGTGGCCCGACAAAAATAAGATGGAATGGGTGGAATATGATTTTGAGAAACCTGAAATAATCTCCAAAACCAGGGTCTATTGGTTTGATGATGGCCAGGGTGGAGGTTGCCGCGTTCCTGATGACTGGGAAATACTTTATCTGAATGACAATATGTGGGAACCAGTAGCTGTTAAAAACCGGTATAAGGTGACTAAAAATGGCTGGGATTCTTTATTATTTGAACCAGTTAAGACTTCTGCAATTAAAATGAGGGTTTATCTGAATAAAGATTTCTCGGGTGGAATTTATGAATGGGTAGTTGAATAGATGATCTGTTTTTTCTGTTTATTTAATATCTGAGAAGCTGGATTATTTATATAGATTCGATCTTAAAGTAAAACTATATAATGAAGAAATTTTTAATATTCTTACCTGTCACCGTGGGAGATGCAGACGATGAGTGGATGCAATGTTTAAAACAAATCAAAAATTTCACTCTGGATGGGTACCAGCTTATTAAAATGAATGTTTTTACTGATCTTCCAGATTATGAGTCCTTTATTGATATTTGTCATAAGATAAATAAAACAGTATTTAACGTTTTTGGTGATAAATGTCCGTCATTTGATGTCACTGCTCATCCTCCGCAGAGACCATGGAAAATTGCTATTGAATCATGTTACCAAAATAATGATTACTCGGAAATTTCTTATAAATGCATGAAGTCTATTCCTTATGTTGTAAGAGAATCAGATATAGGCAAAGAGCTTTGGGCAGGAGGTATGGGCACAGGAATGTTTCCTGACGATACCAGAGCGGCCGCAGAGGAAGCATTTAATCAGATGAGACTAATTCTTGAAGCCGAAAACATGTCATTTGATCATATTGTTCGTCAGTGGAATTTCATTGGAAATATTCTGGAAATAAAAAATGGAATTCAGAACTATCAGTTGTTTAATAGGGTCAGAAGTAGTAACTATCAGCACTACAGATATATTAAAAGTTTTCCGGCGGCAACAGGGATAGGAATGAAACATGGCGGTGTCCATGTCGATTTCTATGCTGTCAAGTCTGAAAGTACAACAAAAATCATTGCCGTTAATAATCCTGATCAGATCAAGCCATATGCTTATGGGCAGAAAGTATTGGTAGGCGCACCGGGAGATGATGGAAAGACTAAACAGGTACCACAATTTGAACGGGCTGTTCTTCTTAATAATAAATCTTTTTCTGAACTATTTGTTTCAGGAACTGCCTCAATAAAAGGACAGGATACAATCGGAATTAGTAGTGTTGAAAAGCAGACTATGGTTACAATTGAAAATGTCAATACCTTATGCGATTTGAAAAGAATTGGAGGTATGATAGGAAGTAATGGAATAAACACCGGACGATTTGTCTTTGCGAGGGTTTACGTTAAGAACCAGGACGATTTTCATAGTGTAAAGTCTATTTGCAATAACCATTTTAAGCAGGTTCCGGTCATATACATTCAATCTGATATATGCCGGGATAATTTATTGGTCGAGATGGAAGCAGAGTTTATGGTTAACAGTTAAATAACTTTTATTTATAAATGGGTTGGCTACGTGATTTTAATTATTAATTTAGCATAAATCTAATCAGCATCTTATGAAAAAATGTTTTTTATTATCACTAACTATGGCTGTATTTGTGTTCACCGGATGCAATCAGTCAGCAAAAAATAAGGAAATGGTAAAGCAGGAAGTTTTTGGTACACATCAGGGAAAAGAGGTCTATCTTCTGACACTTACAAACAAGGCGGGCAATGTTATCAGACTTACCAATTACGGAGCCAAAATAAACTGGATAGAAGTTCCTGACAAAAACGGGAAAAAAGACAATGTTACTTACGGATTTGACACATTCGAAGAGACTCTTGCAGGAGATATGTCATTCGGATCAACTGTGGGAAGATATGCTAACAGGATAGCAAATGGAAAATTTTCACTTGATGGTGTAGAGTATAACACTCCTCTTAACAACGGGAAGAACACTCTTCATGGCGGTCCGGCCGGATGGCATAGTGTTGTATGGAATACGGAAATCCTTAAAGGTACAGAATTTCCTTCGGTTAAGTTTTCTTATGTTAGTCCGGATATGGAAGAAGGTTTCCCGGGGACAGTTAATGCTGAGCTGATATATACTTGGACTGACAAGAATGAAATCATAATGGATTATTCCTGTACGACCGATAAGAAGACTGTAATAAACATGACCAATCATGCTTATTTTAACCTTCACGGGGCGGGTAACGGGGATATCCTTGATCATGAGGTTACTATAAAAGCTTCTGCATTCACTCCTGTTGATTCGTTTATGATTCCGACCGGAGAAATCCGTCCTGTAGCCGGTACGCCTTTTGATTTTAATACACCGCATACTGTTGGTGAAAGGATAGGGGAGAACTATGACCAGCTTATTCTTGGAAACGGTTATGATCATAATTATGTTCTTGACAATAAAGAGGAAGTTGATGCAACTGTATATGAGCCTGTAAGCGGACGCATGCTTGAGATTATTACTGATCAGCCCGGACTTCAGCTTTATACTGGTAATTTCCTGAACGGTAAAAACATAGGTCATGGAGGAAAAGCCTACAATTACAGGGGTGCCTTATGCCTCGAATCAGGTCATTATCCTGACAGTCCTAATCATCCTGATTTTCCGACCACTACCCTTAATCCGGGTGAGAAATATAAAACGACGACTATTTACAGATTTTCAGTCAAATAGATATTTACCTAAAACCTAACCACCGGGGATGAATTAACATGATTTCATCCCCGTTTTTTTTCATATCGGTTTTTTATTGTTCATTAACCCACGACACAAAATATTATACTTAAGTTCAACAAAGAACTGAATAATTCACATTTTTCAGCACAGGGCAGGTTATCCCTGAATCGCTTTGTTATACATCTCTCTGAATAGAAAAGGACGGATATGGTTGCTGTTCCTGAGAATCTTATTAGAATCAATACTTTGATGGAAAATTATTTTTGACACTCTTATTATAGAAACATAATTTTATTAACTTGGAGTGCGATTTGGCATAATTGTAAAGATACGCAAAATAATGTCTGCTATTCAGTATCATACATTAGATAACGAAGCCTTGTTTGTGCGTGATTTGTCAAAAGGGAACCTTTTGGCATTTAATACTTTATATAAAGAGTACAGTCATCGCTTGTATCGTTTCGCAATAGGCTATTTAAAATCAGAGGCTGAAGCAGAAGAGTTGGTTCAGGAAGTATTTACGATAATATGGGAAAAACGGGCGGACCTGAAAGCTGAACTATCATTTAAGTCATTTCTGTTTACAATAGCTTATAATATTATCAAAAAGCACTTCAGAACAAAATGTTATCTGACAGAATATTTTAAATCCGGGAAGGATGAGGATTTTGATATGCAGACATCAAATCAGATCACATTTGATTCTCTGAATCAATATATAGCCGATCTTGTAAATATGTTACCTCCGCGTCGAAAAGAGATCTTCATAAAAAGCAGGGTGGAAGGACTAAGTATTAAGGAAATAGCTGAAAACATGAATATCAGTCATAAAACTGTCGAAAATCAACTGACAGATACACTTAAATTCATCAGAACCAGCCTTAACAGGGAGAGCCTGCCTTCGGTTTTATTTTTTGTTCTTTTCATTTCCTTATAAAAGATAAATCTGCTTAAAAAGTATATCATTTTTCACTTCAGATGAAAAAAAACAATTTTTATATTTTTTTTCGTTTTCCCGGTAGGTGTAAAAGGATTATGGTGGATATTACCAATGTTTTAAAACAAAAATATTTTGAAAAAGAATAATTACTTGTGCTTGCCTGGCATTGTAATTTTTGTTTCTGGAGAGAGATACTATATTTCTTCAGTTCATTCCTTTAATGAGGTAAATTATTCTTATACAGGAATGAACAGTTACAGACGGTTTAACTTGTATTTTTCAAATAGGCTAGGGTTAGTTAATGGGTGAAAAGCAGTTCTTTTAGGTTGGAACTGCTTTTTTTATTGAAAATGAAGGTTGAATTTGTAAAAAGTAATTTATGACAGAAGTTGGGTTTGATGGTGAACGGATAAGAAAATTTTTCAGGGGAGATTATTCCGGGAAAGATGAATTGTATGTTAATGAATTATTTAATGATAAAAACAACGAAGCGAAACTGAAAGTTTTTTTATCAAAACAGTTTGAGGAGATGCCTAAGGATGATGATACAGATACAAAGGATCTGGATCATATCCTGTACAGGATACATTATGATATTAATTCAAAAATGCCGGTACAAAAAGAGGGGACATTTGATAAAGTTATTAAATGGACTTTACGTATTTCTGCGACAATACTGTTACCCATTTTTATCTTCTTTGGGGTGAAGAATTATCAGGATAACCGCTTAAAGAAAGATACATGGGTTGAGATAAAAGCTCCGGCATGGACACGTGCACAATTTAGTCTGCCTGATGGTTCAACAGGTTGGCTGAATAGTAATTCCAGCCTTAAATATAGCGGGAGCTTTGTCTCTGACCGGAAGGTGGCTCTAAATGGTGAAGCTTTTTTTGATGTTGCAAAAGATCCCAAACGACCTTTTGTTGTTAGCACAAAAGATGTTTTTGTCGAAGTATTGGGCACACGCTTTAATATAGCTTCATATGAGAATGAAAAGAACGTGGAAGTGGTTCTTGAAGAAGGGAAGCTTGTTTTCAATAATACAGAAAGGACAAAGTCATATACAATGAGTCCTAATGATCTGGTAGTATATGATAAAACTTCAAAGATATGTTCCACCGAAGTGGTTCAGCCCCATAAGTATTCTTCATGGAAAGAGGGTAAGTTGGTATTCAGGAATGATCCGCTGGATGTTATTGCCAGAAGGTTAGAGCGTTGGTATAATATCGATGTTGAAATAAAAACGAATTTATCAGAAGATCTCAGGTTACGTGCAACTTTTATCGATGAGGATCTTGAGGAGGTATTGAATCTTCTGAAATGCAGTCTGCCGATAGATTACACAATTGAAAATCGTGATCTTAAACCGGATGAGACTTTTGCCAGAAAGAGAGTGATAATTACAAAAAGGAATAAATAGAATATTATAAACTAAAAAAAATACAGCCTATGGAATAACCCTTTTATAGCAAAACAGGAAGACGATGGACGCGTCCTCCTGAATTTGATGCTAAGTTACTATGTTTAAATAATAACCTACCTTAAAACCTTTCAAAGTTATGAAAAAAAATTTTGATTTATGGGTGTATTCACACCCGACCCTAAAAAAACTAATCATGGAACTAAAAATTGCATTTGTCCTTATTCTGTTAGATGTTACAAGCGTCTTTGCTGTTCCTTCTTACTCGCAGGTGGCAAAGGTTTCATTAAACATTGAACAAAAAAGCCTTGAACAGGTGATGGATGAAATAGAGGTTCAGAGTGAGTTCTATTTTATCTTTAATCAGAAACAAATTGATGTAAACAGAATTGTTGATATTCGGGCAGATAATGAATTGATTACAGATGTTCTCCCTGAATTGTTTAATGGAACTGATGTGAATTATGCAATTTTTGACAGGAAAATATTATTGACAACGGATCCTATTGAGAGCGTCCCTTTGGCTTCATCTTCAATGCTCGATCCTCAGAAAAATTTTGTTAAGGGAACTGTTACAGATGCTACAACGGGCGATGTTATGCCTGGTGTCAATGTAGTTTTGCTGGGGACTAATTTTGGAACAATAACCGATACAAAAGGAAATTATACAATTGAAGTGCCGGATGCATCAGGATCACTGCAATTTTCATTTATCGGATATATAACAATGGAAATCCCTGTTGCTGGCAAGTCAGTAGTTAACGCAGCACTTGCTGCTGATGTTAAAAACCTTGGAGAAGTAGTCGTTACAGCTCTTGGTATAGAAAGATCTAAGAAAAGTCTGAACTATTCTACTCAGATGGTTAACATGGAATCTGTTACAACAGCAAAGAATGTGGATATGGCAACAGCATTGCAGGGCAAAGTTGCGGGTGTTTCTATTATTGGATCAACAGGAGCAAGCGGAGTGTCAGGAAGCTCACAGATTGTTATCAGGGGTTATCGTTCTATAAGCGGTGAAAACCAGCCTTTGATTGTTGTTGATGGTATTCCCAATGCTACAGGCGGTGGCGGAATAGCTGGCATCAATCCTGATGATATTGAAAGTCTGAACGTGTTAAAAGGCCATTCAGCTTCAGCTCTGTATGGTTCGGCAGCAAACAACGGGGTTATCATGATCACAACCAAAAAAGGTAAAAAAGGCGCCGCCAAAATTGAAGTCAACTCTTCACTCAACTTCGATATACCTTATTTATACCCATCTTTTCAGAATGAGTATGCACAGGGAGCCGGTGGCGTTTATTCTCCTACAACAGAATACCTTAGCTGGGGCCCCAAGATGAAAGGTCAGACAGTTACCAATTGGACCGGAGAACAGACAACTCTCGATCCTCAGCCTGATAACGTAAAAGATTTCTTCAGAACAGGATATACTGCCACAAATAGTTTTTCATACAGTGCCGGCACCGAAAAGATGACTGCATATGTTTCATATGCCAATAC
Organism: Bacteroidales bacterium; assembly: GCA_035354395.1. Taxonomy (GTDB): domain Bacteria; phylum Bacteroidota; class Bacteroidia; order Bacteroidales; family VadinHA17; genus LD21. The sequence goes on along the minus strand of DAOQAX010000025.1, from coordinate 5,992 downwards.
AAAAGCTCAGGGGGTGCTTGAAGATAATGTTATGATGCGTCATAATGTTAATTTGCGTTTGGAGTCTCAGTTGTTGGAACATCTGAAAATGGATTTCAAGATTAACTATACACGTCAGGATGTTGAAGACAAGCCTGTAACAGGAGATGATCTTTACAGCCCTATGTTGCAGCTTGTTAAAATGCCACGTAGTTTACGCACCTCTGATATAAGTAAATATTCTTACTATGATGAAACAGGGTCACTTCAGCAAAATTCATGGTACCCTGAATCATCAAATAACATTAACCCTTACTGGTCAATGTACGGCTATGAAAATCCCTCACATGGCAACAATATAAATACATTTGCATCTTTGCGTTATGATATAGCACCCTGGTTGTATATTCAGGCAAGGGGAGGACTTATTGCAAGCAGCTCTGATGAGGAAGAGAAACAATACTGGGATGTTCCTTATATCAATGGCGGCAAAGGAGGATATATGACAAAATTTGGTAAAGGTACAAGTTGGAATGGAGATGTCCTGTTGTCTGCAAACAAGAACATAACTGAAGATTTTAAAGTAAGTTTAAGCCTGGGTGCAGAAATCAAAGACGGCCAGGGCAGAAGTATGAAATCGACAGCTTCAGGATTGACTTCAGAAAACAAGTTTGCTTTGGCTTATGCACAAACACTTACCTCCTCCGACGACGAAAGCCATACACAAACCCAGTCTGCCTATGGTTTTGGACAGATAAGCTTCCGCGATTACTTATTTCTTGATGTTACGGCACGTAACGATTGGAATTCTACCCTGCCTTCCCCATATAATTACTTTTATCCTTCAGTAGGTTTGTCGGGTATATTATCTGAAATGATCACTCTGCCTGAATTTGTCACATTTGCCAAAGTGCGCGCAACCTATGCCGAGGTAGGTAACGGTGCCGGATTTGCACAAATATTTCAGGACTACGGTAGTGGAACAAATGGCCCTGCCGGTACAATTTCTCCAAGTTCAACACGTGTTGCTACAAACCTTATTCCTGAAAAAAGTAAATCATGGGAGTTGGGAACTGACATGAAGTTCTTTGACAACAGGTTGGGATTTGATTTCACCTGGTATAAGACAAATACATATAACCAGTTAATGAATGTCAATATGGTACCTTCTTCTGGATATAGCAACGGATATATAAACAGTGGAAATATCCAGAACAAAGGTATTGAAGTTGCACTTTATGCAGTACCGGTCAAATTGTCAGATTTCAGTTGGGAAGCAAATGTGAATTTCTCCAGAAATATTAATGAGGTTATTTCATTAACTGATAAGCTTCCAAAGTATGAGATCCAAGCACCTAACTTATCAATAGGTGAATGCTGGGTATTGGAGGGAAGACCTTTCGGAGAAATGTATACAAAAGGTTTTGAACGCGACGATAATGGAAATGTTGTCGTAGCTGCAAATGGTATACCGGTAATAGAAACGACTTCAGATACTAACCTGGGATTATACCTTGGTAACTTCAACTATGACTGGAGGGGATCTATTACAAACAGCTTCAGTTATAAGAATTGGGACATGTCATTTATGGTTGATTTAAACTATGGCGGTGTAAGAGGATCTTCCACCGAGGCATGGATGCTGGCATGCGGAACAAGCGAAGCTTCACTTGTTGGTCGTGAGGGCGGTATTTTGGTTGACGGGGTTTTTGCTGATGGAACAAAGAATAATGTGACGGTTGATGCTGAATCGTATTACAGAGCCCTGGGTGGTCGTATTAGTAACGGTTGCGGTGAGTTGTTCAGCCACGATGCGACTAATTCAAGATTACGCGAGTTTACTCTGGGTTATAATATTCCTTTAAAGAGTAATGTTGTTAAAGGATTAAGGGTTTCTGCTGTAGGCCGTAACCTGTTTTATATCTATAATGACTGCAAATGGTTTGATCCTGACATGACCTATGATTCCGGAAGAACAGGACAGGGAGCAGAAAGCGCTTTCCTCCCAGGAATGAGAACCATTGGTTTCAATCTCAAACTTACATTATAATGATTAACGACTAATATTTAAGAAATATGAAAAGATATAAATCAAATAGTGTATTCATGAGGTTTCTCTTTATAGTAGCAGCGATTTCTTCATTGATTTCCTGTACTGAGAAATTCGATGAATATAACGTCAATAAATCTAAATTGATGGAGGTGGGCCCAAAAGAACTTGCAGGTTTATTCTCCACAGCACAGATTGAGGGTTGCAACTGGCTAACCACCGATAACTACAACCGTATGTCCAGAACAGTGGGCAATCATTTAAGCGGTTTAATGTGCATAATGGATATAACTTATGAGCAGAATATGTTGAACTTAAGTTATCATAGCTCAGGTTTTGTAGGTATATATTCAAAGGCGATACCAGCACTACAGTGTATTTTTGACATATCAAAAGATGAATCTTCACTTCAGAATAATTATGCTATTGCACTTGTCTGGAAAGTCTGGCTATTACAACAGGTTACAGATTTTTTCGGACCGATCCCTTATACTGATGCAGGTGTCGGAAAGGAGAATACTACTTACCAAAGTCAGAAAGAGGTTTACTACCTGATGTTTGATGACCTTAAAAAAGCTATTGATATTATGACCGCCTCAGTTGCAGTCAATCCAACAGCCAACGCGTTTGGTGTGGGAGATATGATTTATGACGGTGATGTCAGCAAATGGCTTAAGTTTGCAAACACCCTCAGATTGAGACTGGCCATACGTATCTCCAATATTGATCCTGATAAGGCTAAAACAGAAGGTGAGGCTGCTGCGGCAGGATCTACAATGAGCACCAATGCTGATGATGCATTTTTAGCTGTGATCAATTGGGATGAATTGGGAAATGGTTTATGCAGGGTTAACCCCTGGTATTCAAGTCTGATGAGTTCCAGTATTGAAAGTTTTCTGAAAGGTTATAAGGATCCGCGTATGGAGCAGTATTTTGCACCCGTAGCAGACCCGAAAATGTCGACGATTCCTGAACTTGTTGCCAACATCGGCGGGTTCCATGGCTTTGCCAACGGATTCAGAACTACTACTGAGTACAACTATGCAATGTATCATTCATGTCTGAATACTACAAGATGGAATGCCAATACAAAGCTCACCCTTCCTATACCCATATTATATTCATGTGAAACACATTTTCTGAAAGCAGAAGGTGCATGGAGAGGATGGAACATGGGTGTGACTGCCAAGGCTGCTTATGATGAAGGCATAAGGGTTTCCATGAAACAATGGACTACGATCTCCGCTGATTCAATTCAGAAATATATCGATAGCGAAAATACTCCGGTTGCTCCTGAAGATTATGGTTATAATCATCCTGCCGCTTCCGATATTCCGGTGAAATTTTCAAGCAACCCGGAAGATCAGTATGAACAGATTATAACTCAGAAATGGTTGTCTTTCTTCCCAAATGGGGTTGAAGCCTTTGCTGAATACAGAAGAACCAGGTTACCAAAGATCTATCCAAAAGTTGTTTCTGTCAATGCAAATATCAATCTTGCAGATGGACAAATAATAACAAGATTGCCATTCCCGATGAAAGAATACAACGCTCAGCCTGAACAGGTAAAAGCTGCTATTCCATTGCTTGGAAATGGTGTGACTGAAGATCTGGAGAATATTCCGCTCTGGTGGGATACCAATAATAATGGAAGTATTACTCCTAAATTCTAGGGAAAAACACTATTGAATTATCATTCATCTAAAAAGAGGCTGTATCAAAAGGTTTTAATCCTTATTTACCCTTAAATCCCACTGACGCTTTGGTCAGTGCAGGCCTAAAGGGGACTTGTTAAATGCCAGTATCTTACAAGGCCCCCTTTAGGGGGGTGGGGGTAATACAGGGCTTTTGAGACAGCTTCTTTTGTCTAAACCATTTATTGTTAATCATATATCTGTTTGTTGGGTTTGTTGTTATAAAAGCCAACATGGATAAGTATGTCAGCATATTAAGCATCTGTATTGTTCTGTTAACAGGTGCAGGGAGTGCTTTTACAAAAGATAATATTCAAAAGCTTATTATTACAGTTATGATATTTAAAAGTAAACCGGACTTAACTGTAATATTTTAAGGTTTATTTAATGGAAATAGTTTAAAATGTTGTTGTTGAGAAAAAAGTTTATCGAATTAAATATTATGCGCAAAACATATACTAAAATATTGGCCTTAGGAGCAGCTCTTGGTCTTTGTGTGATATCTGCAGCACAGGCACCTTCCGAAATAAGATTCATCGTCGAACCATACGTACAGCAGGTAAATGAAGATTCCTTCAGTATTCTTTGGGAAACATCCGAACCAGGTAAAGATATAGTTTATCTTGCCCCTGGAGAATTAAATATTTTAAGTCCGGCCTTTAAGCAAACGGCTGTAGTGGAGAAATTTGATATTTTTCATAATGTGAAGATCACTGGTTTAAAATCAGGAAGATCGTATTTCTACAAAGTAGTGTCAGTCAGCCAGTCTGGTGATACTGTCTGTGGCCCTGTTACCCCGCTTAGCATTCCTGATTATAATCAGATGCCGGTATCATTTGCTGTAGTAGGTGACACACAACACAATCCTTTAGTCTGGGGCAGATTGTCAAATCTTATATACCGTGAACATCCTTCTTTTATAGTTCATGCCGGTGATCTGGTAAGGAGAGGCCCGGATAAAGACTATTGGACTGAAGAGTTTTTTAAGCCTGCAAAAGATATTCTGCGCTTTTTCCCCATCTATCCGGCACCTGGTAACCATGAACAGAATGCAGATTGGTATTACAGATATTTTGATCTGCCTTCTCCCGAATGGTTCTATACTGTAAAGAAAGGTAATGTCATTTTTATATTTGTTGACACCAATAAAGATATCTTACCCGGTTCGGCTCAATATAAAAATCTTGAAAAACTGCTGGCTTCTTCAGGCGAAACCTGGAAGATAATGGTACACCACCACCCTGTTTATTCCTCTTCTGAAAATTCGTACGGAAATACCTGGTATCAACTGGCAGTTCATGGAGATCCTAATGTAATGCACCTGAAACGACTTTATGAAACATACGGCGTCGATATGGTTTTAAATGGTCATGTTCATAATTACGAGAGAACATGGCCTATTAACAATGAAAAGGTTGATCCGGTGAATGGTGTTACCTACGTTACTCTGGGCGGAGGTGGCGGAGTACTCGACAAGGCAGCAGCCAATAAAACATGGTATGATGCAAAAACCCGTGATGTTCACCACTTTCTTAATGTGAACATCGTTGGTAATACCATGTTTGCCCAGGCCATTGATTCTGCCGGAATAACCTTCGACTCATGGATAATTGAAAAACCGGTAAATTATAACCGGATTAATCCTCCGTTATTAACTGCTGATAAACAATATTTTATTGATTCAACAACGGTTTTTGTACAAAAAGAAGAGAGCCAGCACGGGGATATTTATTTTAAGGAAAAAGGTGAATTCAGAATCTGTAAAACATCAGAAACAAAGATCTGTATTCATGAGACAACCCTAATGTCTGCTTATGTTCAGGATGGAAACAAGAGTCGTGTGGCAGAGAAAAAAATCGAGAAATTATTAATATCTCCCGCACGTAAAAAAGGCGAAAAAAAGGTGAAAGCTGACTACTGTGAAGGGAACTGGATAACATTACCTGATTTTAACCGGCAAAAAATCATACGGTCTTTTATTCTTGATTCAGTGACACTTGCAAAAATCCAACCCCGGGTTGATGACCATTTTGCGGTACGTTTTACAGGTAGTTTTATAATTCCCGAAACAGATGTGTATCGCTTTCTGCTGGAATCATTCGATGGCAGTCGGCTATATTTAGATGGGAAGGAGCTTATAAATAATGACGGTATTCATTACGAGATATCTAAGGAGGCTTTCGCTGCACTTGAAAAAGGTATTCACAGTTTTGAAGTTCTTTATTTTGATTTTGCCAGAAGGGAGACACTCAACCTGAAGATCGGTACC